>CAYNDS010000361.1:0-2538 GCA_964395885.1 uncultured Solibacteraceae bacterium | reverse complement strand
ATTCGAGACCGGCGCGTGCTGCCGGAGGTGGCACCCGGCGAGATCTTCGACGCGATTCCCACGTCGGCGCCCGAAGATGCCGAACCGATGAAGCAGGTGCTGGCGGATTTCGAGTCCGTCATCGTTCCGGGTTCTACTGCCTGGAATCACCCGCGATTCTTCTCCTACTTCGCCGTCTCTTCGACGCCCCCGTCCATCCTGGCGGAGTTGCTGGCGGCGGCGCTGAATCAGAACGGCATCGTCTGGACCGCCGGTCCGGCATTGACGGAACTGGAGCATCGCACGGTCGATTGGTTGCGGCAGTGGTTCGGACTGCCTCCGGAGTACTTCGGGATTGTCTTCGACACGGCGTCCATCTCCACGATGCACGCCTTGATTGCGGCGCGGCAGTTCGTCGAACCGGAAACGCGCAAGCACGGCGCACGGCATGACTGTGTGATCTACACCTCCAACCAGGCGCACTCCTCGGTGGAGAAGGGCGCTCTGGCGCTGGGTTTCGGCGAGGAGAACATCCGGAAGATCGCGGTCGACGAGCGGTTCGCGATGCGCACGGAGCTGCTGAAGCAGGCAATCGAGGACGACTTGGCGGCGGGCAAAGTCCCCTGCTGCGTCGTGCCTTCGATTGGCGCAACGCCGGCGGCGAGCATCGATCCGGTGAGCGCGATTGTTCCGCTGGCGCATCATTACGGGCTGTGGGTACATGTTGACGCGGCGTATGCTGGTCCGGCCTCCTTGCTGGAGGAGTGCGGGTGGATGTTCGCCGGTTGGGAGAAGGCCGATTCGATCGTCATCAACCCGATGAAGTGGCTGCTGGTGAATGTCGATCTGAGCGTCCTCTACACGCGACGCAAGGAGGCGTTGCGGGATGCGATCTCGCTGACGCCTGATTACCTGCGGACCGAGGCGAACCCGCGGCTGGTGAACTACTCCGACTATTCGGTGGCGCTGGGCAGACGGTTTCGGGCGCTGAAGATGTGGTTTGCCATGCGCGCCTACGGGCGGAACGGTGCAGCGGCGATGTTGCGGTCCCACAACGCGGATGCGCAGTGGCTGAAGCAGCAGATTGAGCAGGACGCGCGGTTCGAGGTGGCGGCGCCCGTGGATCTCTCGCTGGTGTGTTTCCGGCATCGAGACGGTGACGAAGCCAGCCAGCGCATCGTCGACACCATCAACTCCTCAGGCTTCGCCTTCCTGTCCAGCACGCGGCTGAACGGCAAGCTGACCATTCGCTTCGCCATCGGCAACTGGCAGACGACGCGAGAGGACGTTGCCGCCGCCTGGGAGCGGATCAGAAGCCTCGCATGACGTCGCCGCGGCTGCGCACTACACTGTGCGGGATCCCGTTGAAGAACCCCGTCCTTGCCGCGTCGGGAACCTACGGATACGGGCTCGAGTTTGCGACGGTCGCGAATCTGAACGCTCTCGGCGGCCTGGTGGTGAAGGGGCTGTCGCGTGAGCCCATGCGCGGCAATCCGGAGCCTCGGCTGTGGGAAACCGAAGCGGGGATGATGAACTCGATCGGGCTGCAGAATGTCGGCGTTCGGGAGTTCGTCAGCAAGAAGTTGCCAGCCCTGCAGCCGTACGACGTTCCGGTCTTTGCCAACGTGTTCGGATACGCCATTGAGGACTACGTAGAGGTGGTGCGGGTGTTGGAGGACGCGCCCGGCATTGCCGCCTACGAGATCAACGCCTCCTGTCCGAATACGAAGCATGGCGGGATGGTGTTTTCCGCGGACCCGTGTGAGCTGGATTTGCTGGTGCGCGCCGTTCGCGCCGTTGCCAAGCGCCCGATGCTGGTGAAGCTTTCTCCGAATGTCACCAGCATCGCCACGGTGGCGAAGGCGGCGCAGGAGGCGGGCGCCGACGCTCTGTCGCTGGTGAATACCTTCCTGTCGCTCGCCATCGACCTGCGTACGCGCCGTCCGCGGTTGGGCGCGGGCACCGGGGGCCTGTCCGGCCCGGCCATCAAGCCGATTGCCCTGCGGATGGTGTGGGACGTGTTTCGGGCCGTGCGGATTCCGATCGTCGGCTTGGGCGGCATCAGCACGGGCACCGACGCAGCCGAGTTCTTCGTCGCCGGTGCAAGCGCGGTCGAAGTGGGCACCGCCAGCTTTTGGGATCCGGAGGCGCCGCAGCGGATTGCGCGTCAGTTCGATGCGTGGCTGGAAGCGGAACAGGTGCCGAATGCCGCGGCCTTGACCGGAACGTTAGAGTGGCCGACGTGACTACCGGTCGAGGTTGAGCGACTGCTGGCGCACGTCCCGCACGGACAGATCCACGCGCGACGGTTCGGCGATCGCCTTTGGTCCGGCGGCCTTGAACTCTTCCAGGCGGCGCGCCCCCGGCATCAGGCTGGCTTCGTAGGTTCCCACGGCGCTGTTGTAGGCCTTGACCGCGGTCTCCAGCTCTTTCCCGAGCTTGGTGAAGTGCTCCGAGAAATTGGCAAGATGGCGATGCAGTTCGGCGCCGAGTTCCTGAATGCGCTGGGCGTTCTCCGCGAGCTTTTCCTGATTCCAGGCGAAGGCCACTGTCTTGAGA
>CAYNDS010000360.1:0-2550 GCA_964395885.1 uncultured Solibacteraceae bacterium | reverse complement strand
CCGCGCTCGCGATCGCTTCCGGCAGCGACAGCACGCTCAGCACCGCTACCACGTCCGCGAACGCTTCGTGGAACGCGGCCTGGTCCGGGTTCGACGGTTCGGCATACCGCTGCCGCAAACCGTCCAGTAACGCGTGTGCCACCTCATGCGCCACCACGTCGTGCGCCAGACTGGTGAAGACGTGCCCCTCGCCGCGGGCGGGGAAGTAGCCGAACAGCAACGCCTCACTTGACCGGGAGTAGAACGCATTGGCCCCGGCAAAGGCGTGCGGAGCCACCTTCACCTGGTGGCTGCGAAAGGCCCAGGGTACACGCCGCCCGAGTGCCGACTCAAACCGCGCCAGCGTCCGCGCCGCAATGCCATACACGTTCTGTCCGTGAAAGCGCGGGTCGCTCAACAGCACTTCGTCGGAGGCGTCCACGAAAGGGTCCTCCATCTCCGCCGTCCAAGGGGAGTAGAGGGTCTGGGTCGTCGCGTCGTAGTCGATGACGTGAATGCGAGAGCCGCGGGGGCCGTCGCTTAACGGTTCCATCGGCACGCGGATGCGCGCCCGGACGATGCGGCCGCCCACACGGACGCTGGGGTCCTGGGCAATGATGGTGAGTAATCGGCTGTTTCGCAGGGCGGCATCTCCGCCGACAGAATGACGCAGCCGGGGCCGCCCTCAACTGGGGGGAAAAGAGAACGTGATGAATGCAGAGGGCTTAATTTATTCTCGTCGAAGGTGACTGAACTTTTATTGAAGGCGCAGGCGCGTCTTCTGATTCAGCACCAGTTCGTCGAAAATCGCCAGCACGCGCCGCCGGTAGTGGTAGACGCGCTCAATCGATTCCTTGAACTCGTCCTCATACGGCTTGCGCTTCAACATCTTGTCGACAGTCGACTTCGGCAGCTCGATGTCGCGGCGCAACGCCTCTGCCGAATGGCCGCGAAGGAAGAGGCCGTAGAACATCGCCGCCTCGCGTTGCGGGGCTTGCGGGTCGGAGTCATCCAACCAGCCGGGGCGTCGAGTGTCGATCTGACCTGTCATTGCCTCAGGCGCGCGAGCGCTGTCGAAAACCGCCATTGTAAACGTGGCTGTGGAGATTGGCAAGGGACCCAAAAGCTCCACTTCCCTCGTCCCGCATATCGACCTTTTCTTCGCTCCCATTTCCGGTTTTGTTCGATCCCTGTGGTAGCTTCTTCCCATGTCGCACGTCCATCTTCAGCTCACTGACGAGCTAGTTCACTACATCCGCCAAGTCTCTCCGCCAGAACCGGACTATTTGCAGCGTTTGCGCGCCGAAACCGCCCTCCTCCCGCTGGCCCGGATGCAGATCACCCCGGAACAGGGCCATTTTCTCGGCCTCCTCACCCGGATGACGCAAGCGCGCCGGGTTCTGGAGATCGGCGTCTTCACAGGCTATTCCTCACTCGCGATCGCTGCCGCGCTTCCCAGGGACGGGCGCCTGCTGGCCTGCGATGTCAGTGAGGAGTTCACCGCCGTGGCGCGCCGCTACTGGGCGGAGGCAGGGGTGGCCGACAAGATTGAACTCCGCCTTCAACCGGCTTTGGACACCCTTTCGTCCCTCCCGGCGGAAGAGCAGTTCGATCTCGTTTTCATTGACGCCGACAAGAGCAATTACCGTGCCTATTACGAAGCCTGTCTGCCGCGCCTCCGCCCCGGCGGACTCCTCGCCATCGACAACACGCTTTGGAGCGGTCAGGTAGCCGACACGAATTCGACGGATGAAAACACCGTCGCGTTGCAAAAGCTGAACGCGTTTCTGCCCACCGACGATCGCGTGTGGCACTGCCTGCTGCCGATGGGCGATGGGCTGACCCTGGTTCTGAAGCGCTAGCCGCGAAATACGGCCGCGTGGTCGGCCAGAAACTGCGACAGCGGCGTCGCGGGCCGACCCAGAACCTCGCCGACCGCCGGCGAAACGGGCTGTTTCTGGCGTCCCCAAGCGATCAGATCCTCGATCATCCACTCCGGAAGGCCAAAGCCCAGCAACCGGGCCAGATACGCGTCCTCGGAGACCCGTGCGACCTGCAGCGGCCGGCCCGCCACCTCCGACAGCCGTGCCGCGATTGCGTCAATCGTCAACGTTTCCGGCCCGGTCAGCGACAACGCCTCGGAAGGGGCCGCGCCGCACTCCAGCACCGCTGCGGCCACGGCGGCAATGTCCCGCGCGTCGACGAGCGCCTCTTCGCCATCCGTGCGGCAGGTTTCGAGCACCCCATATTGAAACGCCGGCGCAAAGGCCAACAGATTCTGCATGAAGCCGGCTGGCCGCAGAAAACAATGCCCCATGCCGGAACGCCGCATCCGCTCCTCCGTCTGCCCGTGCCAGCGCGCAAGGTTGATGGACGGATCGGCACCTGCGTCCAGCCCGGAAAGCTTCACCAGAAAGCGCACGCCCGCGGCCGCTGCCGCATCCACCACCCCGTCCTGCAGGTCGCCCATGTCAGGTGCCGCGGAGGAGATCAGCAGCATGCGCTCCACCCCTTCCAGCGCCGGACGCAGAGCGGCGGCGTCACCCAGGTCGGCCTTCACCAGTTCTATAC
>CAYNDS010000359.1:0-2574 GCA_964395885.1 uncultured Solibacteraceae bacterium | reverse complement strand
GAAGACGCTGGGCAGATCGTGGTGCCGGCTGGCACGAAGGCTTACGGTGAACTCACAGGCGCGACACCACAGGGGTGGGTAACGCTCAAGTTCCACTCGCTGGAGTTCCCGAATGGTGAAGTTGAAGAGATTGCGGGAACCGCTCTCGGCATGCAGCGACAGGCTCTGCGAGGAGATGTGTCAGGCCAGAACCACGGCAAGCGTTTCTTGACACGGGCATTGACGGGCGTGGGCACGATTGCGGCCTTTGCGGTCGGTGGGAGGGGGCTCACCGGCGGTATCGACAACTCGATCCTCCTCCGCGAGCGGATTGCTTCCAACGTGGCATTGGCGGGCGAGCAGGAGATGGCGCGCTTGGCGTACCAGCAGAACATCGTCGTGACAGTACCGGCCAATACTCGCTTCTATCTAGTTCTGCATCAGGCGGAAGCAGGCCGAACATCCCGTCCGCAGGATGCAGGACCATCTGGCGATCAGCGCCAGACACCAGCGGCAACCTCTCAGACCGCGCGTCGGATGGGGCTGTCCGATCAAGAACTGGCGGAGATGATCGAGTTGCGCAATGAGATGCGGCAGATGAACCGCTTGCTGCAGATGAGCAATCCGAGGCAGGACCCTCCCCCACCTCCTCAGCCGTAAGCTAGGATCAAACGATTTCAGGATTTCCGGCGAAGCGGCTATTCTGGGGGTGTTCGGAAGGAATACTCCGCATGCCGCGAGCGGTCGGCTCCGAAGCTGGGAATTGGGGGCTGGCGTACTGGGTGGGCCAGCGCTTGCGCCGTGGTGTGGAAGCCCTGGGGGCGGAATCCAACTACTTGTACACCAGATGCCGAAGCGCTAGTTCGGATGAGCGGTCTGCGTGGTTGTGGCGGGCCACCGTTGGCACGGCAATTGTCGTTGGTGAGTACTTCTTCCTTTACCTGATCCTTGACCGCCGCGACAACCCGGTCGCACTCGGCGTGAGTTGGGCCATCCTGTTATTGCTGCCGAGGCCGACACCGCGGCTGGTGTTGCTGGTTGCAAAATTGTTCGTGTTTGTGACCTCAATCGCCGCACTATCCTCGGCACTGGACATGGTTGTGGAGGCAATCCCGAGGCTTCGTCCGTGGAGCGATTTGCTCTGGTTTCTTGGGATGGCGGGCCTAATGATTTGGGCGCTCTCCTCGCTTCGTATACGACGTCGGCCAATAGCAACCAGCCAAACAGCAGGTGTTGCTCAGCTTTCAGCCGTGGCCGAGGCCCCCAGCAAGAGGTATCAGGATCTTGGAGGATCAAAGTACGCCCAGCAACAGATTTCTCTGGCGGCAGAGAACCGCCTTAGACGAAGTCGTCACGGCGTTGTTCGAAATGGCGTGTTGCTATACGGACCTCAGGGAACCGGGAAGAATCTACTGGCCGAGGCCACGGCGGGTGAGTTCGGGGTCAACTTCTACCATGTGCGGTGTCCGGAGTTGTTAAGCGTCGGGGTTGGTTCCACGGCCGGCGAGATCCGCCGCGTGTTCGAGTCGGCGGCTCTGCACCGGCCCGCCGTTCTGTTTCTCGACGAGATCGATGCGATTGGTAGCCGGAAACAACCACAGGGCATCGGCACGGACGCCGGAGGTGGAGGGCGCGAGTACAACGCGGTCACCACCCAACTGATGCAGTCGATCGACCGCTATCGATCCCTGGATGGCCTGCTGATCATGGCGGCGACAAACAGCCTGGACGGCCTTGAGCCGACTTTGATTCGCGACGGCCGCTTCGACTTGAAGTTGAGACTCGACCTCCCGAACCAGGTAGAACGGGAGGCCATCCTTACAAGCATGCTGAAGACCGGTGCTCATGCTGCGCCGGCGATAGCGGAGATTGCGCGGCGGACGCCCGGGTGGAGTCCCGCCCGGTTGCGGGCACTGGTTGACCGAGCCATCCTGCAGGCCGCCGGACGTCCAGTCAAGGACGAGGACATTGTGGCAGCGCTCGAAGAATCCGGCGGCAAGGATCGGCCTCAGGTTGAAGTTGTGAACTGGGATGACGTTGTCCTTCCGGATCTTGTGGTTTCCGACATCAAGGCGATTCTCCGGTTGCTCGCGCCTGGAACTGCGGAGCAACTCAGAGTCCCTGCGCCTACCGGCCTGGTGCTCGTTGGGCAACCGGGGACCGGCAAGACCTTGGTGGCGCGATTGATCGCCTCCCAAGCAAAGCGTAGCTTCTATCCCATCACGCCGAGCGATGTCCTGTCAGGAGCAGTAGGCGGATCCGTCAGAAGACTCACGGACGTCTTCGCCCGAGCGCGGGAACACGCGCCGTCAATTCTCTTCTTCGACGAAATGGACGCGCTGTTCCCGGCGGTCACAGGGTATGGGAGCCAGCATGACATTCAACTGGTGGAGCAAGCCCTCATCGAGATCAGCGAGCTTCGCTCCGAGCATCAGGTCTTCCTGATTGGGACAACCAATGACCTTTCTCGCATCGACCCTCGAATGCTGCGAGGCGGGCGGTTCAGCGAGAAGATCGAGATCGGATTGCCGGACAATGAGGGGTACCGTCGCCTCCTGGAGATGAACTTCGGACCCACTCAGTTGGCCTCCGACC
>CAYNDS010000358.1:0-2579 GCA_964395885.1 uncultured Solibacteraceae bacterium | reverse complement strand
CTTCTTGATGGCCCGCACGGTCGATGACCTCGAGGCCAATGCCCCGGTGCACATCATTACGTACAATCTCTTCACCGAGCTGCGTCAGCGGCTCGGCAAGTAGCCCTCCTAAGATATGAACGTCCCGGAGTGGCTCCGCAGCGCCCTCGCCGACCGCGACCGTCGCGAGCGCGCCGACGAGGCTTCCGCCTCAGGTAGTACCCAGCCCCTCGCCGGTGCTAGGTTCCCCGCCTCACCTCATGCCTCTCAATGACTGATCAGGTCCTCGCTCTGCGGGACGCGCTCCGCGGCCGCTACGACCTTCGCGAGGAAATCGGGCGCGGGGGGATGGCCGCGGTCTACGCGGCGGACGACACCCGCCACGGGCGTCGCGTCGCCATCAAAGTGCTGACGACGCAGGAGTCGGAGTTGCGGGAAGGGGAACGGTTCTCTCGCGAGATCCGGCTTTCAGCCAGCCTCAACCATCCCCACATCGTGCCGGTGTTCGACTCCGGCATCGCGGCCGGTCGCTTGCACTTCGTGATGCCGCTCATCGAGGGCGAGACGCTCCGGGCCCGCATGCAGCGGGAATCGCGCCTGGATCTCAAGTCGGCCGTGCAGATCGCCCGCGAAGTGGCCGATGCGCTCGACTATGCCCACGGCCGGGGCGTCGTGCATCGCGACATCAAGCCGGAGAACGTGCTGCTCGCCCACGGCCATTCGCTGGTCGCCGATTTCGGGATTGCGTTGGCCGCTGGTGGCGCGACGCAGGCGCTGACCGGCACGGGGCTGTTCATTGGCACGCCGGACTACATCAGTCCGGAGCAGCTCACCGACGGCGTTGCCGTGGGCCCCGCGGCCGACGTGTACGCGTTGGGCTGCGTGCTGTTTGAGATGCTCGCGGGGACACCGCCGTTCCGCGCGGCGACCCTGCAGGCCACGCTCGCTCGGCGACTGACCGGCGCGGTGCCGAGCGTCCGCGCGCTGCGCAGCGACGTACCGGACTCGCTCGACCAGGCCATCAGCCGCGCGCTGGCGCTTGATGCGCGCGATCGCCACGCGTCCGCTGCGGCATTCGGGGCGGCGTTGCTCGATGCGCTCGGCGACGCCAAGGTGTCCGCCCCGGCGCTCGTGTCACTGGTGGTGCGCCCGTTCAGCGCGGTGGGCGACGCAGCTGAGACGGCGGAGTTCGCGGACGGACTCGGCGAAGAGGTCATTGTCGCGCTCTCGAAGCTCTCGGGCCTGCGCGTCATGTCGCGCTCCGCTTCGGCGCGGTTGCGCGGAAGCGAACAGCCGACCAGCGCCATCGGACGGGAGTACGGTGTCCGCTACGTCGTATCGGGCAGCGTGCGGCGCGCGGGCCAGCGCGTTCGCGTGGCCACTGAGATTGTCGACGCGCTGCTGGATGTCGCGGTGTGGAGCGAGCGCTACGACGGCGCGCTCGAGGATCCGTTCGATCTTCAGGAGCGCGTCGCGCGCGGCGTCGTCGAGGCGCTGCACGTGGCGCTGTCCCCACGTGACGACGCCAAGCTTGCGGCACGGCCAATCCGTGATCCGCGAGTGCTCGATATGGCGAGGCGAGCGAACCTCGATATCATGCAGTTCTCGTTCGAGGGCGTGCAGCGGGCGCAGGCGTTGCTGCAATCCGGGATGGCGCTGCTCGGGGAGCAGGTGCCCCTCTTGGTCGCGATGGCCAACGCCGAGTTCCAGATCGTGAATGGCGGTTTTGAGCCCGATCCCGCACGCTGCCGCGAGCATCGGGCGGAGGCGTCGCGGCTTCTCACGAGAGCGTTGGAGCTCGATCCGGAGAATGCGGACGCACTCGCGACGCTCGCGTGGATCTCGGCGAGCGACGCCGACGCAGCAGGCGCCGTGCACCTCGCGCGTCGTGCGCTCGCCGCGGAACCGAATCACGCCTTCACACTGTCCCTCCACGGGTTTCTGTGCGCCTGGTTCGAGGTGCTCGACGAGGCACGGGACGCGCTCGACCGTTTGGACGCCATCGATCCCTGGGACATGTGGGGCGCCTACGGCCGCGCCCTCGAGTGCTTCGCCGCCGGCGATATGCGCGCGTCGGCGTCCCACTGTGAACGATTGGTCAAGATTTCTCCCACACCGATGGCCTGCGTGGTGGCGGGACTCACCTACGCGTGGATGGACGATCGCGAGGCCGCGATGCAGGTGTGGGATGGACTCGGCGATTCGCCGTCCGAGGACCTGGGGTGGACGCTCCTCCGCGCGGCGCGCGAGGCCGTTCGGGGTGACGGCCGGCGCGCGCTCGCGATGGTTGGGAATTGGAGGAACAACCCGACCGTGAGCGAGGATGCGCAGTGGACGCTGTTCTTGGCCGAAATTCTCGCCATCGCAGGCGAGCAGGATGCGGCGCTGGAGATGCTGCATCACGCCATCGATGTGGGGCTGGTCAGTTGGCGGTACACCGCCGAGCTGAGCGCGGTCTGGAAGCCGCAGCGTCACACGCCGGCCTTCCAAGCCGAAATGCTGCGGCTGCGTGAGCGGCGCGAGACGTTCTTGCAGGCGATCGCGAGCTAGTTGTCGGTTCTAAAGAGGTTGTTCACTGAGGCATAACTGAGGAAGCTGGA
>CAYNDS010000357.1:0-2611 GCA_964395885.1 uncultured Solibacteraceae bacterium | reverse complement strand
GTCAGACGCCCACCACGGCGCGCAATCCGGGCCAGTTTTCCGCCAACGGGCAGCGCACGGCCAGCAACTACCTCACCATCGACGGCGTCAGCGGCAACTTTGGTCTTCCCGCCGCGCCCGCCCTCGCCGGCACCTTCGACGGCACGCTTCCTGCCCTCACGGCCAACGGCGGCACCAACAGTTTGGTCAGCGTCGATGCGATGCAGGAGTTCCAGGTGCAGACCTCCACCTTCGCGCCGGAATACGGGCGCACGCCGGGCGCGCAGATCACCATCCAAACCCGCTCCGGAACGAATGACCTGCACGGGTCCGTCTTCAACTACTTCCGTAACGATGTCCTCGATGCCAACGACTGGTTCGCCAACCGCGACGGCCTGCCCAAGCCGCCCATCCGGCAGAACAACTTTGGCGGCGTGCTCGGCGGACCGGTGACCATCCCCGGCATCTGGAACGGCCGCAACCGCACCTTCTTCTTCGTCTCGTACGAAGGGCTCCGTCTCCGACAGCCGCAGTTTGCCACGGACGCCTACCCGACGCTGGCCTCCCGCGCGCAAGCGACGCCGGCCAATCGCCCCCTCGTCGACGCGTACCCGATTCCCAACCAGGGAGACCTCGGCAACGGGTTCGGCCGGTTTGCCGCCACCTACTCGAATCCCTCGACGTTGAACTCCACCAGCGTGCGCCTGGACCACCGCTTCCGCTCCGGCATCACCCTCTGGGGCCGCTTTCTCGAATCCCCCAGCGATGTCGGCTACCGCGGCAGCGTCCAGTCCTACGACCTCAGCCTGAACACCTTCAGCCGCAACGTGAGCGACACGCGCAGCCTGACCATCGGCTCGACGCAGATCCTCGGTCCGCGCGCGATCAACGACTTCCGCTTCAACTGGAGCACCAATCGCGGCAGCTTCATCTCCGAGATGGATGACCTGGGAGGCGCCCGGCCGCTTACCGCCGCGCAGTTGTTTCCTTCCTTCGCAACGCCCAGCGGCGGCGGCATCGGCATCCTGCCCCAGGGGCTGCGCGGCTACGCCATCGGCGCACAGGCCGCCAACGGTCAGGCGCAGTGGAACTTCATCGACAACTTCACGATCGTCAGCGGCCGTCACGAATGGAAGATGGGCTACGACTACCGCCGCCTGCTTCCCCACATTGAAGCGCCCGTCTATCAGCAGTTCGGCGTGTTTGTCGGCCTGCGCGGACCGGTGGGTATCCTCACCGGGCGGACAGCGGCCACCATCGTCAGCGCCTTCGAGAACATGCGCGCCGTCATCCACAACACCTCGGCGTACGTGCAGGACACGTGGCGCCCGAACGCCGCCCTCTCGGTGACCTTCGGCGTGCGATGGGAGGTCAATCCAGCCCTGCGCGGCCGGAACGTTCCGCTCTACACCGCCACCACGTCGGATCCGTTGACCGCGCGCCTGTCCCCTGCGGGACGGGACCTGTTTCCCACGCAGTGGAATGCGTTCGCGCCGCGCTTCGGCGTCTCCTACCGGCTGCGCAATCGGGAAGGCTATGAAACGACGCTGCGCGGCGGCACCGGGCTGTTCTACGACCTTCCGCTCGGCGGTCTGCAAAGCCTCAGCTCCAACCCGCCGTATCGCCGCACGCGCCGTCTGGTGGGCACCGCTTTCCCTTTGCCGGAAAGCCAGGCCGCCCCGCTGCCGCTCTCCCTGGACCCGCCCTACGACGATGTCGCCGCCTATGAGGAAAGCTTCCGCCTTGCACGGACCCTGCAGTTCAACTTCACCATCGACCAGGGTCTCGGCAAGGGCCGCACCCTGACAACTTCCTATGTCGGCGCGCTCGGGCGAAACCTGCAGCGGCGAGACTCCTTTGCCGGCACGCCGGGCTCGCAGTTCCGCGGCTTCAGCGTTCTGCGCTCTGATGCGGAGTCTTCCTTCCACTCCTTCCAGACGCAGTTCCGCCAATCGCTCCGCAAGGGATTCCAGGCGATGCTTTCCTACGCCTGGGCGCATGCCATCGATACCGCTTCCGAGAACGTGACGTTCAACCCGGCAGCCACCGCCGTCGGCGGACCGCGCGCCAATCGCGCCAGCGCCGATTTCGACGTCCGTCACAACTTCAGCGGAGCCTTCACCTGGGACCTGCCGCGCCCCCGCGTCGACGGCTTCTGGGGCATCCTGGCGCGCGATTGGGGGATGGATTCCATCTTCCGCGCCCAGACCGCCTTCCCCGTCGACATCTTCTCCCGCAACACCATCAACGGCGCCGTGTTTCAGTTCCGTCCGGACCTGGTGGCAGGGCAGCCGCTGTACGTCTCCGGACCCCAGTATCCCGGCGGGCGGGCCATCAATCGCGCCGCTTTCGACATCCCCGCCGGACAGGTGCGCAACGGGACCGCCGGCCGAAACATCGCGCGCGGTTTTCCGCTGCGCCAGGTGGACTTCACCGCCCGCCGCTCCTTCCGCTTCGGCGAGCAGTTGCAGCTTCAGTTCCGGGCCGAGTTCTTCAACATCTTCAACGCCCCGAGTTTCTTCTCACCCGACGGCTTTCTGCTGAATCCGCTCTTCGGGCAGTCCACACAGATGTTCGGCCGCGGACTCGGCTTGGGCGGCGTCAACGGCGGCCTCAATCCGCTGTATGCCAT
>CAYNDS010000356.1:1086-2641 GCA_964395885.1 uncultured Solibacteraceae bacterium | reverse complement strand
GGATTTAAAGCGCGCGTCGGACTATTTGAACACCCATTTGCACGGACGCACATTGGCCGACGCCAAAAAGCGTATCGCCACCGACCTGAACGCCCAGCGCGCGGCCATTGACACTTTGACACATGATCTGGTGCAGCGCGGACTGGCCAGTTTTGGCGGCGGCGCGGACGGTGTTGTGATTGTGCGCGGCCAGTCAAATTTGCTGTCCGATGTCCGCGAGGTGGCCGAGCTGGACCGGTTGCGCCGCCTGTTCGATACGCTGGAACAGCATGAAATCATGCTGCGTCTTGTCGAAGAGACGGCAACGGCCAACGGCGTGCGTATTTTTATCGGGGCGCAAAACCCGTTATTCAATCATGCGGGTTGCTCTTTGATTGTGGCGCCTTATAAAGACAAGCATCAAAACGTGATCGGCGCGATCGGCGTCATCGGTCCCAGCCGGCTGAATTATGGCCGCATCATTCCGATGGTCGATTATACCGCCAAAATTTTAAGTGGAGTGTGATACACATGACAACCGAACCGCAAACCGACCAGGTCAACGACGACACCGCCCCGGATATGGACCCCGCGCTTGCCAGCGCCCAGGCCGAAATTGCCGACCTTAGGGACAAATATCTGCGTGCTGTTGCGGAAATGCAGAATATTCAAAAACGCGCCCAGCGCGACGTCGAAGACGCTGGAAAATACGGCGTCATGTCCGCGGCCAAACCGTTTTTGTCCGTAGCCGACAATTTGGGCCGTGCCATAGCGTCCCTTCCCGCGGAACGTCCCGATCATCTGAAAACATTTTTCGACGGCATTGACGCAATTGCGCGCGAGTTGCAAAACGCCCTGCAGCGCATGGGTGTTGTCGCATTAAATGTCACAGCGGGCGATACACTGAACCCGCATGAACACGAAGTGATGTTCGAAGTGCCCACCGACAGTCAACCCAACGGCACGATCGTTCAAGTGCTGGAAACAGGTTACAAGATTCATGATCGGCTGTTGCGTCCGGCGCGTGTGGCCATTGCCAAAAATACGGGCGCGGCCTCTGCAAGCGCGATGAATGTTTCCGCCTGAAGTTGATTTACGGTTTCGGCGCGATCTGCGTGGCGTCATAATTGGAACGAATATCCGCCAACACGCCATGGGCGTTATCGCGTATTGCCAATAATTTGGCGTCGGTCGGCTGCGACCCGATGCATTTGCCGTCGGCATCAAAAAAATAATCCATTCCATCGTCGCCGCACACCAAAATACGGGCGACGGGCTGGTCGGGTTTTTTATTGAAACGATATTGGGCGGGCATGGCGCACTCCGGGTAAAAACGCGCGAACGAATCGCGCAAGGTGCGCCCGACCCTAGGGCCCGGTTATAAATATGTCAATATTTATCGGCGGGCGAACAGCTTTTCCAGATCGGCCAATGACATGCGGACAAAGGTGGGGCGCCCGTGGTTGCACTGGCCGCTGAAATCGGTTTGCTCCATTTGCCGCAACAAGGCGTTCATGTCCGCCACGGTCAAGTGACGACCGGCGCGCACCGACCCGTAACACGCGAATTTCGCGCA
>CAYNDS010000356.1:0-1076 GCA_964395885.1 uncultured Solibacteraceae bacterium | reverse complement strand
ATCTGGGTTGGGTCCTGCTCCGTTTTCAGCATATCCAGAATATCGCGAATTAATTTTTGAATATTCGCATTCGCGCCCATGATGGCGGGAATTTCCGTGACCGCCACATCGGACACGCCGAACGATTCCACACCCAAACCCAAACGCGCCAAATCATCCGCCGCCGCCAATAGCAACGCGCGTTCCGTGGCGGTGACGGATATGATTTCGGGAATAAGCATGCCCTGACGGTCAATGTTTTTAACCGCGAGCGCCGCCTTCATGCGTTCGTAAACAATACGTTCATGCGCCGCATGCTGGTCCACCAGCACAAGGCCGTCGGCCGTTTGCGCGACAATATATGTATCCGATATCTGTGCCACCGCCGCGCCCAACGGATACTGGTGTGGATATTCCGGCGCTTCCGCAGCGATTACAGGGCGCTGTTGCGCGGGCGCTGTGCGCGCCGTGGGCGCCCATTGTTCGGCAAAGCCCGGCGCGGATTGTATATTATTTTGCACGGCGGGCCGCACAGGCGCAGACCGCGGCATAACCACCGCCGACAGGCTGACGGCCTGATGCAGCGGTTGCGCCAGCATGCCGCGCACCGCCCGCATCATCAACGACTTGATGCTGTCGATATCGCGAAAGCGCACCTCGGCCTTGGCGGGGTGGACATTCATGTCCACCATGTCGGCCGGTATACTAAGATGCATGACCGCCACCGGGTAACGATCGCCCGGCAACACGTCGCGGTACGCCGCGCGCAACACCGCCGTCAATGTACGATCGCGAATGGGGCGTTTATTGACAATGAAATATTGTCCCGTGGCATTAGCCGCGGTCAAAGCCGGTGTCGCCAACACCGCTTCAAGACGCAGCGGACCCATATCTTCGGATACGGGCATAAGATCGTGGGCCTGACCCAACAAGGCACAGGCGCGGGGAATAAACCCCTGTGCTGCGGCATAGGACACAAGGGTTTTGCCGTCATGTTCAAATGAAAATCCGACCGACGGATTTGCCAAAGCCAAACGATCGATGACATCGGCCATGGCCTGACGTTCGGCGGCGACCGATTTCATGAATTTCAAACG
>CAYNDS010000355.1:0-2657 GCA_964395885.1 uncultured Solibacteraceae bacterium | reverse complement strand
ATCTGACGTACTCCACCGGGCGGGTGGAGGAGCCGGAGTCGGTGGAAGGGGTCCGGCAGGCGGTTGCCCGGGGCGGCAAGCTGAAGGTGCAGGGCACGCGGCACTGCTTCAACGACATCGCCGATAGCGACGTCCGGTTGCTGTCTCTTCGAAAGCTGCGCGAAGTGTCGAGCGTCGATGCGAAGACACGGACGGTGACGGTCGACGCCGGCGTGACCTACGGCCATCTGGCGCCGATTCTCGACCGGCAGGGCTACGCACTGCACAATCTGGCTTCCCTGCCCCACATCTCGGTGGCGGGCGCATGCGCGACGGCGACGCACGGGTCCGGCGAGAAGAACGGCAACCTGGCGACGGCAGTGGCGGCCATCGAGATGATCACCGCGGCGGGCGATGCGGTGAAGCTGACGTCGGCCGACGGAGCGCGCTTTCAGGCGGCAGTGGTGGGACTGGGGGCGCTGGGCATCGTGACGCGGGTGACGCTGCGGGTGGAGCCCACCTACGCGGCCCATCAGTACGTCTACCAGGACATGCCGCTCGCGCAGGCGCTGGCGCACTTTGATGAGGTCCAGGCGGCGGGCTACAGCGTGAGCCTGTTCACGGACTGGCAGGCACGATCGATCAACGAGGTCTGGCTGAAGCGGCGCGTGAAGGGCGAAGCGCCGGCCGAGTGGCTGGGCGCAAAGCTGGCCCGGAAAGACCTGCATCCGATTGCGGCGCTGTCGCCCGACAACTGCACGGTACAGCGGGGCATCGCCGGACCCTGGTACGAGCGGCTGCCGCACTTCAAGATGGGCTTCACGCCGAGCGCGGGCAAGGAACTGCAGTCGGAGTACTTCGTGGCGCGGCGTCATTCGGGCGAGGCACTGCAGGCGATCCAGCGGCTGGGCGAGCGCATCGGGCCGCACCTGCTGATCTCGGAGATCCGCACGGTGGCCGCCGATGAGCTGTGGATGAGCACGGCCTACGGCCAGGCGAGCGTGGCCATCCACTTCACCTGGAAGCAGGACTGGCCGAACGTCGGGCGGCTGCTGCCGGTGATCGAACGCGAGCTGGGACCGTATGCGCCGCGGCCGCACTGGGGCAAGCTGTTCACGGTGCCCGCTTCGACGCTGCGCACGCGGTACCCGCGCTGGGACGAGTTCCGGAAGGCGGCGGCGGAGTACGATCCGGGCGGCCGGTTCCGGAACGCGTACCTGGACCGGACGATCTTCGGCGGCTGAGTTCGGGCACAGTTCCGTTTTTTTGGTGAATCCGGGACGGAGTGAGACATCGCGGGACTTTCCGTTCGGTTTTGGGCCTTCGCGTTCGGCCCGCTCCGTTTCGGGGCCCTCCCTTCTCGAGACCCGCTGGGAGTGTAGCCGAAGGAGGGCGGCCCGGCGGGGCGGTGAGTGCCCGCGGTGCTGCAAAACAAAGTGGTTTCCGTCCGATCGGGCGTGTGACTGGGCGTCTCAGGTGCCGGTGGCCAGCAAAGCGCCCCAATGGAAGCCCGCGCCGAAACCGGCAAAGACGACCGGGACTTCCGGTTCAAAGCCGTGGTCTCGGAACCATTCGGCGGCGGCGATCAGAAGAGACGCCGAGGACGTATTGCCGTAGCGGCGGATGTTGGAGAAGAACCGGTCCGACGGGACGCCGAGAGCCTGGGCCACGCGGTCGATCAGGTTTTGATTGGCCTGATGCATGAGGTAGACCTCGACGAGGTCGGCGGCGACGGAGTTGCGGCGGAGGACGGTTTCAATGGCGGCGGGAATCTTGCGGGACGCCTGGAGGATGACGCTGCGGCCGTTCATGGCGAGGGGGGAATTCCACTCCAGGGCGAGGTCATCGGCGAAGCTGCCATCGGTACCGAGTTGGGAATCGACGATGCGGGCGCGTCCTTGTTGGGAGGAGACGAGGCAAGCGCCGGCGCCATCGCCGAACAGGACGGCCACGCCGCGTTCCATGGGCTGGCGCTCGACGACGCAGGACATCTTTTCAGCGCCGATGACGAGGATTTCGCGGAACTGGCTGACGAGGCGGGCGGCGAGGGAAAGACCGAAGATGGAGCCGGCGCTGGCCATGGGCACGTCGAGGCCGACGGCGCCGGAGCAGCCGAGCAGGTGGGCGACGGTGGCGGCAGGGCCGGGAAACTGGCGCTCTCCGGTGCCGCTGGCGACCATGACCATGCCGACCTCGGAGGGCGCGATGCCGGCGCGGGCGAGGCAGTCCTCACCGGCGCGGGCGGCCATGGCGGCCACGCTTTCGCCGGGTTCCGCGTAGCGGCGCTCCTCAATGCCGGAGACGTTGCGAATCCACTCATGGTCGACGCCGACCTTCTCGCCGACCTCACTATTGGAGACGATGCGCGAAGGCAGCCAGGAACCGAACTCCCGCAGGAAGGCCATTAGCCGCGCGAGTCCAGGTACTGCTCAATCCGCTCGAGGGAATCGAACTTGCGGGGATTGAGATCGGAGTCCGGAATGCGGATTCCCATACGGGCTTCGATTTCCGCAACCAGGTCGGTGAGGGCGAAGGAATCGAGGAGACCGGAGTCAAACAGGCTGTCACCGGGGGACGGGGTGACGTCTTTCTTGGCGACCTTTCGAACGATCTCAATGAGGGTTTGGCGTCTGTCCATGGCTAGGGTCGAACACGCGCTGGCGGACGGAGGCGAAACG
>CAYNDS010000354.1:0-2662 GCA_964395885.1 uncultured Solibacteraceae bacterium | reverse complement strand
CGCGGGAACTCGTGTGGAATTTGACATGGAATCAAGCGAGTACGTGGACAGGACCCTGCAGCTCGTTCGCGCCATGCATGACAAATATGGGTGTGTCCGCGCCGTCATTCAGGCCTACCTCTACCGCAGCGAGGCCGATATTGCCGACCTGTCGGCGCGCGGCATCCGCGTGCGGCTGTGCAAGGGTGCCTACCGCGAGCCCCCGTCCATCGCTTTCCCTGAGAAAACTCAGGTGGATGCGAACTATCTGAAATTAGGGCGCCAGTTGCTCGACACGGGGATTGACCCCGCGCTGGCCACCCACGACGAGAAGATGCTGGCGCCCGCCGCCGGTGTCGACTCGACGCGTTTTGAGGTCCAAATGCTGTATGGAGTCCGCCGGGATCTGCAGCGGCGTCTGGTGGCCCAAGGCCGCCGTCTTCGCCTTTATATCCCCTATGGCGACGCCTGGTATCCGTATTTCATGCGGCGGTTGGCGGAACGGCCCGCCAATCTGTTGTTTGTGGCCAGAAGTGTTCTGGCTGGGTGAGTTTTTGGTAACCGTGGAACCTTCGTACGGGAAAGTGAGTCTTAACGAGAGATGAAATACTGGGGCCTGTTCGCGGCGAAGTTGCTCGCCATCTGGGGCGTGGCCACGCTGCTCAAGCGATTTCTCCAGGCGGTGGTGCCCGTCTCCCGCCAGGTGACCGAATTCGGCCACCAGCCGTTCGCTCACGACCTTGCCTACACCACCGCCATGATGTTCTACACGCTGGTTTGCATCGGTATGGTTTCGCTTGCCGTCATCGACCAGAAGTACCGCTGCCGCACCTGTGCCCGGCGCCTCCGCATGCCGGTCAATACCGGCTCCTGGGACAAGGCCACTTTGTTTGCTCCGCCTCGCACGGAATACATCTGCCCGTATGGTCACGGCACCATGAGCCAGCGCGAGATCCAGCTCACCGGGCGTGAGACCGCCGATTGGGTCGAACACAAGAGCATTTGGGAAGAACTGGAGTCCGCCGGCCGCAAGTAGATGGACGCTCGGCGCGTGCTCGCCATCCTCTGCTTGTTGGTCCTTGCGGCAGTCGCCGCGGCGTCTGTCCGCCCATATTGGCGCAACTACCAGATTCAAACTGCGATGCGCCAGCATTCGGACGCCCCGGACGACGTCGTGCGCGCGCGTGTCGCGGACCGTGCCGCGCAACTCGGCATCGCCCTCGATCCCGGCCTGATCCGGATTCGCCGTCAGGGCACCGGGCGCGCCATCGAAGCCGCCTACGGCCAGCGTCTCGACCTGCTGCTCTACACGACGGAGCTGCACTTCCGCCCCCAGGCGCATCGGCCTGACGGCGCTCCCGCACGGTAAACTTGCCAACAGTGGCCGATTCGAAAGCAGTTTCTCCCCGGCGCCCTTCTCCCCGTCGCGGCCGGTCCGGCTTCATCCCGATCTTGCTCCTGATCTTCGGCGGAGTCGGCGTCATCGGCCTCGGCTTCGTCGGCTATCACTACGTCCGATACGCCCGCGCCATCGAGGAGAAGCTCACAAAAGGCCCGTTTGCCAAGACTTCCCGGCTCTTTGCCGCTCCCCGCACGGTCCGCGTCGGAGACCCGATCGACGCCTCGGAAATGGGCCGCCTGCTGAAGAGCGCCGGCTATTCCGAGGACAAGAACACCAGCATGATCGGCTGGTTCAAGGACCGCGGCGGCGCCCTCGAATTCTTCCCCGGCCCCGATTCCTACTTCCGCCAGGACCCCTACATCGTCCGCTTTGCCGAAGGCAAGGTGTCGCAGATCACCTCGCTTGCCGATTCGTCCCGCCGCACCTCGCTCCAACTGGAGCCGGAACTGATCACCAACCTCTTCGACAAGAACCGGCAGAAGCGGCGCGTCGTTCGCTATGAGGACATCCCGCCGAAGCTCGTCCAAGCCGTCGTCTCCGTCGAAGACAAGCGCTTCTTCAAGCACGTCGGCTTCGACCCGCTGCGCATCATGAAGGCAGCTTACGTCGACATCAAAAAGGGCTATCACGCCGAGGGCGCCTCCACCCTGTCCATGCAGCTCGCCCGCGGCCTCTGGCTCACGCCGGAAAAGACCTGGAAGCGCAAAGCCGCCGAAGTGCTGGTCACCCTCCACCTGGAGCGCACCCTCACCAAGGAACAGATCTTCGAGTACTACGCCAACAACGTCGATCTCGGCCGCCGCGGCAGTTTCCAGATTCTCGGCTTCGGCGAGGCCGCGCAGGCCTACTTCGGCAAGGACCTCAAGGGCCTTTCGCTCGCCGAAGCTGCCCTGCTCGCCGGCCAGATTCAGCGCCCCAGCTTCACCAATCCCGTTCGCTGGCCGGAACGCGCCAGGACTCGCCGCAACGTCGTGCTCAGCCTCATGCGCGACAACGGCTACATCGACGACCGCCAGTACGCCGCCGCCGCCGAAGAGCCCGTCCGCGTCGCCACCGGTGCCGCCGAGTCCGCCGACTCGCCCTACTTCATCGTCCTCGTCAACGACTGGCTGGGCGACGAGATGTCCGGTCACGATTTCCAGAACGAGACGTACCGCATCTACACCACGCTCGACATGCGCCTCCAGCGCGATGCCCAGGAAGCCGTCCGCCTCGGCATTCAGGAAGCCGACGCTCTTCTCGCCAAGCGCCGGAAAAAGAACGCCACCTCCGGCCCGGAAG
>CAYNDS010000353.1:0-2677 GCA_964395885.1 uncultured Solibacteraceae bacterium | reverse complement strand
CGCGAGACCCATCCCGGGCCGCAGCATGGTGGACCTGCTCGACATGGCCGAGGATCGCGGTCAGACTCTCGCGGAGGTGGCCAACCGGTTTGCCGGGACGCAGACCGTCGCAGCCCGCGCCATTCTTCCGCTTGCGCCTCGTGAGGTTTGGGCCTGCGGCTGCACCTATGAAATGAGCGCCTCCTTCCGCGACGCCGAGCACGGCACGCGGGAGGGCTTCTACCGCTACGTCTATGAGCCGCAGCACCGGCCGGAACTCTTCTTCAAGGGCACGGCGCGCGTCTGCGTCGGTCCCGACGAAGCAATCGGCATCCGCGCCGATTCCAAGTTCACCGCACCAGAGCCGGAGTTGGCGCTCGTGCTGGATTCACGCGGTCGCATCCACGGCTACACCGTAGCCAACGACGTCTCTGCTTGGGACATCGAGCGGGAGAATCCGCTCTACCTGCCGCAATCGAAGACCTATGCCGCGTGCTGTTCGCTGGGTCCCACGATTGTCACCCCGGATAGCATCGCGGATCCCTACGCGCTGGAGATGACGTGCGTCATTGATCGCGCGGGGAAACGCATCTTCTCCGGCTCGACATCGACGGCGAAGCTCGGCCGCAAGTTCGAAACGCTGGTGGAATACCTCACCCGTTCCAACCCGATTCCTTGCGGAACCGTTCTGCTGACCGGCACCGGCATTATCGTCAAGGAAGATGCCGCGCTGGCGGCGGGTGATGTCTGTGCGATCGACGTGCCGGCCATCGGCACGCTCTCCAATCCCGCTCGAATCGTCTAGGTGTGGACGGCGCTCTCGGCTCTCGTGCGCGCCGTCCACTCCGCACCCGCCATCACGATCATCGCCGCCGCGAAGCTCCAGATGATGATCGTCACGGAGTTCACAAAAGGCCCATACTCTTCAGAGAACTTGCGGAACAGATAAGGCCAGATCAGGAGATTGAGGTACTTCAAGCCCTCAATCGCCAGCGTCACCCAAAGCGCCGTTCGTAGCGCCAGACGCCATGGCACTTGACCGAACGGCAGCAGCCAATAGATCAGGAATAGGACGCCAACGGTCGTGGGAATGGCGGCGATCTTGAACGCCAGCACGGTCACCACTCCCGTGATCGTTCCATCACCTGCAAGCTGCCGCACCCAATCCCGATTGATCGCCGTCAACGTTGTCGACAGCACGGCCAAACTTCCGCAGGCGAAGATCAGACCCAGGCTGACGATCTGGTTGTGAACGTAGCTGCGCGTCTTGTGAATCCCCCAAGCGCGATTCAGCGCCACCTCCAGCGGCTCGAAGACACCGTTGGCAGTAAACAGAAGCAAGAAGACACTGAACCATTGAAAGGGCCCGCGCGAGGACACCAGCGCCTGCAGATTCCGGACGATGAACTCGCCGGTCTGGCCGGCAAAGTAATCCCGAAGGCCCACGTAGATCGCCTGCTCCGCCGCGCTCCAATGGAACACGTACCGGCACAGCGAAACCAGCACGATCAGGAACGGAAAGAAGCTCAGGAGGACGTTCGCCGCCACGGAGAACGCATACACGTGAACTTCGACTTCCATGCAATAGCGAAGCGTCGGCGTGATGGAACGCCACCGGCTCTCCATCTGGCCGAAATTCAACTCGATGTGCCGTGGTTCGCTTAAGCCCACTCGCCACGCCGCATGAGTTCGATCATCCGCTCACTGGAACGCATCGCCAGCGCCAGAATGGTGATCGTCGGGTTCTGGTTGCCCGCCGTCACAAACGCCGCCGCGTCGTTCACCCAGAGGTTCTTCACATCGTGCGATTGGTTCCACTTGTTCAGAACGCTCGCCTTCGGGTCATTCCCCATCCGCGCCGTGCCGACGTAATGGATGGAGTGCCCGTACTCCAGCGGCTTCGGATTCCGCACCGGCAGCATCTCCGCACCTGCCTTCCGCAGGATTTCGTTGCCGACCTCCATCATGTCGGCGAACATCGCGGACTCATTCTCGCGCCACCGATAGTGGAACCGAACGCCCGGGATGCCTGCGTCGTCCTTTAAGGACTCATCCACTTCGATCCGATTGTCACGATACGGCAACACCTCTCCCTGGAACAGCACACTGACGCTTGCGGTGTAGTAGTCGCGAACCAGCTTCTTCCAATCCTGTCCGAATCCGGGCAGGTTCTTGCCCACAGTAGTGAACTCACCGATACCGCCGGTGGGGAAGATCTGGTACCCGCGAATGAACTTCTTTCCGCGCCAGTTCTTGGTCAAGTCAGGAATGAAGGCATGGGCGCCATTGCCATCCTCATTGACGACCTTGCGTCCCATGAGCTGCGGCAGAAAGCCACTGACCGCGGCGTAAGAGTGCTCGCTCAGATAGCGGCCCACCAGACCGGAGGAGTTGGAAATCTTTGAGTTCAGCAGAATCTGCGCACTCTCGATGCAGCCCGCGCCCAGAACAAAGGCTTTGGCGCGGACCTCACGCCACTGCCGGTCCTTGACGTCGAAATATTGGGCAGCCTCCGCCATTCCCTCACCGTTCAAAGTGAGGGAGCGGACGCGTGCGCCGGTCAGCAGCTCCAGCTTGCCCGTGCGTCGCGCTCCCAGCACGAACACGCGCAGCGAATCGAACTTGGAGCCGGAGTCACAGCCTTGCCAGCAAGGCCCGCAATGATGACACGCCGGCCGTCCTCGGTGGTCCTTCGTGA
>CAYNDS010000352.1:0-2682 GCA_964395885.1 uncultured Solibacteraceae bacterium | reverse complement strand
CACTGGTACTGCTTGTCGAGCTCGGCGTTGGTAATCGAGCGCCCGTTGACAATGGCCGCCACATCCTTCGGCGGCTCTTTCGTGCAGCTCAACTGCATGACGGCGAGAGCGGCCGCCGCCCAGCGGAGCAGTCTGATGCGCATGGTTCGAGTTTTATTGTAAAGGAATGCGGCTTGCGCCATGGGTTTGCCTGTTCGGGACGATGACGGCGGCGGCGGGGGAGCCCTTCGCCGGCTTTTGGAAGCAGTGGGGCGACGGGCAGGCGGAGTTGGCCGCCTACGACCTGACCGTACCCCGCTACGGAGCGCCGCGCGCGGGAACCGCGGTGACGATCTTTGTGACGGAGCCGTTCTCCCGCTCGGCCGGTGTGAAGGCCGACCCGGGGCGCCACCCGGCAACCGACGTCACGCCGGTGATCAAGCTGAACCTGGTCCGCGACTTCCAGACCGGGATCTACGACTACAACGAGATGCTGAGCGCCTTTGTCGAAGTCGATACCGGGTCGCCGCTGAAGCTCTCCTTCAGCCGCCAGGAGTGGTGCGGCCATCTCTACCAGCAGATCCGTTTCGGTGCCTCCAAGGTGGAGGCGGTCTCGCACAGCTACTTTGACGGCGCGGCGGATCAGAGCCTGAGCTGGGAACCTACGCCCGTGCTGGCCGAGGACGCACTGCTGGTGTGGGCGCGCGGGGTCGCTGAACCGCGGCTGGCCGTCGGAGAAGCCAGACCGGTGACACTGTTGGCCGCTCTGGGCACGCCGGGCGTGTTTTCGCGAACGGCCGCCATGGCCGAACGCCGGAAGGACGGGGACCGCGAGGTCTGGCGCGTCACGGTCGCCGGCAGCTACTCGAAAACGATCTTCGTCGAGCCCGGCGGCGAGCGGCGCATTCTCGGCTGGGAGTCGTCGAACGGAGAGCGGGCGACGCTGGTCCGCAGCGCGCGCGTGAAGTACTGGGAACTGAACGGCGTCGGGGGCGAAGCGGCGCTGCAGAAGCTGGGATTGACGCCCCGCCCGCGCCGGACGATGTAGGCGCGGCTACGCGGCGGCGGATGCCGGCAGCAGTTGCGCCAGACTGTCCAGCACGTAATCCGGCTGATGACGGGAGAGGTCGGCAATGTTGCCGTAGCCGTAGGTGACCGCCGCGATGGCAACCCCGGCGGCCCGTCCGGCAGCCATGTCGGCGGCGGAGTCCCCCACAAACAGGCAGTCTTCCGGGCGCGCGCCCAAGGCAGCCAGCGCATGGTGAATCACGTCCGGTGCGGGCTTGGCCGGGAAGCCGTCGGTGCCCTGCACGTGGTCAAAGTAGGGCAACAGCCCGAACTTCTCCAGCACGATGCGCGTCGTCGGCGTGCCCTTGGTCGTGGCCGTGGATTTCCTGCCGGGAAGTTGCGCCAACGTCTCGCGGACAGCCGGATAGAGCACCGTCGCCGCGTGGCCGCGCGCCGGATAAATCTGCCGGTATTCGACGATCATTGCGTCGATCTGCTCCGGCGTGTAGTGGGGGAACAGGTCGGTGAACAGGTCGACAAGGTGCCGGCCGATGTAGGTGGTGAGAAAAGCGTCGTCAAGCGCGGGAAGCCCGTCGCGGTGGGGCCGCAGCACCTGCTGGATGGCGCCGCAGATGTCGGCTGAGGAGTGGACCAGGGTCCCGTCCACGTCGAACAGGTAGACGGCGTAGGACGGGACCCTGACAGATCGGAGCGAATCGAGCAAGCCGGTGTGCTTAGGCCGGTTGCGGACCCGGTGTGAGACCACCCGCCAGTTCCGCCGGGCGCGGCGTCGGCGTCGGACCGTCGCTCGAACGCGGCGGCGTCGACTTCATCGGGGGCAGAGTGCCGCCGTCGATCAGCACCTTCACCTCCTGCGCGTCCAGAACTTCCCGTTCCAGCAGCGCCTCGGCGATGCGAACCACGGCTTCCGCCCGGTCGTCAATGATCTGCTTGGCGACATCGTAGCCGGACTGCACGATCTTGCGGATCTGCTCGTCGATGCGGATGGCGGTGGCTTCCGAGAAGTCGCGGTGCTGCGCGATTTCCCGGCCGAGGAAGATCTGCTCCTCGCGCTTGCCGAACGACACGGGGCCGAGTTCGCTCATGCCCCAGTCGCAGACCATGCGCCGTGCCAGCTCCGTCGCCTGCTCAATGTCGTTCGACGCGCCGGCGGTGCGGATGTTCAGGAACCGTTCATCGGCGACGCGGCCGCCCATGGAGACGGCAATGCGCGCCTCGGCCTGATCCTTGGACAGGTCCACCTTATCCTGCTCAGGCAGCATCATGGTGACGCCCAGCGCCATGCCGCGCGGAATGATGGTGACCTTGTGCAGCGGGTCGGCCTTTGGCAGCATCACGGCGACGATGGCGTGGCCGGCCTCGTGATAGGCCGTATGCTTCTTCTCTTCCTCGCTGATGATCATCGAGCGGCGCTCGACACCCATCAACACTTTGTCCTTGGCCTGCTCAAAGTCGAACATGGTGACAACCTTGCGGTTCTGGCGGGCGGCGATCAGCGCGGCCTCATTCACCAGATTGGCCAGGTCGGCGCCCGCAAAGCCGGGCGTGCCGCGGGCGATGATCGACAGGTCGATGTCGTCCGACAGCGGCGTCTTTTTCGTGTGAACGCGCAGAATCTGCTCGCGGCCCTTCACGTCCGGACGGCCCACCACCACGCGGCGGTCGAAGCGGCCG
>CAYNDS010000351.1:0-2764 GCA_964395885.1 uncultured Solibacteraceae bacterium | reverse complement strand
TCGGCCTGAACTACATCAAGCTCGACGGCAACGTCGCCTGCATGGTGAACGGCGCGGGCCTGGCCATGGCCACCATGGACATCATCAAGTACGCCGGAGGCAATCCCGCCAACTTTCTGGATGTCGGCGGCGGCGCCAACGCGGAACAGATTAAGAACGCCTTCCGCATTCTGCTTTCCGATAGTGCGGTGAAGGCGGTTCTGATCAACATCTTTGGCGGCATTCTTCGTTGCGACGTGCTGGCGACCGGCGTGGTGAATGCGGCCCGGGAACTGGGCTTCACCATTCCGGTGGTGGTCCGCATGGAAGGCACCAACGTTGAGGAAGGGAAACAGATCTTGCGCGACAGCGGATTCAACTTCATCGTGGCCGAGGGCATGAAGGACGCCGCCGAGAAAGTGGTGGCTGCCGCCGGGGAGGTGAAAGCTTGAGCGTTCTGGTCAACAAAAACACTCGCCTGATGGTACAAGGCTTCACGGGTAAGGAAGGCACCTTCCACGCCACGCAGTCGATCGCGTACGGAACCAACGTCGTCGGCGGAGTGACGCCGGGCAAGGGAGGCACCCAGCACATCGACCGTCCGGTGTTCGACACGGTTGCCGATTGCGTCAAGGCGACGGGCGCAAACGCGAGTGTGATTTTCGTGCCGCCTCCATTTGCCGCGGACGCGATACTGGAAGCGGTCGACGCCTGCCTGCCTCTTGTGGTTTGCATCACGGAGGGAATTCCGGCGGCTGACATGACGCGTGTCTGGGCACGGATGAAGTCCGCCAACACGCGTCTCATCGGGCCCAACTGCCCGGGCATCATCACGCCGGGTGAGTGCAAGATCGGCATCATGCCGGGCCACATTCACCGGCCTGGAAACGTGGGCGTCGTGTCGCGATCCGGAACGCTGACGTATGAGACGGTCGGACAGCTCAGCAAGCTGGGAATCGGGCAGTCCACCTGTATTGGCATCGGCGGTGACCCGATCATCGGCACCAACTTCGTCGATGCGCTGCGGCTGTTCCAGGAAGACCCGGATACGCACGCCATCGCCATGATCGGCGAAATCGGCGGCAATGCGGAAGAGACCGCCGCGGCGTTCGTGAAGGCGAACGTCACCAAGCCGGTGGTGGGCTTCATTTGCGGGCAGACGGCGCCTCCCGGACGCCGCATGGGCCATGCTGGAGCGATCATTTCCGGCGGCAGCGGCAAGGCAAGCGACAAGATGGCGGCCATGCAGGATGCCGGCATCGACGTCTGCGTTTCGCCCGCCGATATCGGCGCCACCATCGCCAAGCACCTCAAGCAATAGGAACGAACATGTCACTCACTTTCGGAATCATCAAGCCGGACGCCGTTGCGGCCGGAAATGCGGGCAAGATTCTCGCGCTCATCGAGGCAAACGGCTTTCGGCTGCGTGCCGTGCGCATGGCGAAGATGGCCAAGGACGAAGCCGAGGGCTTCTACGCCGTTCACAAAGGCAAGGGCTTCTTCAATGAACTCATCGAGTTCATGACGTCTGGTCCCTGCATCCTGCTGGCGCTCGAAAAGGAGAACGCCTTCGCCGAGTGGCGCAAGCTGATGGGCGCCACCAATCCGGCCAATGCCGACGAAGGCACCATCCGGAAGCTGTTCGCGGAATCGATTGGCCGCAATGCGGTCCATGGGTCCGATTCGGAGGAGAATGCCGCCATTGAGCTGGCATGGTTCTTCCGGGGCTACGACCTGGCCTAGAGCGAAACGAAGGGGCAACAACAGAACGCGGAAGCGGGAGTGGCAATCGCCTGACCCGCTTCCGCGTTTGTTTTGCGCCGTTGTGCCCGGGCTGCAGAAGCCTTGCCGGCTTACGCCTTGCTCCAACGGCGCGGAAGGTTGCTGATCCCGCCCTGCGCGAATCGCAACAGCCACCTCCCCCGAGATACTCTGTCACACTCGCGCCGGGCGGAAGGATCACGGATACTGTAGCCAATGGCGGTGCGCGATCCAAGTGAAATCTAAGTGCGTCGCGGCCAAAATCAACAGAAAAATTCTCCTGCAGCCGCTATAAGATGCACGGTGCAAGGCTGTGGAAAGATTGTGGATAAAACAGAGGCTCTATGAAATGTTTGGGGATCAATGTGCTGACTGGCGAGGCAGTCGAGGTGGTGGCCGAGCGGGCCATCACCAGCGTCGAACCCTGGCTTGGTTCGGCAGACGGGTTGCCGCTGCTGGCCCCCGGCTTCATCGACCTGCAGGTGAACGGGTACGCCGGTGTCGACTACTGCGCGCCGGGAGCAACGGATGAGGACATTCTGCGCAGCCTGCGAGCGCAGTTTTCGACAGGCGTGGCGCGTTTGCTCCCCACCGTGATCACTGGGAGCCACGAAGTGATGGCCGGAGCGCTACGGCGGTTGGCCGACGCAAAGGAGGCGCTGGTCGAAGGGGAGGCGATGGAAGGCTTCCACGTAGAAGGGCCGCACATCTCACCCGAAGATGGGCCCCGGGGCGCGCACCCTCTGGCCGCCGTGCGTCCTCCGGACCTGGACGAGTTTCAGCGGCTGCAGGAAGCGGCCCGGGGCAATATTCGCCTGATTACGCTTTCGCCGGAGTGGCCGGGCGCCCCCGCCTACGTCGAACGGATTACGCGGGAGGGCATCGTTGCCTCCATCGGCCACACCAAGGCAGACTCCGCGCAGATTGCCGACGTGGTCGCCGCCGGCGCGACGATGTCGACGCACCTCGGCAACGGAGCGCACGCTGTTCTCTCGCGCCATCCCAACTACCTTTGGGACCAGAT
>CAYNDS010000350.1:0-2767 GCA_964395885.1 uncultured Solibacteraceae bacterium | reverse complement strand
ACTCTAACCTGACAGACGTAACCTGGAACGGCGCCAGCCGCGAAATTCTGAACAACAGAATTGTTCCTTAATTTCTGAATGAAGACTGCCACACCTGCAGAGGTGTGGCAGTGGAAATGGTTGTAAAGAGAATTGATGGAAACGAGCTAAGGCAGGCGATAAAAAGGGAAGTAAAAGGAATCGTCGAGTTTTCATATTTAATATCACACGAAATGAAGAAGGGAGGGTCTAGTGAGTAGAACAGACGAAATTTTAGCAGCGGCAAAGATGCCGCCGGAAGCGATCCGGATGTCCAGATATATCGACGCGGTATATTTTCCGATTCTGTGCATCTTGTTGGTAGGTACATTCCACATGCACTTTATGTTGTTGGCAGGTGACTGGGATTTCTGGCTTGACTGGAAAGACCGTCAATGGTGGCCGGTAGTAACACCGATCGTAGGCGTAATGTATTGTGCAGCACTGCAATATTACCTGTGGGTAAACTATCGTTTATCGTACGGAGCGACACTATGTATCGTATGCCTGTTAGTAGGCGAATGGCTGACCCGTTACTGGGGATTCTACTGGTGGTCACACTACCCGTTGAATTTTGTACTGCCATCAACGATGATACCAGGCGCATTGATGCTGGACACCGTTCTGTTGTTGACGGGTAACTGGCTGATCACAGCTCTGTTAGGCGGTGGATTCTGGGGATTATTCTTCTATCCTGGCAACTGGCCGATTTTTGGACCAACCCACTTACCGCTGGTAGTAGAAGGCGTACTGTTATCAGTAGCTGACTACACAGGCTTCTTATATGTACGTACCGGTACACCGGAATATGTACGCCTGATTGAACAAGGCTCACTGCGTACCTTTGGTGGTCACACCACGGTAATCGCGGCATTCTTCGCAGCGTTTGTATCGATGTTGATGTACTGCGTATGGTGGTACTTTGGCAAGATCTACTGCACCGCATTCTTCTATGTTAAAGGAGAAAGAGGACGCATCTCTATGAAGAACGACGTAACCGCATTTGGTGAAAAAGGCTTTGCACAGGGGATTAGATAATGAATATAAGAAGCATATTTAAGCTGGGCGTATTAGGCCTGTATGGAGCGGCGATTGGAGCGGCCTCACTGGCACTGACGCTGACGGTAGATGTCAAGACAGCGGCAGCGCATGGTGAACGTTCGCAAGAACCGTTTCTCCGTATGCGTACGATTCAATGGTACGACCTGAAATGGCAACCGAAAGTCACCAAAGTGAACGACATTGCGACGATCACTGGTAAATTTCACCTGGCGGAAGATTGGCCACGTGCGGTAGGTAAACCGGAGCGCGCATTTTTCAACATTGGTAGCCCGAGCCCGGTGTTTGTACGTTTAAGCACCAAACTGAACGGCGAACCGACGTTCATTTCTGGACCGCTGCAAATTGGTCGTGACTATGAATTTGAAGTCAGACTGAAAGCAAGGATTCCAGGACGTCATCACATGCACGCAATGGTGAACGTAAAAGAAGCAGGCCCGATTGCTGGCCCTGCATCTTGGATGAACATTTCAGGCAACTGGGATGACTTCACCAATCCGGTGACCACCCTGACAGGTAAAACCATTGATCTGGAAACATTCAACTTCAGCAATGGCGTATTCTGGCACTTGGTATGGTTAGGTCTGGGCTGTTTCTGGATTGGCTACTATGTAGCACGTCCGATGTTCCTGCCACGTAGCCGTGTGTTGTTAGCGTACGGTGACGAACTGTTACTGGATCCAATGGACCGTAAAGTAGGCATGGCAGTAGCGATACTGACCTGCGCACTGGTATGGGGTGGCTATCGTTATACCGAAAGCGTACATCCATACACAGTACCGATCCAAGCGGGTGAATCGAAAGTAGAACCGATGCCGATTGCACCGAATCCTGTTGCGATCAAGGTAACGCATGCTAACTACGACGTACCTGGACGTGCACTGCGTGTGACGATGGAAATCACCAACAACGGTGACTCGACAGTCAACATTGGCGAGTTCACGACAGCGGGTGTTCGTTTTGTAAACGACTTGGGACGTAAATACCTGGATCCTGACTATCCACGCGAACTGGTAGCAACTGGTTTGACGATGGAAGATGAAAGAGGTATTGAACCAGGAGAAACCCGTGAAGTTAAGATGGAAGCCAAAGACGCGTTGTGGGAAGTACAACGTTTGATGGCGCTGTTGGGTGACCCTGAAAGCCGTTTTGGCGGATTGTTAATGACATGGGATGACGAAGGCAATCGTTATATTAACAGTATTGCTGGCGCGGTAATTCCAGTCTTTACCAAGCTATAAGCTAGGGCGAGTCAAAACACCGGTACACCACTGTCGCAAGACAGCCGGTGTACCGGTTTTTTTATATGGGTAGAGAACAAAGAAAACTTAAGATGCAACAAAAGAATGCAGACAAAAGAACTGGCAAAAATAGAGGCACTAACGCGAGAGGAGGATTTGTCGTGGTCAGGCAAATAGCACGAGCAGGGTTTGCGGCCTTTATGCTTATTATGACATTTTACACAAGCACAGCCGGCGCCCATGGCAAGGTAGACATGGAAGATGACAGTTGCATGCGTCGGATTGGCGAGAACATAATCCACCTGAGTACCTATCAGCCTCAAGTGGATAAAGCAGGGCACTACTGCACTGACATACCCAAGATTGGAAGTACGATCATGGTCATAGACTTAGTGGATCCTGCACTAAGAGAAATGCCGATTGGGCTGAAGATAATCAGAGGTGATCGG
>CAYNDS010000349.1:0-2815 GCA_964395885.1 uncultured Solibacteraceae bacterium | reverse complement strand
GGTACGACCCTGATGACCCCTTCTCCGCACCCGTGACTTCGGAATCCTCGGCGGCGATCCGCGTTGGCGTTTGGCCCCAGTTCTACCGGACTCCTGTTGCGAGTTCATGCAGCGACGCCGTTGAGCGTGCGGCTGGTGCTCTCAGCAACGCAGGCTTGGCGGTGGAACGGTTTGAGCCTCGCGGCTTGGAGCGAGCCCCGAATCTCTGGAGCTTTCTCTTCACGGAACTACCTTCCGTGGTGAGCCGAACCATGGTTGAGCAGCACCGGGATCGCACTCACTGGACCGGAACGGAGTTCCTCGATGCCATCGCTGGCCGACCGGAGCCGACCGCTAAGCAGGTGCTGGAAGTTCTGGTGGCGAGAGACGCCATGCGCGCATCGCTCTTGCGTCAGATGGAAACAACGCCCGTGATTCTGACTGCCGCCGCGGGAATGACGGCCTTCCCGCATCGGGCACGCCGGTTCGCGACGCCGGGCAAGGAAATCGGCCTCTTCGAAGGCACGTTCCCGCTGCTATGGGCGAACCTGCTGGGGCTGCCCGCCGTGGTTCTCCCCATCAATGGAGTCGGAGTACAACTGGTGGGGCGTCCCTACACGGAGGAGTTGTTGCTGGACGTCGCGGAAACGCTAGCTCCAAGTGAGTAAGCTCCGCTTGGTGATCTTCGCATCGTCGAATTCGATGCCGAAGCCATTCCCTGTGGGCAGGCTGAGAGTCCCGTTCTCTACCCTTGGCGGGTTCTTCTCGAAGTAGTAGAAGGAGGACATCTTCAAGATCAAGTACTCCACCAGGGGGCACGTCATCGGCGATTGGCTGGCCACGAAGTGCCACGCTGCGTGGATGGCATGCCCATGCGGAATGACGTGCACGTCATGTGCAGAGGCGATGGCCGTGATCTTGAGCAACTCCGATAGGCCCCCGCACCATTCCGGGTCGCACTGCACCACGGCCAGCGCACCGGTGGCAAGGTAGCGTTGCGTTTCCCATCGCCCGTAGATGTGCTCGCCGCTTGCGACCGGAATGGATGTCGCGCGGCGCAGTTGGGCGAAACTCTCGATCTTGTCCGGCGCGAATGCCTCCTCGATCCAGCGCGGTCGAAACTGTTCGGTCCGCTTTGCCCACTGCAGCGCGTAGTTCAGGTCCCAACCCATGAACGCGTCAAACATCAGGTCGACGTTCTCGCCCACCGCGTCTCGCAGCGCGCGGACGAGCTCCACGTTCTTCTCCATGCCGGACGCGCCGTCTCCCGGACCATAGGCGAGAAACCACTTCTGGTGGCGGTAACCCGCGCCGGCCAGTTGCCGGGCACGCGCCGCGGCTTGCTCCGGCCGCACGGAGTAGCCCAAACAACTGCCGTAGACCGGCACTCGTCCCCGTGAGGGGCCGCCCAGAAGACGGTACACCGGCATTCCCAGAACGCGGCCGCGCAAATCCCAAAGGGCGTTGTCGACGGCCGAGATCGCCATCAGGAAGTGGCCCGCTCTGGCGTGCCGGTTCAGACGGTGTAATTGATCCCAGAGTGTCTCGCCAGCCAGTGCATCCTTGCCCGTCAGGAATCCTCTCAGTTGCTGGTCAATCACGATCGCAGCTTCCTTGTCCACCGGACCGTAGAGGCCGATGACATCGCCGGCAAGGACTTTCAGATAGAGAGCCGATGTGCTCTGGTTGACCGTCTTTGCGTCGCCGTCGCGATACTCCGCCGGTCTCAGATCGTCATAAATGTGCTGGGGCTGTACCTGATGCTGCTTGTCGACACCGCTCACGGCGACCCGCGTCCCTTCCAGCTTCCAGATCTCAACTGCGCGAATTGGGAGCGGCGAAATGCGCGCCAGAACGGAGGAGAAGGGAAGAGCGGACAGGAGATCGCGTCGTCGCATGAGCGCGATTGTACGCGACTACCGGTGGAAGCAGGCTGACGCGCCTACCCACTCCATGTTCTTGTTGTGATCGACGCCCATCATTCTGCCGCGTCCCGTACGGATGATGGTGTTCACTGCCTGCGGTTGCGCGCCGTCGAACCACAGGTACATGATCCGAACCTCAATCATCGTCGCACCGTGCGGCGTCTCGATGACAGGCTTCCAACGCGCTCGCTCTTGCAGGATCCAGTGTTCGGGGTGGCGCACACTCTCCAACTCGACCCGTGTGGGACCCACCGATACGCCCAGTCCCGCAAACGAAAACAGCGGCTTCAGCACCCAGTTCTCCAGATCGTCGGGAATGCGGTCGAGCCGATCGAGAAAGAGGGTCTTCGGCACGTGCGGATGATGGAAGAAGGGAATCGAGAACTTGCTCAGGCGGAAGTACCAGTTCGGATGCCCGGCCCATTCCACCTCCAGATCCGCGTTCCAGTCAAATGGAGCCTTCACTCCGGTTCGGTCCAACTCATCCACGATGGCGCGGTTGTAGATGCGATGAATTGGCACGCGGCGCCCATCGTTCCTGTAGAAGAGCTTGCGCCCTTCCTGTTCCACCTCCGTCAGGCAGACCGTGCGGATTCCGGTCACCCGTTCGGTGATCAGGAAATCACAGAGGGTCTTCTGCTGCAACGGATGGATTTCCAGCAGGACGACGTTCTCCGCAGCGTGGTCGCCCAGAATGGCCGCCCGGAGGAGCGCCCAGTAGGACTCCATGTCGAGCCCGCCGAGCAAGGTTTCCAAGCTCGGATCAAGCCCGTAAACCCGCCGGTATGTTTCGGCCATCACCGGCTGGTAGGCGTACAGGGAAGGAAAGCCTTGAATCTCGACGAGCCGCGGCTCCAAGCCCTGCGCGGTTTCCACCAGTCCGAAGTCGGCCTGCACGAACAGCGGTTGGG
>CAYNDS010000348.1:0-2881 GCA_964395885.1 uncultured Solibacteraceae bacterium | reverse complement strand
CGGCTCGGCGACGGCTGGTATCAGTTGGAGGGCGCGCACGGCAACTTTTATCGATGGATGGGCGCGTCGTCGTCCGCAAAGTTGCGCAATCTGCGCGGCGGACGGCAGCGGCTGCGAGTGCGGGGGTTCCGCCGCGAGGGCGACGCCGATGCCCGTCTGCGAATCGACGTGAACGGCCGGACGGTGCACGACGCACGACTGGAGCGTCCCGGGTTGTTCGTCATCGAAACCGCGCTGGATGCCGCGGACCACTACGACGTCCGCCTGATGGCCGGCCCGGTGTGGCGCGCACCGAACGATACACGCGACCTTTCGGTGAACATCAGCCTGATTCGCCTGCTGCCGCCGGCCGAGCAAAGATCATGACCATTCCTTTCGTGAAGGCGCATGGCGCCCGCAATGATTTTCTGTTGACGTGGGCGGATGAGGCGCCCGAGGCGGAGCACCTGGCGGCCGCCGCAATTGCCATCTGTGACCGGAATACGGGCGTGGGTGCGGACGGCTGGCAGTTGCTGGACCGGCAGTCCCGGCGCTTGCGCCTATTCAATCCCGACGGCGGGGAGGTGGAGATGTCCGGCAACGGCACGCGCTGTGCCGCGGCGCTGCTGGTGGACGCGGGGCTGGCAGGAGGCGCGTTGACGATCGCCACCGGCGGCGGCGTGAAGGCGCTGCGGCTGATTGCCCGCGATGGCGACCGCTACCAGTTTGAGATGAATATGGGCCAGCCGAGGATCGAAGACGCCGAGGCGACCATGGCAGGCTACCCGGCGGTGATTCTGAATGTGGGCAATCCGCAGTGTGCCCTGCTGGTGAACGAGATTCCGGCGGATTGGAAGGCGATCGGTGCGGAGTTGGAGCGGCATCCGCGCTTCCCGAACCGCAGCAACATCTCCTTTGTGCAGCGCGTGGATGAGCACACGATCGAGGCGCGCTTCTTCGAGCGCGGCGCCGGGGCCACATTTTCAAGCGGCACCGGGTCTACGGGCGCAGCGGCGGCGGCGATTGCGAAGGGCCTGGTGCGGTCTCCGGTGACGGTGCAGACCGAGGCAGGTCCACTCTCTTTGCGGGGCGAAGCGGAACTGTTTCTGACCGGCCCGGCGGAGATTGTCGCGCGCGGAGTCTTTTCTTGGCGGCCCTAGCCACGCTTTCTGCCGCTGTCCTGCTGGCGCAGTGGACGCCGCTGGGGCCATGGGGGGGGCCGGCGGGGTCAATTGATATTGATCCGCAACAGCCGTCGCGCCTGGTGGCGTCGTCGCGCAACGGGCACGTCTTCGTGAGTACCGACGCGGCCCGAACGTGGTCCCGCGTGAACTTCCCTTCCCTGACCAGCGGACTGATTGAGTTTGTCCGGTTTCACCCGAAGCATTCGGACACTCTGTTTGCGGGCGTGGCGGACGAGCGCGGAGAAACGTCGGGCCTGTATCTGTCCCACAACGGGGGCAGCCACTGGCGGCGCGCGGACTCGATCGGGGCGGAGAGCGTCTTTGCGATCGCCTTCTTTCCGGCAAACCCGGCACAGGTGGCACTGGGTCTGCGTTCCGGCATCGCGCTGAGCCGTGACGGAGGGCAAAGCTTTTCGCGCCCCGCGCAAGGAGAGCAGCCCGCACCGGTGATGTCGCTGGCCTTCGATGTTAAGGACGGCGAGACGATCTACGCGGGTACGACGCATCTGCCGTGGAAGTCCACCGACGGCGGGCGGAGTTGGCGGAGCATTCACGCCGGAATGCTGGACGACTCCGACGTCTTCTCGCTGCACGTCGACCCGCGCGATCCGGCGCGAGTGTTTGCAAGTGCCTGTAGCGGCATCTACCTGAGCGCAAGCGGCGGTGAGCCGTGGCGGCGCGTGGAAGGCATCCCCGGCACCGACCGGCGGACGCACGTGATCACGAACGACCCGGAGTATTCCCACCTGTTGATGGCCGGAACGACGGCGGGACTGTGGAAGTCAGCCGACGCGGGGGAAACGTGGCGGAAACTGAACGGGCATTCCATCCGCGGGTTGGCGTTTGACCCTCGCAACAGCCGCGTCGTTTACATGGCGACATTTGACCGCGGCATTCTGAAGAGCACCACAGCGGGCTTGGACTTTGTCGAGGCGAATCGAGGCTTTGCGGGCCGTACGCTGTTGCGGTTCCACCCTCGCCCGGACGGTTCCGCCTGGGCCGCCGCGGTGACGACCACCGGTGCCGGGCAATTGCTGGAACTCTCGCGCGACGGAACGTGGAGTACCGTCGAAGGCGCCCCGAGAGCGACAACGGTGGCGGAGTTTGGCGGACGGCTTTATGTGGGCAACGAAACGGGACTGTTTGTGCGGAGTTCCGGTGCCTGGCGTCGCGTCCCGATCCCGGGGAAGAGTCTGCGGGATCTGGCGGCGGGAGAGCAACTGTTCCTCATCGTGGACGGCGGCGTCTGGGCGAGCAGCAATGGACAGGCGTGGAAGAGCGCCGGCAGTGAGCGGGGCGCCCGGGAACTTGCCGTGGGGCGCGGCGCCCTGGCTGTCCGATTCGACACCGGCTGGCGGATTCTGCGAGGCGGGAGTTGGGCGTCGATGTCTCTGCCGCCCGGGCGGTTGATGCAGTTGGCGGTCAGCGAACAGGTGGTCATGGCGGCGACGACGGAGGGGCTGTTCCGCGACACGGGCGCCGGATGGAGTCAGATTCGGTCCGGTTTGCCGGAGGGTTATCTGCAGGCCGTGGCGCATGCGGGCGGCAGGAGGTGGATCACCGCCCAGGCCCATAAAGTCTTTCAGACTTCTGACGATGGAGGAGTGTGGGTCGCGTTGCCGACAGCGACAGATCCCGGTGTTTTTGTGCAACAACTGTCAGCTTCTGGAGAGTTCCTGTGGGGGTTGGATCTGGCACACGGAGCGCAACGGGCACTG
>CAYNDS010000347.1:0-2896 GCA_964395885.1 uncultured Solibacteraceae bacterium | reverse complement strand
ACTCTATCGCCGCGTGCAGTCCGAAGATCCCGATCGTGTTCAGCGTTCCGCACTCGTAACGTCCCGCGTCCGGGCGCAGCGTCATGTCGCGACAGGCATAGTCATTGAACCCGGCGATATTCGTCCAGCCGAACTCGACCGGTTCGACCTCGTCCTGCCGCGCCTGCCGGATGTAGAGAAGGCCGCAGCCCTCCGGTCCCATCAGCCACTTGTGCCCATCGGCGGCCAGTGCGTCGATCCGCATCCGCTCCACGTCGATCGGAAACACACCCAGCCCCTGAATGGCATCGACAAAGAAGAACACATCGCGCCGGCGGCAGATCTCCCCGATCGCTTCCAGATCCACCCGCAAGCCGTTCAGGTAATTCACGAAACTGATTGCCAGCAGGCGGGCGCCGCGCGCTGCTTCGTCCACACGGTCCAGCGGGTCCGCAATCGAAAGCCATTCGATGCGGACGCCCTTGCTTTCCAACCGCTTCCACGGGAAAAAGTTCGCCGGAAACTCCTCGCGGAACGCGACGACCTTGTCGCCCGGCTGCCAGTCGATGCCCATCGCCACCGTCGCGATCCCCTCGGAGGTGTTCTTCACAACCGCGATTTCGCGCGCCGACGCCCCAATCAGACGCCCCGCGGCAACGCGGAACCGCTCGTAAACGTCCATCCACTGGAGATAGCCGAGGCTGGCCTGTTCCAGCGCCTCCCGCGACAGCCGCTCCATCGCCTCGGCGGCCGGACGGCACAGCGGGGAAACGCCGGCATGGTGCAGCCAGATCAGCCGCTCACAAATAGGGAACTGTTGTCGAACGTCGCAACCCATTTCCCTCAGGGTACGTTACATGATTAGAGAGACTTATACTGAGGTGGCGAGGTGATCGGGAAGATGAAGCGCCTGTTCTCGTTCGTTTTGATGGCGTCCACGGCCGCATGGGCCCAGGACAAGGAAACCAAGGGCCAGATCGACTTGAAGCCCGATCTGCCCCAGCAGACCGAAAAGCAGCCCACAAAGAGCAAAAAGAAGAACCCGGACGAAATCGGCAACCGCGACGTCGACGGCAAGCTGAACTTCTACTCGATTGAGAAGGAGATCGCGCTCGGCAAGGCCCTGGCTCAGGATGTCGAGCGGCAGTCCAAGATCGTCGACGACCCGATGATTGCCGAATACGTCAATCGTCTCGGCCAGAACCTGGTGCGCAACTCCGACGCAAAGGTTCCGTTCACCATCAAGGTGGTGGACGCCGAAGAGATCAACGCCTTCGCGCTTCCGGGCGGCTTCTTCTTCGTGAACTCGGGTCTCATCATGGCCGCGGATACCGAGGCGGAACTCGCCGGCGTCATGGCCCATGAGATCGCCCATATCGCCGCCCGCCACGGCACGCGTCAGGCAACCCGCGGCCAGTTGGTGAACTACGGCACCATTCCGCTGATCTTTCTCGGCGGGTGGGGCGGCTTCGGTATCCGTCAGGCCGCCGGCTTCCTGATCCCGCTCGGCTTCATGCAGTTCTCGCAGGCTTTTGAGCGGGAGGCCGATTTCCTCGGTCTGCAGTATCTCTATAAGTCCGGCTACGATCCGACGGCCTTCGTCGACTTCTTCGAGAAACTGCAATCCCGCGAAAAGCGCAAGCCCGGCTCGATGTCCAAGCTGTTCGGTTCTCACCCGCCCACGGGTGACCGCATCACGGCGGGCCAGAAGAACATTCAGGAGATCCTGACCGCCCGTCCGGAGTACGTCGTCACCACCAGTGAGTTCGATACCGTGAAGAGCCGCCTGCTGGCCATGCATAACCGGCGGAAGGCGGACCCGGCGGACGACCCGAACCGTCCGCGCCTGCGTCGCGCGCCCGGCGGCGGTCCGGTCCCGGTGGACGACGAAACGGGTGAAGAGAAGAAGCCGAAGGCGGACCAGGACGAGCGTCCGACCCTGAAGCGCCGGCCGGCCAGCAACTAAACCCCGCATCCAAGCGTCAATCGAAAGCCCGGGAGTACCCTCCTCCCGGGCTTTTTCGCCTTCCGGAGGAGCGATGAAGGAACCGGTCAGCCTGCCGCTGTGGACCACCGCTATACCCTTAGCGGCTTGGCTGCTCTACCTTGCCCCGCTGGGCAGCGGTGTCGATCTGCTGCTCGGCGCCGCTCTGTTCGGCTCCGTCCTGGCGTCCGTGCATCATGCCGAAGTGGTGGCGCATCGCGTCGGAGAGCCCTTCGGTACGCTCATTCTTGCCATCGCCGTGACCATCATTGAGGTTTCGCTGATTGTGTCCCTGATGTGGGTGGGCGGCCCGCAAACGACAGCCTTGGCGCGCGACACTGTGTTCGCCGCCGTGATGATCATCCTCACCGGGATCATCGGCATCTGCCTGCTCGTAGGCGGCGTGCGATTCCGTGAACAGGCGTTTCTGCGCTCCGGCGTCAGCGCTGCGCTGGTCACCCTGATGGCCATCCTGTCGCTGACGCTGATCCTTCCGAACTACACCACCTCGCTGGAGGGCCCGTACTACAGCCGAACGCAGCTGATCTTCGTCGCGTTGGTCTCCCTGGTGCTTTATGGCAGCTTTGTGATGGTCCAGACGGTCCGTCACCGCGACTACTTCCTTCCGCCTGACCCCGATAACGAGGAAGCGCACGCTCCCCCGCCCACCAACCGTCAGGCGATCGTCAGCCTGGTGCTCCTGTTCGCCGGACTCGGCGTTGTCGTGCTTCTCTCAAAGAAGCTTTCGCCCGTCATCGAAGCCGCCGTTGCCGCCGCTGGTGCACCCAAGGCGCTGGTCGGCATCATTGTCGCCGCCGTCATTCTTCTTCCGGAAGGACTGGCGGCGCTGCGCGCGGCGCGCAACAACCGGCTGCAGACCAGCCTCAATCTGGCGCTTGGCTCCGCCCTCGCCAGCATCGGCCTGACGATCCC
>CAYNDS010000346.1:0-2912 GCA_964395885.1 uncultured Solibacteraceae bacterium | reverse complement strand
CCAGAAGCAGACCCAGAACTGGAATGCGACGACGACCAGATCATTGAAGGCCAGCAGTTCCGGCGGCCAGTAGACGGTTCCCCATCCGGTGAAGACCTTCGCGGTGCGCTGCAGCCAGTCTTCCAGAATCTCGTGGAACAGGTAGATGAAGATCGAGTTGGCGCCGACGACGGCAAAGAGTTTGAACTTCCAGCCGCGCTCCTCGACAAGGAACCAGAACAGGAGCAGGGCGAAGATGGTGAGTCCGCCGGAGAGGAGGGCGAAGCTGGCGGTCCAGATCTTTTTGATCAGCGGCACCCACGTCGAGATGGCGAGGCCGGCGGCAAAGCAGGCGGCGCCGAGCCCGGCAAGCTGCTTGAACTGCGCCTTGCGGATGAGCGTTCCGGCGACGACGCCGAGGATCGTATTGAAGGCCGACGACAGGCAGTTGATGGTGGTGTAGTGGCCGCCCCAGTTTTTGTGGAAGATCGCCCGGTCCAGGTCCCAGCCGATGTTGCCTTCCTGCATCCACGGGTTGCCGTAGCCGATGTAGAGAGCGGTGTGGGCGGCCAGCAGCGCCAGCCCCGTCAGCAGTTGCCATCGCATGCCGAGGCGCAGCGTGAGGAATGCGACGGGGTAGGTGAAGGCCAACTGTCCCAGCACGTTGATGACGTCGATGAGGGGGCGTCCGGCGCGGATGCTGCGGGCAATCAAGCCCCACAGCAGCAGCAGGGCAGCACGCTTCAGCACGTGGCGCAGCGTGGCGGACCAGGCTTCGCCGCGGTGCCACCGCTTCTCAAACGACCAGGGCATGACGGCGCCGACGATGAACATGAAGAACGGCTGGATCATGTCCCAGAAGCGGACGCCGTCCCAGGAGGCGTGGTCGAACTGATGGGCGATCGGGGCCAGCCAATCGTAGTGGGTCAGGCGGGTGATCCCGAAGCCTTCGCTCACCATCATGACCATGGTGAAGCCGCGGAAGGCGTCCAGGGCGGCAACGCGCTCTTTCATCTCGTCTACAGTAACCCTTCGGCGGTGAGATCGGCGCGCATTTTCTCGCCGATGTTGCGCGGGTAGCCGAAGTCCCACCAGGGGTCCCCGGCGCCGCTCTCCCAAACGCGAACGTCGTGCGCCTGCTGCAGCGCGCGGAATCGCCGATCGGCTTCGTCGAGTTCCGGGCCGTCGGCGCCGATCAGTTCCAGGATGCTGCGCGTGTCGAGATCATTGCGGTAGTCTTCCAGGTGGAAGCGGTAGCCGCGCTCCACTTCCTCCACGAAGCGTTGCCAGTCGGCCAGCAGCCCGGCCTTGCCGCCGCGGACGACGCGGGGCGGGTAGCCGTTGTTTTCCAGGTACTCGCGAACCTGCTCGTCGGTCATCATCGTTTGGCCTGTCTCCTGAAGTAGCGCTCACCGGCGTTGGGGATGAAGAACGTGCGGATGGTGCGGTCCCGGTTGTAGGCGCCGAAGTAGCCGCGGCGGCGGTCAAAGCGGGTGCGGACCTGATCGGCGCGAATGATTTCGAGCACGTCGGCGGACACGGGTGCGTCGCGCAGTTCCTGGGCCAGACGCAGGTACTCGGCCTTGGTGATTCGGCCGAACTCGGCGCCGTGCTTGGCGAAGTGCTCATCGAGATCGCGCGCGGAGCGGAAGCCGGGTCCAGCGGCGAAGCTGAGCAAGGCCAGGCAGAGGGCGGCCCAGATCAGGCGCATGCGATGAGGGCTCCGCCCTGGGCGATCGACTGGCGTCCGGCTTCGACGACGCGTTCGTTGTAGCGGCTGTTGCCGGGCGTGGCCAGGAGGCCCTGCTCGTCAATCGCGGCGAGCGTGGTGTGGCCGAGATCGAGATCCCGCGCCGCCTGCACAATGGCCTCGATCGAGCGGTAGCCATAGCCGACGGGGCGCTCTCCGCCGCCGACGGCCTCGACCATCTGCATGTAGTCGGGGCTCGGCTCGGCGTACCCGCTGTCGAGTTCGCAGTATTCGACGCCGCGGTATTGGTCGGAGTGGCGCAGGAAGCTCTGGTCGAACCACAGCGTCATGCCTTGCACGTTGCCGCCGGGTCCGCGGTCCGGATAGCCGAGGGCGTTCTGGACGTTCAGGCAGCCGCCGTTGGACCAGATGACGCGGGCATCGGTCCAGAGGTAGCCTTCGACGCCGTTGGGAAAGCGGTCCGGGATGGCGTAGACGCTGACGGCGGTGGGCGTGAGCCCGGTGATGAAGGCCAGCAGGTCGACGTAGTGGCAGCCGATGTAGGTGAAGGCGTCGGTGGCTTCCTTGGTGAACCAGTTCTGGAAGTTGCTGCGGCGGTAGTACCACTTTTCGAACAGGATCGCGGTGCCGAGGCGAAACGCGCCGAATTTTCCGGCGCGATATCGCTGGCGGGCCATCAGGGCGCGGTCGTCAAAGCGCTTGTGGTATTCGATGGCGACGAGGAGGTTGCGGCGTTTGGCTTCCTGCTCGATGGTGACGGATTCGGCCGCGGTGAGCACCAGGGGCTTGACGCACAGCACGTGCAGATCCGCCCGCAGCGCCGTCATGACCGCGTCAAAGTGCAAGGGATCGGGCAGAGCGATGACGGCCAGCGAGCGCGGCGGAGCATCGGCAAGAACCTGGGCGTAGGGGTCCAGGCGCCGGGTGAAGGGCATCGACGGGCGAGCCGCGGCAAGGGCGTCGAGAGTCTCCGGGCGGCGCGCGCAGACGGCGATGTCCCCGATGACGCCGTGACGGCGAAGCCAATCGAGCGACGGGAGAATCTGATCGATTACGATCATTCCGCCGCCGATCACCGAAACGTCGATTGGAGCTGGGTTTCCGCGCGAGACGCTCACGCGGCCGCCTCCCGGGAGCGGGCCTCGGTGAAGCACTCTTCGAGCACGTCGCAGCTTTCCTGGAGCGCCTCTTTTGTTGATACGGCGGCCACCGAGATCTACAC
>CAYNDS010000345.1:0-2943 GCA_964395885.1 uncultured Solibacteraceae bacterium | reverse complement strand
CTCGAGAACGCGGTGGAGCGTGGGATTTTGCTGGCGAGGGGAACGGCCGTCGATGCTGGAGACCTGCCGGAATGCATTCAAGTACATCGTTCGGCGCTCGACACAATTCAGCTCAGCTTTCCGCCTGACGGGGTGAGCCTCGAAGAAGTCGAGAAGGATCTGATCTGGCGTGCGATGGAAACGGCAAAGGGTAATCAGTCCAGAGCCGCACGGTTACTGCGAATCTCGCGCAAGGCTCTAATCTGGCGGCTGGAGAAGCATGGACTCAACACGCCGGCTGAAGCCTGCATGAAGACCAAACAGGAACATTGACGAATGGCTACCCGATTGCCTGTGGCCCTGCATGCGCAATCTCTCTGCGAGCCCTGAAGGACGCGTGACACATTCGACGGTGAACCCAGGTGTCACCGTTCGAGTCGTGTTGGTGACCTCTCTCCCTTGCGACGTCGAGATCGTGGGCCAGCTCGCCGACGGGTTCGAGTGGCCGCTTGCTTGGGTGCGCACTTGCGGGCAGCTCCCGCCGATTCTCGAATTGCCAGGCCCCAAGATACTGCTAACTTGCGACCGTCTTCCCGACGGCGATTGGAGGCGGGTCATGCGGATCTCCTGGGAATTCACGGATCAACCGCCGGCGATTCTGGTTGCGGCGAGCGCCGGTCCCAGGTTGGCCTACCAAGCGCGCACCCGCGGTGTGGGGTGGCTGCTCGAGAGGCCCTTGAACGCCTTCGCCCTGACGAGATCCCTAGTGCAGGCTTGGCGACGGGCCACGGCGCCGCCCTTCATCTAGAAAAACAGCCCGTACTCCAACACGATTCCGTTTCGCCCGTTCGCCGGGTTGTTTGCGAACTTGTATGCGGCGACGATGATCTGCCGCTTCGTGGGATGGTAGAGCAGCCCGGTGATGTAGAACCCAAAATCGTGCTTGCCGCGGAACCACTCGTTCACCCAAACGTACTTCCCCTGGCGATCAAGCGGTTGCTCGAGCCCGCCAAGAAAGTTGCCGGTGTTGCGCTTGAATAGTTGCTTGGTGCCAGCCCATCCGCCGGCGGTCAGGCGAGTGCGAATTGCCGGAAGGCGGAAGCTGAGGTGGCTGTAAGTGAAGCTCCCAACACCCTGGGCGCGGTGGTTGAAAACGATTTTCTGACCGACCGTCAGCTTGATCTCCTCCTTTGGAAGCTTCGCGGTGAAGAACTGCGGCGAGCTCTTGAAGCCGACTCCGGTTGAGAAATTCGCCGTGGCCGGGCCGCCTGAATTCCAGTTGGTGACAGTCAGTTCTGTCGCCCGGCCGATTCCGCGACAGTAGAAGTTCGTCCCATACCAATACCGCCCGGGGTTCCATTGCCTCCACTGGCTTTCGTGCATGTAGAAGTTCTTGCCAGCCGGAGTGATGTCCGCTGACGGCATGTTGACGATCGCCTGTTGGCCGTAGGCGGCCAGGTTGCCCACGGTCAGGGCGAGAAAAACCAAGAAGGGTGTTGTAGGAGAGCGCTCTTGCTTCGGATTCATGATTCTCGGGCCGCTTTAGTGAGGAGCATCTTCGCGCGGCAGACCCTCAGTTTCGCATACTGAGGGCTGATGCCCAGCCGAAGACCAACTTCTTCGTAGGAAAGTCCGTTCTCCGAAATCCGCAACGAAAGCGGTGCCCCATAGCTCGCCGGCATGGAACGGATCATGCTCCGGAGCCGCGCATCGAGTTCGGCGGCGCAAACAAGCTGCTCTGGGTTCGGATGGGGAGCCGCGATGTTCTCGTTCGCCAGACCCTCGCCAGACCGGCGCTTTCTCAAACCGTCGATCGCAGTGTTGAAGGTAATCCGATAGAGCCAAGTCGCGACGTAACGCTCGTCCCTGACGGTATCGCGCTTACGCCAGGCAAGCAGGGCGGCCTCCTGCACGGCGTCCTCCGCATCAGCCTGATTGCGCAGAACCTTCATCGCGCACCGGTGAAGCATGGGTCGAGCACGGAGAAACGCTGCCATGAAGTCAGATTGCCTCAGCAAAGGCTGCGCGTTTGAGCTTTGAAGGGTTTCCACTTGGGCTTGTTGATGCTCAGATTTAGCAACCTTCTTGCCAAACTCACAGTTTCCCATCGTCCCGGAGGCGGCAAGCCGCCTCCGGGATGCGATAGGTCATTGCGATCAGGGAATCTCTATCGGCCTGCATTCAGAAGTGGAAGCCGACAAGGAGATCGACTTGATTCTTGTCGAGGCGCGTGACGCCCGGAAACGTTTGCAGCGAGTTGACCAATCCCCATCGGGTGTAGCGGACCTCGGGCGAAACCTGGAAAGCCATGACCTTGAAGGTCAATCCCAGTCCGGCAGTTGGGCCGACATTACCTCTTCGGGTGTATTCGCCAGTGCCCTGCGGAATACCTGCGGCGTCAATCGTTCCCAGGCGGCGAGAGTTGATACCGACCGCCCCGTACGGGCGGATCGCTTTCCATGGAATCGCATACTTCAGTTGGACGGGGAATTCCCAAGCGCTCACCTTATCGCGGACAAAGAGGCCAGGGGCAGTGAGGTTGACGTTCGTGTTGCGGTACAAGGCGTTGAACTCCACAGACAGATTCGCCGGCAGCCTCCACTCAAACATTGGTCCAATCGTGTAGCGGTTGGTAAGGGTGTCGAGCCGTTGCTCGCCAGACATGCGATCCGGAAAGACGTCCCGGAGTGGAACGCCCGCCTTGACGCCGACCGAGAAGGACCGCGACTGGGCAAACAGTGTGGGTGCAAGGAAGGTGCAGACAAGAAAGATTTTACGCATGATCTGCCTCTTGCATCAGGTGTTCCAAGGCTAAGTGCTTGAAAGATCAATGGGGCGCAGTCTGACCTGCGCCCTCTGGCAGCCAATGGCACGCGCGGAAGTGCCCCTCCAGGTCAAGTCCCCTCGCGCGTCCTGCCAAAAGCCAGGATCCGGCTGGAGAACGGAACGCAGCCGCCGCAATGC
>CAYNDS010000344.1:0-2946 GCA_964395885.1 uncultured Solibacteraceae bacterium | reverse complement strand
ACGAAGCGCATCGCCTCCGGCTCACCTTGAAAAAAGGTATCGGCGTACGGTTCCGGCGAGCCAGGCTGAAAGAAGCGCGTCTCGGTCGCCATCATTCCGGCAATCATCTGCTCCAACGCACGCTGCGCACCGAGTTCCCGCCGCGAGGTCGCAACCCGTTCCCGAACGCGGCCGAGGGACGACAGGCCGCTTCGCAACGACCAGAAGACGCCGCCGCTCAGCAGGGCGAAGAGCGTCATCGCCACCAGAAGCTCGATCAGCGTGACGCCGCGCTCGCGCCTCATTGCCGCAGCGCCCCGGGAGCGGCAAAATCGGCGGCGCGGAGAATACCCGGCCGATAGCCTTCGATCGTGATCGACTTTGTTTGGCTGCCGCTCTTCCAGGATGCCGTCAGCTCAATGCGGTCCAGCACCTGATAGCCGGGGCTGGGCTGCGGTGGAACATCGAACGGCACCACGCGCGCGCGCCACCGCTGGTCGTGCGACAGCGCGCCGCTCAGTTCGACAAACCGCGGCAGCGCCGGGTCCAGCAGCAATTCCTCCATCTTTGCGCGGGCGGCAATCGCGGCCCGGTCATAGTCGCGGAGACGGGCTGCATTGTTCATCGACTGCGAGAGCGCACCCAACAGCGCCGCGACCGACAACCCCAGAATGGTGGTGGCCACCAGAACTTCCAGCAGCGTAAAGCCCGCGCTACGGATTCTTCGGCGCATCGCCCACCTCCGCCGCACCGGAAATCGGGTCGATTGTGACGCGCCGCGTGTGTCCGCGCGACGTGCGCAGATCGACGCTCAGCGCCGGAAGCAGCGCCCCCGGCTCCAGAAAGAACGACGGCCGCGCCACAGCGCGAAGCTCGCCCAGGTCCAGCCGGTCAGACCAGCCGGGCGCAACCGCCTCGATGTAGCGTTCGTGGATCTGCACCTCTACCGCCTGCTGCCTGCGCTCGGCCCGGTTCGCGGCGTCGTGCAACAGCCGGATCACCTCGTCGGAAGCGGTATTCAGCCGCAGGGAATCGAGGCCCGCCGTAATCGACGGATAGGCGATCGTGGTCATCACGCCGAGAATCGCCAGCACCACCAGCATCTCGATGAGCGTGACGCCGCGCTGCCGCCCGGTCATTTCCAACTGGCGATGTCGGCGTTCAATTCGGTCCCACCCGGCGCGCCGTCGGCCCCCAGTGACACCAGGTCGGGCTCATCGCCATGCTCGCCCGGAAACTTGTATTGATAGTCGCGGCCCCACGGATCCTGCGGCGCGTCCTTCGGCAAATAGGGCCCCTTCCACTGTTCGACGCCTTGCGGCTTCTCGCGCAATGCCTTCAGGCCCTGCTCCGTGGTGGGGAACGTGCCCACATCCAGCTTGTATTGGGCCAGCGCACTTTGAAAGTTCTGGATCTGGACCTTGGCCGCCGTCACGCGAGCCTGGTCGGCGCGGCCGAGAATCTTGGGCGCCACCAGCGCGGCAAACAACGCGATGATCGTGACGACCACCAGCATTTCAATCAGCGTGACGCCCCGCTCGGCACGGCTTCGGTTGTTTCGGTTCATATCGCTACCTCGTTGATGCTGGTGATCGCCAGCAGCATGCTCAGAATGAGGGCCCCGACGATCAGGCCCATAACCAGGATCAGGATCGGCTCAAACAGACTGGTGAACCGTTTGACCGCGGCGCGCGTGTCGGCATCGTAGATGTCGGCCATGCGGGTGAACATCTCGTCCAGCTTGCCGGTCTCTTCGCCGACGGACAGCAGGTGCCCGGCCAGAGCCGGAAACTCGCCTGCGCGAGCCAGCGGTCCAGCGATGCCTTCGCCCCGCTTCACGCCTTGCGAAACACCCTCCAGCGACCGCGACATCCGCGTGTTCGTGAGAATGCGCGAGGCAATCGACAGCGACTGCACCAGCGGCACGGAATTGGCAATCAGCGTCGCCATCGCGCGGGCAAACCGGGCCGTCTCCGCCTTGCGCACCGCGTCGCCCAACAAGGGAATGCGCAACTGCAGCGAGTGCCACCACGCGCGCCCGGAGCCATTCACAAACGTGTAAAAGGCAAGTCCGCCCACGGCCGCAGCGCCCAACAGAATCAGCCCGTACTCGCGCGTGATCGAACTGGCCGTCAGCATGATCTGCGTCGGAAGCGGCATCCGCATGCGCCCGTCCTCAAACATCGTCGCGAAGCGCGGCACGACATAGTACAGCAGCACGAAGATCGAACCGGCACCCACTGCCGCCAGCAGAACCGGGTAAACCAGCGCGCTGACGATGTAGCCGCGCAAGTCGTCGCGTGCACGTTCGTACTCCGCCATACGTTCGAAGACCTGCGCCAGCGATCCGCCCGCTTCGCCCGCACGGACCATGTTGACGTAAAGCTCTCCGAACACGCGCGGGTGCGATTCCAGCGCCTCGGCCAAGGAGCGGCCACCCTTCAGCACCCGCAGCACGTCGAGAACGATCTGGCGCATCTCGGCGCGCTCCGTCAAGTCGCTGACGATGGTGAGCGAGCGGTCGATGGGCACGCCGGCGGTGAGCAGCGTCGCCATCTCCTGCGTGAAGAAGCGAACGTCGCGCGCGCTCACGGCCGCCAGTGTGGGAACCCGGAAGCCGCCGCGCTCCGTACCGGTGCCGATCGAAACCGGCGTCAGCCCCTGCCGCTTCAACTGCGCGGCGGCCTCGCGCGGACTCTCCGCGGTCAAGGCGCCGGTTCGCGTCTTCCCGTCAGCCGTCACGGCACGGAACTGGAACGTGGTCACGGCGCTAGAACTCCTGCGTCACCCGGATCACTTCCTCGACCGTGGTCGTGCCGGCGGCCACCTTCTGCCAGCCGTCCTCGCGCAGTGTCCGCATCCCGTGGCGGCGCGCCGCTTCGGTCAACACGCTGGCATCGGCATTCTGCATGATGAGCCGGCGCAACTCTTCGCTGAGTTCCATCAGTTCGAAGATGCCGACGCGGC
>CAYNDS010000343.1:0-2960 GCA_964395885.1 uncultured Solibacteraceae bacterium | reverse complement strand
GACTAGACTTCGGCCGGCTCTGGGATCGCAAGCGCCAGGCAGTGGAGCAGACACCGGGACTCACCATCTGGCGGGGCGGCGAGACCTTCGATCAGATCGGCGGCTGCGAAAACATCAAACGCTTCCTCGACGCCGTGATCCACGGCGAGGAGGCGCCCCGAGTCATCGTCTTCGTGGACGAGATCGAGAAGGCGTTCGCCGGCAGTGGAACGGACACTTCGGGCGTCAAGACCGAGATGACCGGCACGATGCTCAGTTGGATGCAGGACCGCGGTGCGGACGGTGTGATCTTCATCGGGCCGCCCGGTGCCGCGAAATCCGCCGTGGCGAAGGCCGCGGGGGCGACGGCAGGCGTCCCGACCGTGGCGTTTGACTTGTCGGCCATGCAGAGTTCGCTGGTCGGTGGCTCGGGCGAAAGGCTGCGGGCAGCGCTTCAAGTGGTCGATGCCATTTCGCAAGGACGAAGCCTCTGGATCGCTACCTGCAATTCCATCACGAGCCTGCCGCCGGAGCTCCGCAGGCGGTTCACACTCGGCACATTCTTCTTTGACTTGCCGACCGCCGAGGAGCGCGAGGCCATTTGGAATATCTACGAGGAGCGCTGGCAGTTGGACGGCGAGCGCCCGGATGACGACGGCTGGACCGGCGCCGAGATCAAGGAATGCTGCCGGAAGGCGTGGCGGCTGAAACTCTCGCTGCGGGAATCAGCAGCGTACATCGTGCCCGTTTCACGTTCGGCAGCGGACCAGATCGAGGCGTTGCGGCGGCAGGCATCAGGGCGCTTCTTAAGCGCCTCTAGTTCCGGCGTCTTCACGTCTCCTGAGGCGACTGCCGCGGCTAGTTCGGGGCGGCGGGCCATACGCGCTGGGCTTGAGTAAGGCCATCTCCATACTCGGTCACGGTAATCGAAGGCGCATTTCTGTTCCTGCACATATGCCGTCAGGGCATCTGCTTTAGACTGGCAACGATTCGAGTGATTACCACTCAACACTGCGGCGTTACTCAGGATCTATTCTGGATAAGGGTCCTTTCGATGATAGTCCGTGTCAAAACGTTGCTGCTTGGCCTCACCTTCCTCGGCACGTTGCCGCTCTTTGCTCAGCCTCGTGTTCGGATCGACACCGGCCTCTTGGAAGGCATTCAATTCGGAGCTTCGAACGAAGTCGCATTTCTTGGGATCCCATTTGCTGCCCCACCGGTCGGGCCGCTCCGTTGGAAGCCGCCTCAACCGGTTCCGGCCTGGTCAGGTGTTCGCAAGGCGAATAAACTCGGCGCCGCATGTCCCCAATCAAAGGACGATGTCGCGTTTTTCGAGTCGCTGACCAAGTGGGTTCAGGAGACCGAGCCGTATTACTCCTTCCGGACGGACGAAGACTGCTTGTCTCTGAACGTCTACACAACCAACGCGGGCGGGAAGAAGGCGCTTCCTGTCATGGTCTGGCTTCACTTTGGTGGCAATACAGCCGGCTGGGGTGCGTATCCCGCCTACGGCCCATCGCTGTCTCGCAAGGGAGTCGTTTATGTGGGGTTGAACTACCGCCTCGGAGCCCTTGGTTTCATGGCGCACCCGGCCCTTACTCGGGAGTCTCCCCGCCACTCCTCAGGCAACTACGCGCTGCTGGATCAGATTGCGGCGCTCAAGTGGATACAGCGCAACATCAGGAAGTTCGGCGGCGATCCCGCAAACGTCACGGTTTTCGGAGAGTCTGCAGGCGGTGTCATGGTGTGTTATCTGATGGCCTCGCCAATGGCGCGTGGACTGTTCCACCGCGCGATCATGCAGAGTTGCACCTGTCAAGACTACGTATCGCCGGAACTGAAACGCTCAACGGCTTATTACGGGGGCAGGGGTACGTCCGAGGACATCGGTGTTCGGCAGGCACTGGCACTCGGTATTTCACGGAGTTCCAACGAACTTGCCCAATTGCGTGCAATAGCAGCGAACGACGTCGTAGCGGGGCTCGCCAGGGACAAAACACTCAACTACTACGCTGGGGGAACAGTAGACGGATGGGTTCTTAAGGAGCAACCGGCGGTTACGTTTGCGGCCGGACGGCAGGCGCCCGTTCCTGTGATCGTTGGCAGTACCGCAGACGAAGGAGCCCGAGCGACGCTCGACCCACCGACTTTAGAAAGTTATAGAACTTGGCTTCGGGAATGGTTCGGAGAGTTCGCCGACGAGGTCTTTTCGACTTACCCAGCGAGGAACAACGACGATGTTCAGAGCGCATTTACTGCGTTGCACAATGACTTCCTGCGGGGTCACTCGACGCGTTCCCTGGCTCGCAGCGTCACGGCGAGCGGCCAAAGAGCCTATCTCTACTACTTCAGCTATCGTGGACCGTTGGAGCACGCCTTCCACACCATCGATACTGCATTCGTCGGCGGTGGACACTTTCCAAAGGCGCGATGGGGTGAACCAAGCGAGAATGATTGGCGTATCGCCCGAATCATGAGCGGCTATTGGAGCCAGTTCGCGCTGTCGGGAGATCCGAACCGCACCGGCCTTCCATCCTGGCCCAAGTATGATTTGACAAGTGATCGTTCTCTTGGCATTGGCCGCGACATTTTGGTCCGCCCGACACCGAACGTAGAGCGCTTCGCAGTGTTCGACCGATGGTTGCAGTCTCGGTTGCCACAAGGGCATTGACGGAGAAAGCCCCACAAAGTCGGCAAGTGTAGAGGTTTGCCGTACTGGATAACGCACGATCGGAAATTTGATCGCTGCGGCCAAGGCGTTGGGGCGCTACGAAGAGCCCGATTCGGAACATTAGCGATTCGCCTGCTGATAGGACTTCGACTCCACAGCGCATTTGCAGTTGCCGGCGCTCTCTTGTGTCGAAGGTAGATGACCAGCCAACCCCTGAAAGGTGCACATGAGCAAATACGAAGAACTGCGAACAGTTCTGTCCGATGAGGGACACCTCGTCGAAGGACTCCGTGACCTTGGCTTTGACCCG
>CAYNDS010000342.1:0-2971 GCA_964395885.1 uncultured Solibacteraceae bacterium | reverse complement strand
TGGGTGGATTGGCGAATGGCAGCTTTGCCTGCGCGGACCTTGTCGAACTCACCCGCTTTGCTGCCCATGGCATCGCCTAATCTGCAAGCATCTCCCATTCACACCGGGCTTGGGCGTATTTCTCGACGAGTTATAGCCAGCCTAACTTCCTAAAGCGTACAAAAAGCATCAGACAAATGAACGCGATAGTCCCGAGCACGGCAAAATAGGCATATTCCATGCGCAATTCGGGCATGTTCTCGAAGTTCATCCCATAAATTCCAGCGATCGCAGTCGGCACGGCGAGGATCGCCGCCCAAGCGGCCAACTTCCGCGTAATCTCGCCCTGGCGTTGGGCTACGATCAGGGCGCTGGTCTCCATGACCGAGTTGAGCATTTCGCGGTGCAGCGCTGCTAGCGATGAGACACGCCGGACGTGGTCGAGCACGTCACGGAAATAGGGGCGCACTTCGGGGTCGATATTGGGCAAATCGAGGCTGGCCAGCTTGGCGCAGACCTCTTCCATAGGAATCAGCATTCGCTGCAGCAGCAGCAGATCGCGCCGCAGGTTGAAGAGTTCGCGCATCTCGGCACGGGTCAGCGCGGAATCGAGCGCACTCTGCTCGAGCCGCTGGACAATCTCGCCCGCGGCATCGACGACCGGAAAGTAGTTGTCCGCAATCATGTCGAGCAGAGCATGAAGCACATAGTCCACTCCGTGCGCCAGCAGCGCGGGCCGTGTCTCGAGCTTCTCTCGGAGCGCCGAATGGCCTTGGTCGGACCCGTGCCGGACGGTGACGATATGATTGCGCCCGACGAACAAGGCGGTCTCACCGTAGCTGATATGCCCGGCCTCCATCTTGGCGGTGCGGGCAACGACAAAGAGCTGGTCGCCATAGATTTCCAGCTTGGGAAGCTGATGCGCGTGGAGCGCGTCCTCTACGGCAAGCGGATGGAGGCCAAAACGCTTGGCACACGCCGACATTTCTTCAGAGGTAGGGTCGAGCAGGCCGACCCACGCGAACGCATCGGGAGATTGTTGTTCAGGCGCGTGCACTTTTCCCTGCGAAAGCGGTTCGCCGACGACCCGGCCCTCGCGATAGTCGCGTGCTGCAATGATTGCCATCAGCGTCCCTTTCGTCCGATCAACAGCCCCTTGGTTCCTCCACCTTCGAAGGTGAAGTCAAAATCACTCCACTTCCTGCGCCATCGCCGTGCGACGATCCGCTCACCGGGACGCGCTGCATCGTCAAGCATTACGATGCCCCCTGGCGCAACCCGGTCGAACAGGCATTCCGCCATCCCTCTGGCAAAGGGATGCACCGCCCACGGCGGGCCGTCGATAATCAGCATATCGATTACCGAGGGTATTTCGGGCAGGTCATACCAGAGGCCCGGCCATGCCGGATCACGCTGCCCAAGCGGGGCATGATAGAACCGCGCAGCCAATTCGTGTTCTGTCAGCCATTCTCCCATCTGCCGCACGAATGGTTTGTGCTGGTCGTAGCTGTGCAGACAGCCGCCGCCATGCAGCGACAATGCCTTGGCGATGACCAGCGAGGTTGCCCCCGACCCCAGTTCCATCACGATCTGCGGATGGCGGGCTTCGATTTCGTCGACGATCCGGTGCAGCAGATAGGTATCGGCTTTCCAGCTCCCCAGATGCGGCAAGGCATCACCTTCTAGCCCAACGCGTTCTAGTAAGGCTGCCTTTTGGGCCTTGGTCCCGCCATAAAGACTTTTGAGCAGCCAGGGCCATTGCACCAGCGCAAAGCCCCGCTGGAACAGCTTTTCGCCAGTGGTCCTGGTAGCGGGGCCTGCGTGCGAGAGATCCTTCGCGAGAAACCCGGTAAGGTATTTGGTGGTCAATGTTTGCGCCAGAACATGAGGGACGGCCCATTAGCGCCATCACGCTCTAATTGCGAACCGAAATCCGCTGTGCCAATTGCTTAATTCGACGTTCGCGCGGGCGTGCGGGGCTACGCTGGCTCTTTGGCGTCGTTCTAGCCCAGCCCCGCAATCCGGCGGCGCCTAGATCGCTGGATGATATTGAGCAGTTCGACCCCCACCGAGAAGCCCATCGCCGCGTAGATATAGCCTTTGGGCACGTGGAAACCGAAGCCGTCGGCAATCAGCACCAACCCGATCATCACGAGGAAGGCGAGCGCCAGCATGACCAGCGTGGGGTTGGTCTCTATGAAGCGTGCGAGCGGCGTGGCGGCGAACAGCATGATACCAACAGTGATCACCACCGCTGCAACCATGATTGGAATGTCGTCGGTCATGCCAACGGCGGTAAGGATCGAATCCACCGAGAATACGAGGTCGATGGCAATGATCTGCACGATCACCGCGCCAAAGCTGGCCGTGGCCGCAGCCGCGACGCCGGGTGTCTTGTCGAGCAGATCACCGGACGGATCGTTTGGCTCCATCGAGTGATGGATCTCCTTGGTGGCCTTCCACAGCAGAAACAGGCCGCCCGCCAGCAAGATAAGGTCGCGCCCTGAAAAGGCGGTCTCAAAGCTTGCCTTGTTGGTGCCCTCCACTGGTGGACCCACAATTCCCAGATCGAACAGCGGCTGCTGGAGGGTCACGATCCAACCGATCAGCATCAGCAGCCCGATCCGCATTCCCAAAGCAAGCATCAACCCAAGCCTGCGCGCGCGCTCCTGCTGGTGCACGGGCAGCTTGTTTGACAGGATTGCGATGAAAATGAGATTGTCGACCCCAAGCACAACCTCAAGTGCGATAAGAGTGAGCAAGGCGAGCCAGGCGGCGGGGTCCGAGAGGAGAGCGATAAGATCCATGGCACTCGATCTGCAACAAGGTGTACTTCTTGGCAACAGGCGGCGCCCCTTTTCGAGCGCGCACGGGAGCTCAGCCCTCTCCAGTCTCGCTTACCAAAAGGGCAAATGCTGAAGTCCGATATGGGGTCGCTTGCTGAATGGCAGCAATTTTCTGGATGGCGGGCAAAGCCGCCATTACCGGACCG
>CAYNDS010000341.1:0-2978 GCA_964395885.1 uncultured Solibacteraceae bacterium | reverse complement strand
TTTTCTTGACTGCCTGAGGAATTACAAAATACATTTACTTTACTCCTAGATTAGTCAATAAAATACTAAACCCAATACTGATAATAAACACCATAAAAACACTAACAATTTCCGCAACAATAGGGTTAATACTATATACTTCTTCAAGTACTTCTAAAAAACCTTTGTGAATATAACAAAACCAAAACCAACCTAATGTAATACCTAGAAAAAATTTAATAGTAAAAATTTCCATAACTTATTCTCATTCCTCTCTCATTCCTTCAGGATTCTTTACCTCGTCCCACTTAGCCCAATTTCTACCTACGCTACATTCAACATCAACATGTAAGCCATTAAATACTGTACTCTCTTTACCCATATATTCTGTCATTACCTTCTTACATTCACTAACTCTATTCTCCTCACACATTAGGATAATAGCATCATGAACATCATTGCAAAATCTAAACTCCTCCAAAACCCCATCATCATACATATTCATCAAAGCTTCAGTCTTATGCGCAAACGCTACACCTTGAACATAAAAAGCTATTAACTGCCGGCTGCCATCACCTAGTTTTTCTTCCCATGAATTAGTATATTTATTCCATTTCCTCACCACAATATCATTAATAAACTGCCTACGGATTCCTGGAAGAATTCCATAGTTTTTACCTTCTCTATAGTGTTTCCAGGGTAGTTCTAGTTTATACTTATGAGTCTTAAAAAACGCTTTAGCTAGAATCTCCTGGTATTCTTCAGCTTCTTTTCTAGACTTGATATACTTCTTGTTCTGTTGAAACAGCTTATCAGGACCTAAATTAAGTTGATTCCCTAACACTGTAGGTTTAGCTAGTTTAGTTCGTTCAAGACTATATTTACTTTTAACGTACTTACACTGAGTCAGAATCTCTTTGTCTGTCCAAGCACGTAGGTCTATATACTTTACATTCTCTCGATCTACTCCGTTGTTATAAAGTAAGTAACTTAAGTAAATACTATGCGGGTCTAACCTCCCAAATCTCATGTAGGTTTCATCCTGTGCTAACCAACCCAAAGTCACCACATGAAAAGACTTATAATCCGCTTCAACAAAAGCATATCCTTTAGGTGCTACAATAACACGTCTAAATGCTTGGCCGATGTCTGTGTGTTTACTAATATTTTGTACATTAGGTTTTCTAGTGTTTAGTTGTCCTGAGGCAGGCAAAAACTGCCATTCGGGTTGAATGAAACTAGTGGACATATAATACCCAACTAATAGTATACCAATATCTTTCATTTACTGTTTTTTTGAATTTTACAGTAAAACCAAGTGCAATATAGTAAAAAATTAACGGCATACAATCAGTAAATTCTACCATAACGTCAGGGTCTCCAACATTACTTGCGCTATTGATAGCATGATTAATTTCATCTATTTTTCTTGAAAACTGCCCTTTTAATGCAAACAACATTTGATCTTTTGCTTTTTCAGAGTTCATTTTTTTTTATATCCATCGAATTGTTACTTCCCCATCATGACTACCTGAATAAATCATATACCCTGATAGCTTATAATAAACACACACTTCAACAGGCATCTCAACTTGTAATGAAAATTGCCCTTTTAATGCAGCTTGTTTTAGTTTATTGTTAATTTCTTCAATCTGAGCTTTGAATTTAGTTTCAATATAGGTAATGCTTAATCTAACTAAGTCTGATTTAATATTTTCTATTGTAATCATATCATTTATCATCACCGTAGGCTATAGGTAATTGTAATTTTTCTTTAGAGTAAAGACAAGCTCTTTCCAACTCCAAAAAAGCCTGTATAATAGCTTCGATTTGTTCTTTCTGTGATGGTTTACTAGCACATTCAATTGCTTTTGTTCTCAGGTTCCAGGGTCTCATTTTTATAAAATATACTTTCTTTTCTTACATTCATCCAATAAAGACAATCCCCACAATATATTTTCTTTTCTATTTTATAATAATCAGGACCATTAGGATTGCCACATTCAGCACATTTGATTCTTTTTTTATGTTGTTCGTTGGTTATCATATATTTTCAAAAAGCCTCTTTAGTTTCCATAATGCTTATTAACATCTCTCCAAGAATTGAAACTTGTTCTAAATTCAGTTTCTTTATAAACCACTTGATTATCTGCTACAGCTATGCGGATAAATAATTGTTTACCTCCAATTACTACACTCTCAGGAATCACTTTCCAGTTATCAATTTGAATTTCTTCTTTGCTTTGATCTAGGTTTATTACAGTTAGTATCATTAAAAAGCTACCTCATCTTCCTCATATGCTTCGATCATCTTCTTAGTTCTCTCCTCTATTTCTTTAATACTCTCTAAATTCTCTCCTCTATTAGGATTCCAATGCTTCATATCATTCTTCAGCATCTTAACCAAACTTCTAATCTCCTTAACAATCCCTAAAAATTCATCACCTGTTCTTTCTACTATCTCATCAATAGCATCTTTGCCTGTAGTTTCTTTTTTAGTCTTTAAGTTCTTAGGTAACTTCCACAGTGCTTTAGCCTTCTGAGTCCTGCATAAGCTTTGCTGCCAACTAACATAATCCTTAACCTGCTTACTGCTAGTCTTAAACTCCTGTAGCTTTGCCCATCTAGTTACTTTATGTACTTCTCCAAACTCATCTAATAACTCAAACTCTCTTTGTACATACCCTGTTTTAATCTGCACAAACTCAGCTAGACTAATCTCAGGTTTGCCGTTGATTCTCCTACTAGCATTAATCTCCTCAGTGTTTTGATTATAAAACTCAATATAAGGCAGTATTTCCTTAGGTGTTTTTTTCAAACCTTGTTTTTGCTTAATAGGTTTCAAAAAATCAGGAAACATCTTTTGAGCTTTTTTATTAAGCTTAGTTATTTTAGTCTCAATCCAATCTAATAGTTTCTTATACTCCTCTTCATCAACAGGTACCCCAACACCTTTACTAAGCACTCCTACATATAACTCTCTAACATGCCTATCATAC
>CAYNDS010000340.1:0-3101 GCA_964395885.1 uncultured Solibacteraceae bacterium | reverse complement strand
AACCCGCTGCTGGTCAGCGTGCGGTCCGGCGCGAAGTTCTCCATGCCGGGCATGATGAACACCATCCTGAATCTGGGCCTCAACGACAAGACCGTCCAGGGCCTGGTGAAGCGCTCCGGCGGCAATGAGCGGTTCGCCTACGACTGCTACCGGCGCTTTATCCAGATGTTCGGCGAAGTGGCCATGGGCATCGACATGGAGAAGTTCGACCACATCTTCGACGAGGCCAAGAAGCGGGCCAAGGTCAAGCTGGACACGGAACTGACCGCCGCCGACCTGAAGAAGATCGTTGCCGAATACAAGAAGCTGGTGAAAAAGGAAGCCAAGCGCGACTTCCCGGAATCCACGCGCGAGCAGTTGGCCATGGCGCGCGACGCCGTGTTCCGCTCCTGGTGGAACGACAAGGCCGCCTACTACCGCAAGATGGAGCGCATTCCCGATGCCATCGGCACCGCGGCCAACGTTCAGGCGATGGTGTTCGGCAACATGGGCGAGGACTCCGGCACGGGCGTCGGCTTCACGCGTGACCCCGCCACCGGCGAGAAGGTGCTCTACGGCGAGTTCCTGATCAACGCGCAGGGCGAGGATGTGGTGGCCGGCATTCGCACGCCGCGCCCGATCATCGAACTGCACGACGAAATGCCCGAGGTGTACAACCAGCTGGTCGAAATCACCACCAGCCTGGAGAAGTACTACAAGGACATGCAGGACTTCGAGTTCACCGTGGAAAAGGGCAAGCTGTACATGCTGCAGACCCGCAACGGGAAGCGGACGGGTCCGGCGGCGGTGCGCATTGCCGTCGAGATGGTGAACGAAAAGCTGATCACGAAGGAGCAGGCCGTGATGCGCGTGGCGCCCAGCCAGCTGGATCAGCTGCTGCATCCGGTCTTCGACGCGGCTTCGCTGAAGACGCTGACCAAGCTCACGACGGGCATCGCCGCCTCGCCGGGCGCGGCAGTGGGCAAGATCGCCTTCTCGGCGGAGCGTGCGGTGGAAATGGCCGCCTCTGCGCCGATCATCCTTCTCCGGAAAGAGACCACGCCCGATGACATCGCCGGCATGGACGCGGCCAAGGGCATTCTCACCGCCGTCGGCGGCAAGAGCTCCCACGCCGCCGTCGTGGCGCGCGGCATGGGACGTCCCTGCATCGTCGGCGCCGGCGCCATCCACATCGAGGAGAAGGCCAAGCAGGCCACCGTCAGCGTCGGCGGCAAGAAGCTGGTGCTGAAGGAAGGCGATTGGCTGTCGATTGACGGCACTACCGCCGCCGTTTACGCCGGACAGGCCAAGACGAATGAACCGGACCCCTCCAGCGGCGTGCTGGCCACGTTCATGGGCTGGGCCGACGAGTTCCGCGGCGAGTTCAGCGTCCGCGCCAATGCCGACATCCCGCGCGATGCCAAGGTCGCCCGCAAGTTCGGCGCCCAGGGCATCGGACTGTGCCGCACGGAGCACATGTTCTTCGCCGAGGACCGCATCCCGCACATGCAGGCCATGATCCTGGCGCGCGACGAAAAGACGCGCCGCGCCGCTCTGCAGAAGCTTCTGCCGATGCAGCGCAAGGATTTCGCCGGCCTGTTCGAGGCGATGGACGGCTTCCCGGTCGTCATCCGCACGCTCGATCCGCCGCTGCACGAGTTCCTGCCGAAGCGTGAGGACCTGATGGTCGACATCGCGAAGCTGCCGCATGCCGACATCAAGGAAAAGAAGGCGATGTCGCAGAAGTACGGCTTCCCCGTCGGGTCGCTCAAGAAGGAACTGCCGGAACTGCTGAAGCGTGTGGAAGAACTGCACGAGTTCAACCCGATGCTCGGCCATCGCGGCTGCCGTCTCGGCATCACCTACCCCGAGATCACCGAGATGCAGGCCCGGGCCATCTTTGAAGCCGCCGTGCAGGTGGCCAAGAAGGGCAAGAAGGTCATTCCGGAAGTGATGATCCCGCTCGTCGGCAGCTGGCGCGAGTTGGAGAATCAGCGCCTGCTGGTCGCGCGCATCGCCAAGGAAGTGCTGTCCAAGGCCGGCATCACGATGGAGTTCCTCATCGGAACGATGATCGAGATTCCGCGCGCGGCCGTCACGGCGGACCAGATCGCCACCTACGCCGAGTTCTTCAGCTTCGGCACCAACGACCTGACGCAGACCACGATGGGCCTGTCCCGCGACGACTATACGAAGTTCTCGGGCCACTACCAGGACATCAAGGTCTTCTCGGCGGATCCGTTCGCGGAACTGGACCAGGAAGGCGTCGGCAAGCTGGTGGAGATGGCGGTGAAGCTCGGGCGGCAGACGCGGCCCGATATCGAAATCGGCATCTGCGGCGAGCACGGCGGCGATCCGCGCTCGGTCGAGTTCTGCTACCGCGTCGGGATGAACTACGTTTCCTGCTCTCCCTACCGGGTGCCGATCGCGCGGTTGGCGGCGGCACAGGCGGCTCTCTCGCAGAGCGCGGCCAACAAGGCGGAAGCGGCCCGGACGACCTAGTTCCGGACCGTTCCGAAACAGCGAAAGGGGCGAGTGAATGCTCGCCCCTTTTTCATTTCTGCCCTCGATTTCGTGTGCTCATCGGGCGGGGGGGGGCGGCGACCGCCCCTGCCGCCAGTCCCCCAAAGTTCGCTGCAGCGCCTTACCGGGTGACCCGGCGCCGCGCCGCCCCCAGCGCCAAGGCGCCCAACGCCAAGGCCCACGTGGAAGGCTCCGGAACCGGATTGACGGCGAGTGCCGGAAGCGTCCCGGCAAACCGGTAGTCGTGATACTCGAACGAATTGTCGATCGCCGTGACCGACTTTGCGATCAAGGTACCGTCAATCGCGCCGCTCTTGCCCGAAAACGCTGCCTTGGGCGCCAGGATGCTTCCCAGCGGTGTCGCGCCCTCGACGGAAAGCGTCAAGGCGTCCAGGAAATTGAACAACACCTGGTTGCGGGTCACACCCTGCAAGTTGAATCCCATGAAGTCCATCACCGCCGCCGTCCCGGTGACGTTGATCAGCACCGTCGAGTTGACCGGCGCATTCACGTTCAGATAAGACCCGTCCTTCAGCTTCTGGGCGTCGATCGTGAACACGTTCAGGTGCTCGTCGACGATCTTGCCGATCCGGTCGACC
>CAYNDS010000339.1:0-3153 GCA_964395885.1 uncultured Solibacteraceae bacterium | reverse complement strand
CGCCTTGCGCATCGACTCTCCCTTGAGCTCGATCCGGTAGGCTTGGTGCACCAGCCGGTCCAACAAGGCATCGGCCACGGTCGCATCCCCCACCAGTTCATGCCACTGGCCAACCGGGAACTGACTGGTGATCACCACCGATCCCTTTCCCAGCCGGTCATCAATGATCTCTAGGAACTCCCGGTACGGTTTGGCTCCCGCCGCCGCCAACCCCAGGTCGTCGACGATCAAGAGCGTGATGCGCGACCACTGCTTGAGCCGCTTGGCCAACGTGCCGTCCGCCTGAGCGCTTTGCAGATCCCGGAACAGCTTGGGGGCATGGTAGTACAGCGTGCGGTGTCCCTCCCGGCAGGCTTGGTGCCCCAGGGCACACGCCAGGTAGGTCTTGCCACAACCCGTCGGCCCGGTGATCAGGCACCCCCGCCGCCCTCCGATCCAGTCGTTGGTCCGCAGTTGATCGATCTGGGCCCGCTTCAGGCCGCGCGGATGCCGGTAGTCGATGTCCTCCAGGGTGGCCGGCAGTTTGAGCTGGGCCTGATGCAGGCGCGTGGCCAGCGCCCGGTTCGATCGCCACAGCCACTGCCTTTGGACCAACAGGCCCAGGCGTTCCTCAAAGTCCAGCTCGGTGATGTTGGGATCACGGCGCTGTTCTTCCAGCGCCTCGATCATGCCCTCCAGACGGAGGGTTCGCAGTTGTTCCACGGTCGGATGGTTCAGCATAAGCCCAAGGTCAATTTCACGCGAAGTACTGCTGTCCACGGACGTTCTCATGGGCCGGAGAAGCCCAAGGCGAGTCCACTTCCAGGGGCTGGGCTTCCAGCCGCTTGTCCAGGATCGATTCGATGCTCCGGTAGTTCACCGTGCCGAAGTGCAGCGCCCGCCGGCAGGCCGCTTCCAGCCGGTCCTGGCCGTGGGCCTTGCCCAGGCGGATGATGCCCAGGCAGGAACGAAACCCCTGTTCGGGATGGGGCCGCTGGGCCATGACCCGTTCCACCACCAGGGCGCATTGGGGACCGATCTTGCGCGCCCACTCGATGATCCGCCCCGGGGTCCATTCCAGATGACGCTGGTGGGCCTTGGGCCGGTGTTCGTCCAGCGTGGTGAACTGCCCCCGCTGGAAGCTGCGCCGGTGGGCGGCCACCCGCTTGGCCTTGTGGAACAACTCCACGGTCGTGTCGCTCAAGCGCACTTGCAGGCGCTGGTGGATCAGCCCGTAGGGTACGCTGTAGTAGTGGTGGTCGACGGTGACGTGGTAGTCGATGTTGACGGTGGCCTCCGACCAGCTGGCCAGCACGAAGGGCGAGGACGGCAACGCCCGCAGCTTCGGCCGGTCCAGCGTCTGGAACCAGTGTTCACGCGAGCCATCCAGCTTCTGAAAAGGCTGGGCATTGAGCTCCTTGAGCCGGGGTTCAATGGCCCGGTTCAGCTCCTCCACGCTGAAGAACACACAGTCGCGCAACGCGGCCAGGATCTGGTTCTGGGCGACTTGGACGGACGACTCCGCCTTGGCTTTGTCGCGGGGCTTTCGCACCCGCGCCGGCAGGATCACCGTGCCGTAGTATTCGGCCATTTCCTGGTAGGTGCGATGGAGCAAGGGCTCATAGCGGCAGGGCTCCACGACCGCCGTGCGAGGGTTGTCTGGAACCGTCAGGGCAGGCACCCCGCCATAAAACTCAAACGCCTCGACGTGCGCCCGGATCCACGACCCCAGCTTCTGGTCGGCGAAGGCACGGGCGAAGATCTTGCCCGAGGTGCCCAAAGCCCCCACAAAGATCGAGGCGGCCTGGGAAGTGCCATCGGCCGGGTTTTGGATCGGTACCGCTTGTCCGGCCCAGTCGACGAAGAGCTTTTCCCCCGGCACATGCACCTGTCGCAGGGTCGGTTCCAGGGTTCGGCGCCACTGCTGGTAGCGTTCGCAGAACCGGCTGTACTTCAGGCCGCTGGGATCGGCTCGGATGTATTCCTGCCAGAGCAGGCGGAGCGTGACGTTGGGACGGCGGAGTTCAGCATGGATATGACCCCAATCGGGAACCGGTGGCGGGAGGCTCCCCGCGACATGGGGCGGGGCCACCGCGCACAGGCGCGCTTCCAGTTCGGCTTCACCCATCCCTTCGGGCAACGGCCAGCCGCACTGGGCCGCCTCGGCCCGTTGGAGGTAATCGCCCACCGTGCTGGAGGCCACCCCGCAACTGCGGGCAATCTCCCGGATGGACAGTCCACGCTCGTGTTTGAGACGCAGGATTTCGATAACTTGACGCATAACCAATGTTCTTCGAGGCATGAGTCAGCTTTAAGCCCCCCATGCCTCTTACAATGTTCTGCGTCACTTCACCCCGAAGGGATCTCTCAACCGATCCCGCCGGACTTACCCCACCCGGGGCAGTCCAGCTCTGTCCGGATACACCGGAATGCTGTCCGGACCCGTCCGGAACACTGTCCGAATGATCCCGGACCGCTGTCCGGATGCTCCCGGATTGCTGTCCGGCAAACTCCGGAACGCTGTCCGACTTCGGCCGGAACACTGTCCGGATAAAATCGGAATCCTGTCCGAATCCCGCCGGAATACGCAAGCGGAGAGCCTGCGCACTGAAAACGCCTTCGACTGATACGTCAGGCTGGGCGTTACCACGCATCACGAGAAAGTGCGGACGCAAGTCCGCCAATGATTGCCCCACCACCAATCAGGAAAACGCCCGCCAGAGATGAATCATACAAACGGAAGCCGGGTCGCCCCCAGATGACCAACCCCAAGCCCGCTCCCAGCAAGCTGCCGATGGTAAACCGAATCCAGAATCCGAACCAGTCTTTGGGCTCCAGATGGATTTGTGTGGGTGTCAGGAGGTGGTTTCCTTCGGCTGTTTGTAGCGTTGAGGCGAGGTTCCGCCCCGAGTGGCCCACTGGAGAAGCCCCTGGGCACAGCCCTTTGTGGGGCTTCTCCAGTGGGTCACCCGGGGCGGGCGGCGAAGCATGTTTGATGAGTTGGCTGCTGGAGATTCCGGCGGGTCTTCGGCAACCTGTAGCGCCATGGACCAGAAGGACGTGTTCGCCATCGCCTTGGGTATTGCCGGGACTCCGTGGAAGGTCACCGAGGTGCGCTTCGACAAGGATCTCAAGCGTCTCGACATCGACCTGGATTTCCCTCCGGGGAGCCGT
>CAYNDS010000338.1:0-3170 GCA_964395885.1 uncultured Solibacteraceae bacterium | reverse complement strand
TTCGTGACCGACGTGGTGATGCCGGGGATGGACGGCCCGTCCTGGGTGCGCCAGGCCCGCGAGGCGCGCCCGAATGCGCGGGTGGTCTTCATGTCGGGCTATGCCGAAGACAGCCTGTCGGAAGACCAGGCGCGGATTCCGAACTCGGTCTTCCTGCCGAAGCCGTTTTCGCTGAACCAGCTGGCCGAGACGGTGCAGGGCCAGTTTCATTGAAACCGGACCGCCGGACCTGTTGGCGTCAGCCTTTCAGAAGCCGGGCGACCTCGGGGGCGAAATAGGTTAGAACGCCGTCGCAGCCGGCGCGCCTGAAGGCGATCAGGCTTTCCAGCATGGCCTTCTCGCCGTCGATCCAGCCATTGGCCGCCGCTCCCTTGATCATCGCGTATTCGCCCGAGACCTGGTAGGCGAAGGTCGGCGCGCCGAACGCATCCTTCACCCGCCGGCAGATGTCGAGATAGGGCATCCCCGGCTTGACCATCACCATGTCCGCGCCTTCGGCAAGGTCTCGGGCGACAAGGCGCAGGGCCTCGTCGCTGTTCGCGGGGTTCATCTGGTAGGTCTTCTTGTCGCCTTTGAGAGCGCCTGTGGCCCCCACGGCATCGCGGAAGGGTCCGTAGAAGGCCGACGCATACTTGGCCGCGTAGCTCAGGATCGCCACATCCTTGTGGCCCTCCGCCTCCAGCGCGGTGCGCATGGCCCCGATCCGGCCATCCATCATGTCGGACGGACCGAGGATGTCGGCCCCGGCCTCGGCCTGGACGAGGGCCATCCGCACCAGCGCCTCGACGGTTTCGTCGTTCAGGATCACCCCGTCCGCCACCAGCCCGTCATGGCCATGCGCGTTGTAGGGATCGAGCGCCACATCGGTCATGACCGCGACGCCGGGCACCTGTGCCTTGATCGCCCGGATGGCGCGGTTGGCAAGGTTGTCGGGGTTCCACGCCTCGGCGCAATCGGCGGTCTTCTTTGCAGGATCGGTATAGGGAAAAAGGCAGACCGCCGGGATCCCGAGATCCTGCGCGGTGGCCGCGGCCTCGACCACGAGATCGACGGTCAGCCGTTCGACCCCCGGCATCGAGGCGACGGGCTCGCGCAGGCCGGTGCCGTCGCGCACGAACAGCGGCCAGATGAGGTCGGACGCGGACAGGGTCACCTCTTGCGTCAGCGCCCGCAGGGCCGGCGTCCGGCGGCTGCGCCGGAACCGCGCGAGGGGAAAAGGGGCGTGGACCGGCTGCATGGCGGATCTCCTTGACGGAACGGCGCAAGCAGGGGCTTGCGGCCTGACTGTCTGCCTGCCATGGAAAAAGACGCGCCTCAAGATACCTGTGCGAGGCGGGACAGATGCAAGCACAAGGGCGAACCGACAAGTGGATGTGATCGAAACGGTTTTCCAGGTCATCGACATGCGGTCGTTCTCGAACCTCTGGTTCTGGATCGCGCTTGCGGTGCTGTGGTCTTCGACAAGCTACTGGGTCCTGGGCGTGCCCTACGACATGATCCAGCAGGCCCGGCGCGAAGGCGGCCCGGTGCAGCAGGATCTGCAGGATCTGGTGCGCATCAACGCGACCCGTCTGCTTGCCATGGTGGATCGGGGCGGACTGGTTGCCGTAGCACTGCTGTGCTTCTGGCTGACCGGGCTTGCGATGCTGGCCTTCTACTACGATGTCGAATTCGCGCAGGCGCTGTTCCTGCTGTTCGCGCCGATGACGCTGGTGGTCTGGCAGAGCATCCGTGCCTGCCGCCACATCATGGCGGGCGGGATGGACCCCGACACGCTGCATCGCGCGCTGATCCGGCATCGGCGGGTGACGCAGGTGATCGGCATGGTGTCGATCTTCGTGACCGCGACGTACGGGACCTGGCAGAACATCAACATCTCGATCCTCAACTGAACAAGGCGTCGCATGGCGGCCGAGCGCATCATACTGGGCGGCGCGCCCGAGGGGTTTGACGCCCGCCTGCTGGCCCGCGAGCTGGCGCGTGGGCGGCCGGTGATCCATGTCGCGCGCGACGACAAGCGGGCCGAGGCGGTGCGGGCGGCGCTGGCCGTGATGGCTCCGGACGTGACGGTGCTGGACTTCCCGGCCTGGGACTGCCTGCCTTACGACCGGGTTTCGCCGAACCCGGAGATCAGCGCGCGGCGGATGGCGACGTTGGCGGTGCTGGCCGATGGGCTGGCAGGTCCGGTCGTGCTGCTGACCACGCTGAACGCGGTGACGCAGAAGGTGCCGGCGCGCGAGGTGGTGCGGGCGGCGTCCTTCCGGGCCGTGGTCGGCGAACGGGTGGACGAGGCACGGCTGAAGGGGTTTCTGGCACGGATGGGCTTTTCGCCCGTGTCCACGGTGGCCGAGCCGGGGGACTATGCGCTGCGGGGCGGGATCGTCGACATCTACCCGCCGGGGCCGGGGGGGCCGATCCGGCTGGATTTCTTCGGCGATGTGCTGGACGGGGCGCGGCGGTTCGATCCCGGGACGCAGCGGACGGTGGAAAAACTGAAGCGGGTGGAGTTTTCCGCCGTTTCAGAGGTGATCCTGGACGAGGTGGCGATTGCCCGGTTCCGGCAGAACTACCGGATCGCGTTCGGCGCGGCGGGGACGGATGATCCGCTTTATGAGGCGGTCAGTGCGGGCCGCAAGCATCAGGGGATGGAGCATTGGCTGCCGTTCTTCCATGCCGGGCTGGAAACACTGTTCGACTATCTGCCGGGTGCCAGCGTGATGCTGGACGATCAGGTGACCCCGGCGCGGCTGGCGCGGTGGGAAGCGATCGATGACAGCTATGACGCGCGCCACGAGGCGATGGGCGCGAAGGGGCGGATGGACACGGTCTACAAGCCGGTGCCTCCGGGGGAGCTTTATCTGGACGATGCAGGCTGGAAGGCGGCGGTCGCGGGCTTGCGGGTGGTGCAGCTTTCGCCGTTGCCGCAGAGCCCGGGGCCGGGGGTGCTGGACGCAGGCGCCCGGGCGGGTCGGAGTTTCGCGCCCGAGCGGCAGCAGGAGAAGGTCAATCTTTTCGGGGCTTTGGCGGAGCATGTTCGCGCCTTGTCGCGGGATGCTCAGGTGGTGCTGGCGAGCTGGTCCGACGGTGCACGGGAACGGCTGAAGGGGCTTCTGGCGGACAACGGGCTGGACGGCGCGCGCGAGATCGCGGACTTCCGCGAGGTGCCGGAG
>CAYNDS010000337.1:0-3285 GCA_964395885.1 uncultured Solibacteraceae bacterium | reverse complement strand
GCCGTTGTGCCTGCCTCAACTCTGTCTTCCCCGCCCTCTGTCCGGAATTCGGTCCGAATGCCATTGTGACGGCAGAGAACATGCGATTCGACCGGCTCAAGATTCTGTCAGGCAATGCCAACCAAGGGCTCGCGCGCGAGATCTGTGAGCGGCTGTTCGTCGAGCTTTCCGAGGCCCGTGTCGACCGCTTCGCCGACGGCGAAAGCTACATCCAGATCAAGGAAAATGTCCGCGGAGCCGACGTCTTTGTCGTGCAGCCGACCTCGACGCCGGTGAATCATCACCTGGTCGAACTGCTGCTGATTATCGATGCGTTGAAGCGGAGTTCGGCAGACCGGATTACGGCCGTCCTGCCCTACTTTGGCTACGCGCGTCAGGATCGCAAGGACCAGCCGCGAGTGCCGATTTCGGCGCGTCTGGTGGCGAGCCTGCTGGAGCGGGCGGGCGCGGACCGCATCCTGGCGCTGGACCTGCATGCGGCGCAGATCCAGGGCTTTTTTGATATCCCCGTCGATCACCTCTTTGTGACGCCGGTGATGCTGGACTACTTCAAGCCGCGCAACATTGAGAAGCTCACCGTGGTGTCGCCCGATGCCGGGGGTGTCGAACGGGCGCGCGCCTTCGCCAAACGCTTGAACGCGCCGCTGGCGATTATCGACAAGCGCCGCGATCAGCCGAACGTCGCCGAGGTGATGAACATCATCGGCTCCGTGGAAGGCCGCACCTGCCTGGTGGTGGACGACTTGATCGACACGGCGGGGACGTTGACGAAGGGCGTCGACGCACTGCTGGCCAAGGGTGCTGAGCGGGTGATGGCCTGCGCGTCGCACGGGGTGCTGTCCGGTCCGGCAATTGAGCGGATTACGAATTCTCGGATTGAGGAAGTGGTGCTCACCAACTCGATTCCGGTGCGGCCTGAGGTGGCCGCCTGTCCGAAGATCACGATATTGTCCGTGGCTCCGCTGTTGGCTCGCGCCATACAGTCCATCCACGGAGAGACGTCCATCAGCGTTCTGTTTGAGTAACAGGGCTAAGTAAGAGGGCAAGCAAATGCGCAAAGACATCACGATCGTCGCCGACGCCAGGGAGTTGCGGGGCAAGGGCCCGGCCGGCCGTCTGCGGCGGGAAGGCAAGAGCCCGGCCACGGTCTACGGGCCGGAAACGGAACCGGTCGCGGTGGCGGTGGCGCCGCGCGAGATCAACAAGATCCTGCACAGCTCGACCGGGCACAACACGATTTTCAACCTCGACATTGCCGGCAAGGAAACCGTGCCGGTGATGATCGTCGACTGGCAGCACGACCCGGTGCGCGGCAGCCTGCTGCATGTGGACCTGAAGCGGATCGATCTGACCAAGCGGCTGCAGGTGAAGGTGGCCGTGCATACGACGGGCGATCCGAAGGGTGTCAAGATCCAGGGCGGTCACTACGAGTTTGTGACGCGCGAAGTGGAAGTCGACTGCCTGCCGGACGAAATTCCGGAGCACTTCACGGTGGACGTGGCTGACCTGATGATCGGACAGAGCGTTCGCGCCTCCGACATTCCGATGATTGGGACCATGAAACTGTTGTCGGCGCCGGATATGGTGATCTCGCACGTGGTGGCGCTGCGCGCCGAAGCGGCGGCGACACCGGCCGAGGGTGCGGCGGCGACGGGCAGCGAACCCGAGGTCATCAAGAAGGGCAAGAAGGAAGAAGCCGGGGCTGACGCCACCGGCGACAAGAAGAAGAAGTAAGCCGTGCCGGCGCGAGAGCTCCCGGAGCGCGGGCGGTGGCTCATCGTCGGGCTGGGCAATCCCGGCCCGGAATACGAATGGACGCCACATAACGCCGGGTTTCTGGCGCTCGACCGCTTCGCCGCTCGCCACCAGGTTCGGGTGCACCGCAAGGAGTGCCTGGCCGAGGTGGGGCTGCGGGGCGACCGGGAGTGGGTGCTGGCCAAGCCGCAGACGTACATGAACGAAAGCGGCGGGTCGGTGAAGCAGTTGATGGCAAAGTACGGCTTCGGGCCGGATGAGCTGTTGCTGGTGTACGACGAGTTGGCGCTTCCGTTCGGGCATCTGCGGGTGCGGCGGGAGGGGTCGGCGGCCGGACATAACGGGGTGAGTTCCGTGATCCGGTCGATTGGAACGCAGGGATTTCCGCGCGTCCGCATCGGGGTGCACCCCGGCGAGGGGCGGCGGGGCGGCAAGGATTATCTGCTTTCGGCCTTCGGGCGGGGGCAGCGGCAGGAACTGGATACGGTGCTGGATCTGGCAAGCCAGGCCATCGAATCCGTAATTGGCGAGGGCGTCGAACAGGCCATGGCGCGTTTCAACCGCAAGGCGGAAACGGCCGCGCCCTCAGCGGACGCAAAGTCCAAGGAGTAAGGGGAGTCAATGAGACTTTACGAAGAGGTTTTCATCGTCAAGCCGGACGCGACGGAAGAAGAAACGAAGTCCGTTGTCGAGCAGCTGTCGAAGACCGTCACCGACCAGGGCGGCAAGATCGAGAAGGTGGATGAGTGGGGCCGGAAGAAGCTGGCCTACAAGGTCGCCAAGTATGGCGAGGGCACGTATTTCGTGGTCACCTTCAGTTCCAAGGCCGAGACGGTGCGCGAGGTGGAGCGCCGCCTGCGCGTGAACGATCTGGTGATCAAGTTCCTCACCGTCCGCCTGGACGAGAAGCTGAAGTGGGTGGAGAAGCGGAAGAAGAAGCGCGAGGAGCGCGCCAAGCGCAAGCCGCCGGCACCCGTGGCCCCGTCGATTCCGTTGCCTGTGGCGGCGGCGCCGGGCGCACCGGCACCGGGCGTGCCCGCGGCTCCGGCTCCGGCTGCCCCGCAACCGGCAGCGCCGGAGACGGCCGAGTCGAATTCGTAAGGTTCGGAACAAGGAGAGACGAGAACCATGGCGGAACAACAACGAGGCGGACGGCCGATTGCGGCCTCCATGCGTCCGACCGGCGGCGACAAGGCGCTGGTCACCCGGGGCAAGTATTTTCGGCGGAAGAAGGTCTGCAAGTTCTCGGTCGAGAAGATCGACGACATCACCTACAAAGATGTGGCGCTTCTGAAGCAGTTCATCAGCGAGAACGGCCGCATCCTGCCGCGGCGCATCACCGGAACCAGCCCGGCGTTTCAGCGGCGGCTGACGCGGGCGATCAAGCAGGCGCGCAACATCGCGCTGCTGCCGTTTAACTCCCGCGACTAGCCGCGGCGGCCAGCAAGAAAGGAATCTCGATCATGGAAGTGATTTTGCGAGAAGAGATCGATAACCGCGGCACGCGCGGCCAGGTGGTCAAGGTGAAGG
>CAYNDS010000336.1:0-3323 GCA_964395885.1 uncultured Solibacteraceae bacterium | reverse complement strand
GCCCAGGATCATGCTCACCATCGCCAGCCGGTTGACGGCTTGCGTGTTTCGCGCCTGATAGTACTCGGTGAGCGCCTGATGCATCCGCTCGATTTCCCGCTCCGTGTCGGCCTTCATAGGCGAAATGCGGAAGGCGTCGCACTGCATCTGGAAGTGGTCGGTCTCCTCGTCCTTGTTCGCCAGTTCGTCAAAGTGCCAGTAGTTGGAGAAGTTCATGAACTCCGTGCGCAGCCCGTTGACGAACTGAATCGTCTCCTGCGACAGCCGTTCATCGTCGAAGTCTTCGTACAACTTGCGCGAAACCAGCGCGACGCGTTCCGCGAAGTCCAGCAGCGTCGCGCGGTAAAACAGCGCCACCAGCATCATGAGGTAGTAGCGGGAGTCGAACATCCGGTGGATGAGAAAGCCCTCGCGCAACTGATGATCGCCGCAGTCGAACTCCCCGAAGGTCACCGTCAGATTGGAATAGCTGGTGAAACCGAAGTAGGTTCCTTCATGCGCCCAGCGGCGGTAAACGTGCCGCTCCATCAGCCGCCCGATGAATTCCGGATCGTAGCGATAGCCTTCGCCGAACTGATCGACGTACAGGGCGCGGCTGAGCAGTTGCCGGTACCCGTCGGAGGTGCGCCAACGCTCCGGCACGGTCTTGGGATCGAGCGCGACGTAGCTGTAGACGATCATGCGCTCATCGAGCACCGGCTCATACTCCTGCATCGGGTAATCGGCAAAGTACAGCAGTGAGGTCACGATGGAGGACACGGGCGGCTGGAATGCGCGAATGTGGCAGACCTGGAAGGTCTCCTCGGTGAGGGTCTGCAGTTCGCCCTCATGCTCCAGAACGAAGCGCAGGCGGTTTGGCACGCGCCCTTCGCGGCGCTGGCGCCCGCTGGACGGGTAGATCTTGCGCATCATTTCGTTGATCCACAGCGCCTCCCGCGCCGGGATGGCCGCGGCTTCAACGCCGATCGAAAGGATGCCGATTCCGTTGGCGAACAGGTGCAGTTTGAGGTCCGTCACCTCCACCGACGCCATGCGCTTGCGGCTGTCGGCCGCCTCCAGCGTCAGGCGGCTATCGGCCGGAAGCGGAATCTCATAGCGATGCACCAGGCTTTCCTGCTCACCCGGAGACCGCGCCGCCCCGCCCGTGTCGAAGAAGATCCGCCGGACAAACGGGTGGAAGAACACCATGTCCTGGTAGGCGCGCGAATCCATGTCGAAGCGCGTCAGCGGCGCGCGCCGCCAACTGCCGAGGCGGCGGCAGATCTCGTTGTAGCCCTGATGCTGGCCGATCCAGTCGTCCAGCCCGTCGATCCATCGCCGCCCCCGCCAAATCTGCCCGTGATGCCGCAGCACGCTCTCCCGGTCGATGGAAAACGGGAAGAGGAAGTAGGTATGCAGATGGGCGACATCGGGCGTCGAGGTCACTTGCCGATTATAGGTGTCCCCACCGTGGCGGAGCACGGTATCCTCGATAGCGATGAATCGGCGAAGCTTCCTGATGGCGACGGCAGGCGCGGCCTCGGCCCTCAGCCTCCCGGCTCCGGTGACTCTTTTCGACGGCCGCACTCTGCGGGGCTGGACCGTCGTCCATGGTCCGGAATCCGCGTTCTATGTCGAGGACGGCGCCATCGTCGTCCATCCCGGCTCCAGCTATCCGACGTGGCTGCGCACGGACCGCACGTTTGAGAACTTCGACCTTCGCTGCGAAGTCTTTCTGAAGGGCTGGGCCAACGGCGGGATCTATTTCAGCGCGCCTCTGCATGGCCGCCCGACGGAATGCGGCTTCAAGCTGAACCTGTTTCAGAAGCAGGATGACCCGCCGCTGGCCGAATCGATCGGGTCCATCTTTCCCGTGGTGGCCCCGAAGCTGGTCAACGTGAAGGCGAAAGGCGAGTGGAACACCGTCCGCATCCGCCTGGACTGGCCGAGCCTGAAGGTCTGGATCAACGACGCGCTGGTGCAGGACCTGGACTGCGACGCTCATCCGGCGCTGCGGCATAAGCTGCGCTCCGGCTACATCGGCATTGAGTCCCTCAGCTACCCGCTGCGTTTCCGCGGCTTCACGATTGAGGAACTGCCCGCGAAGGAGAAGTGGATCGATCTGTACTCGAAGCCGTCCGATCTCGAAGCGAACTGGACCGTCCTGCAGAAGCCGACGTTTGAAGCCTTGGGCACGACGCTGCGGGGCGACGGGCTGGGCTATCTGGCCACACGGCGCAGCTTCCGCGACTTCGAGTGGCAGTGCTACATCCGCGCTTCCAGGCATTCCAACGGCGGGATGATCTTCCGCGGCGCGGGCAGCCTGGACACGATGAAGCATTACGAGATCCAGATCCACGACGTGGAGGGCGCCGTTTACCCGACGGGGTCTCTGTATCACTACGCGCGCGCCAATCCGTATCCGCGCATTGAGCCGGAGCAGTGGTTTCCGTTCCAGTTGATCGTCAAGGATGCGCGCTGCATCGTCCGCATCAACGGGGACACCGTGGTCGATTACGGCAATCTGAAGCTGCTGGACGGGGGCCCGCTCATGCTGCAGGCGCACCAGATGGGCAAGTGGATCGAGTACTCCCACATTCGCGTCAAAGAGCTATAGGCCGCAGCGTGTAGCCGAGATCGCGCGCAGCGTTCTCGCGCTTCAGCAGTTCGTGCACGTCATAGGGGTGCGTGCCGCCGGTGAACTGATGCCGCAGAATGTCGGCCAGATGGCGCAGCCACGTCCCGTTTTCATCGATGTCACAGTCGGCCAGCCAGACCTCGACGCCGTCGCGGTCCGCGCGGGCCAGAGTGAGTTGCAGATTGCCCATCTCCTCGCGCGACTTGATGCTGAACATCTCGGCGATGCGGTAGCCGGGCGGGATGTTCTTCCGGTGCAGGGTCGAGTCGGCGAAGCGGTAGTCCGGCCCGGCGGCGGCCAGGCGCGCTTCGAGCGCCAGTGCCGGATCGGCAATCGCCACCAACCGTTCCCGATCAATGGTCAAGAGTTCCCGCAGGAAGCGCCACCAGCCGCCGAGCTTGGCATAGAGATTGAGCAGCGCGGTCTTGGCCAGCACCAGATCCCGCGTGCCGGCACGATCATAGGCGCGTCCCGTCCAGCGGCCGAGCACCGTCGCGGCCCCCCGCTGCAGGCGCAACGCGGGCGAGACGTCGAGCAGTGACCGCAGTCGACTGAAGCTCGGCGGCAGATCGTTCCATCGGATGAAGTGCGCCTGCCAGGCATCGGCATCCCGAAAGACATCGATGCCGACCGTGTGCCGCTCTCCGGCGGTCAGCGTGAAGATGTCGCTCCTGACGGGAAGCCAACGCCGCGTGGTGAGTTCCAC
>CAYNDS010000335.1:0-3374 GCA_964395885.1 uncultured Solibacteraceae bacterium | reverse complement strand
ATGAGTACGGGACGCCGCTGCGCGAGAAGTTCGACCGGGTGATGAACTTCGATCTGAACACCGGGCGCCAGATCTATCCGGGAGACTCCGGCGCGATTGGCGATGCGCTGATCCGTGCGGATCGCAACAACTTTTCGCCGCGGATTGGCCTTGCCTGGACGGTGCGGCAGAAGATGGTGATCCGTTCCGCCTACGGCGTGTTCTACAACTTCACGAACCGGCAGGGGCGCGAGGGTCTGCTGGGCATGAATCCGCCGTTCGTGCGGGATCTGTTCCGTTCGCAGTCGCGCGCCACCGTCAATCCGATCACGCTTGACGGTGGACCTCCCGTGAACTTCTTCGCCACGGCGCTGCCCTCTGATCAGATTCTCCGCGCCAATGATCCGAACTATCGCGACGGCTACGTGCAGCAGTGGAATCTCACGTTGCAGTACTCGCTGGCGCGGGACTGGGTGTTTGAAGTCGGCTATGTGGGCAATCGCGGCAACACGCTCACGCGGTTCTGGAACGGGAATCAGGCGACAACGCCGGGCGCGGGAGCCACGCTGCCGCAGCGCCGTCCGTTCCGCCAGTTTGCCGACATCCAGTACATGGACTCCGGCGGGTCCAGCAAGTATCACTCCCTGCAGACCCGGCTGGAAAAGCGCTTCTCGCGCGGACTGAGCCTGCTGCAATCCTTCACCTATGCTCGCGGGATGGAGAACGTCGGCGCCTGGAACGATCCAAACGGCTCGCTGACGCCGCAGAACGCCCGCGACTTCCGCAATGAGTGGGCGCTGTCAAACAACGTGATCCAGTTGGTCAGCGTGACGAACTGGATTTACGAACTGCCGTTCGGCAAAGGGCGCCGATTCCTGTCCAGCTCGAACTGGCTGGCGGAAGCCGTTCTCGGCGGCTGGCAGTTCGGCGGCATCTGGAACTGGCGATCCGGCTTGCCGTTTACGATTACCTCGAATCAGTGCGGCGAATGCGCTCTCGGCGGCGAACGTCAGCAGCGCGCCAACGTCGTTCCCGGAGTCTCGTCGGCTCTCGAGGACCGGACGGCGAATCTCTGGTTCAATCGCGCGGCTTACGTCCCTGTTTCAAACGCTACCGGGCCGTTTGGATCGGCGGGGCGCAACACGGAATGGGGTCCCGGTCTGCGCAACTGGGACCTGACCTTCACCAAGAACTTCCGCGTGTCGGAGTCGCGCTACTTCCAGTTCCGCGGCGAATTGTTCAATGCGTTCAACAACGTCAGCCTGAACCAGCCGAACAATAACGCCTCGGGCGGCGCCGGCTTCGGCGTGATTACCTCGGCATTGCCGGGACGCAGTATTCAGCTCGGGTTGAAATTTTACTTCTAGCCTGCCGAATGCGGCGGCTCGCCATCCTGATGTAACACGCATCTGTGAAGATCTGTTCATGCTGAGCCGCCGCGATCTGTTCGCTTCTGCCCTGGCGCTGGCCACGTCGAATGGGCTGCCCGTCCGCGCCGCTTTGAAGTTGCAGGGGAATCCGTTCTCCCTGGGAGTCGCTTCGGGCGAACCCGTGGCGGACGGAATCGTTCTCTGGACCCGGTTGGCGCCGAAGCCGACGGAAGGCGGGGGAATGCCGGACGTCAACGTCCCGGTGAAATTTGTCATCGCCGAGGACGAGCAACTGCGGCGCGTGGTGACTCGCGGTACCGAGATGGCGACGCCGATGCTGGCGCACTCCGTTCACGTCGAGGCGTCGGGTCTGAAGCCGGGGCGATGGTACTGGTATCGATTTGAAGCCGCGGGTGCGCAGAGCCCAGTCGGCCGCTTTCGCACGGCGCCGGCGCGAACGGAGGACCCGGGCAAGTGGCGCATCGGTGTCGCGTCCTGCCAGCAGTGGAGCCAGGGGCTCTGGACGGCGTACCAGCACATGTCCGACGAGGACCTGGATCTGGTTCTCCACCTCGGCGACTACATCTACGAGAAGGGCTACAAGGGCAAGATCCGGCCGGAAGGGGAAGCAGAAACATTCACCCTGACCGACTACCGCAACCGCCACGCGCTCTACAAGACTGATCCCCTGTTGCAGCGCGCCCATCAGCGCTTCGCTTGGGCGACGGTGTGGGACGACCACGAAGTGGCGAACAACCACGCCGACTGGCGCCATGAGTTGGGAGAAGAGAAGGGGCAGCCGCGGACCACGTTCCTGGAACGCCGTGCTTCCGCCTACCAGGCCTACTATGAGCACCTTCCGCTTCGTCTGTTCTCAAAGCCGGTCGGCTCCCGGCTGCAGTTGTACCGACGGCTGGAGGTGGGTGGCCTTGCGCGCATCCACCTGCTCGACACGCGTCAATATCGCTCCGATCAGCCCTGCGGTGACAACACGAAAGCTTCCTGCGCGGAGCGGAACGACGCAGCCCAGACGCTGATGGGCGCGGCGCAAGAGCAGTGGCTTGCCGAAGGCCTTCGTTCCTCCGCGGCGAAGTGGGACGTCCTCGCCCAGCAGATCTTCGTTACGCTGCAAGACTTCGATCCCAGCGCGGGCGAGATGTACAACATGGATTCCTGGTCCGGTTACCCGCTGGCGCAAAAGCGCCTCTCCGATACGCTGGAGCAAGCGGGACGCAACGCCGTCATCCTCACCGGCGATGTGCACGCCAATTGGGCCTGCCAATTGCACCGCGAGGCGATGGAGACGAACTCCAAGTGCCTGGCCGCGGAGTTCGTCAGCACCTCGATCTCCTCCGGCGGCGATGGGGTCGTCAGCAACCCGCGAACGGACGACGTGCTCCGCGTTAACCCTCAGATCAAGTACTTCAACGGCAAACGCGGCTACCTCCGTTGCGAGGTAACCGCGAAGGCCTGGCGCACCGACTATCGCACCGTCGAGTTCGTCACCAGGCCCGGCGCGCCGGTGTCGACCGCCCAGTCGCTTGTCGTCGAACCAGGCGATCTGCGGCTGCAGACCGCCTAGCTCGCGGCAACGCTAGTAGGGCCGGAACACGAGGCCGAGGCCGATCACGGCTTCGGCATCCGCATTGCTCACCACCGCCGCGGGACGGTTGCCCGGCTGGATCGTCGGGGCCGAAGCCTCCACGCGCCGCAGGAACTGATCCGTCGCGGCCTGCGCCGTGCGGATGTCCCCCGCCTTAGCCGCACTGTCAGCTCGAGCCAGAAGGGCCCGGAGCTCCGCAGCCACCGCCGGGTCCGTGAAGACGCGGCCCGTCAGCGCACCCAGCGATCCCGCACTGAACAAGCTGGTTGCGCCTGCCGCGTTCGTCGGCGGCACCAAGCCCGGGATCTCCTGCCACTTTTCGCCGTACGCCCCCAGCCGCAGGTCCCGCCGCAGATTCTCGCCCAGTGTCCGCGCGATGGCTCGCACGCTGCCGTCACTGAAGGCAAAGGGTCCCGCCTGCC
>CAYNDS010000334.1:0-3388 GCA_964395885.1 uncultured Solibacteraceae bacterium | reverse complement strand
GGTACGTGATGATCGAAAGCAGAAAGAGAAGCAGTAAGACGCCGTGACGAACGCGCATGAACCCCGCGATTATGTCACAGGGTCAGCAGACGATGGCGTACTGCCAGCCGTGGCTCTCCAGCGCGGCGCGATCGAGGAAGAAGCGCCCGTCCAGCATCAGGGGTTGGCGCATGGCGCCCCTTAAGGCGCCGTAATCCAGGCGGCGATAGTCGTCCCACTCGGTGACCAGCACCAGGGCGTCGGCGCCGACGGCCATCTGCTCCGCGCTTTCGCAGAACTGGATTTCGAGGTGTCCATACTGGGCACGGGCGTTGTCCAGGGCCACGGGATCGTGGGCGCGCACACGGGCGCCGCGCTCGATCAGACGCTGTGCGATGTCGAGTGCCGGAGCGTCACGCAGGTCATCTGTGTCCGGCTTGAAGGCAAGGCCCAACAGGCCGACGGTACGGCCCTTTAGGATCTTCAGCGACTGCGTCAGTTGCTCCACCACCAGGCCCCGCATCCGATAGTTGGCGTCGCGACCGGCGCGGACGATCGGCAGGTCGAGACCATACTCGGCTGCCGAAGCCAGCAGCGCGGAGGTGTCCTTGCCGAAGCAGGACCCACCCCAGCCGAGGCCGGCTTGCAGAAAGCGCGGACCGATGCGGCGGTCGAGACCGATGCCGCGGGCGATCTGCTGCACGTTCGCCCCCACGCGCGCAGCCAGACGGCCGATTTCGTTGATGTAGCTGATTTTGAGCGCGAGGAAGCTATTGGCGGCGTATTTGATGAGCTCCGCGGTAGCCAGGTCCGTCGTCACCAGCGGAACGGAGGTGGCATCTTCCGGGCGCGGCAGATACGACGGGGCGGGGAAGCTCTGGTCGAGGATCGGCCGGTAGAGCTGATAGAGGCGGTCGATACCTTGCTGATTGTCGGCGCCGATCACGATGCGGTCCGCATAAAGGGAGTCCGCCAGTGCCGCGCCTTCGCGAAGGAACTCCGGATTGGAGGCGACGCAGAAGTTGGCGTCCGGCGCGGCCTCGTGCACGATGGCATCCACCCAGTTGCCGGAACCGACAGGCACGGTGGACTTGTTGACGATCACCACGAAGCGGTCACCCAGGTGGGGGCCCAACTCGGCGGCGGCGGCGCGCAGATACTGCAGGTCCGGGCTGCCGCTCGGCAACGGCGGCGTCCCAACGGCGAGGAAGATCACGTCACTGTCCGGCGCCACCTCGGCCACGTTGGTGGTGTACACCAGCCTCGGCGCGACGTCGGCCATGACGGTTTCCAGGTGCGGCTCAAAGATCGGAGACCTGCCCTGACGCAGCATCTCCACCTTGCGCGCATCCGTGTCAACGCAGCGGACGTTGTGGCCGATGTAGGCCAGGCAGACGCCGGTGCTCAGCCCGACGTATCCGGTTCCGATGATGGTGACGTTCATGATTCGTGTTGGGATCAGCCGATCAACTGCGATCGCAGGAAGGGAATACCCGCTTTGCCGTGAAAGAAGTGATCTCCGGCGAAGACCTCCTGCTGTACCTTGTCCTGCGCGCCCAGCGCGGCCCAAACCGGCTTCAACTTCTCGAAGGCCGATCGCGCGGCATCGACGGGGAAGATCGGATCGCTGTCGCCGGACTCGATGAACAAAGGCCGCGGCGCGATCAGGCCCGCCACGTCATGCATCTCCGCCCAGTTCAAGATGCCCGGGACGTAATTGTCGATACAGTGCGAGAGGCTGACGATGCTGTCGCGGAAAGTGTTCATGTAGCCGGAGACCATGGCCGCTTGAATGCGCGTGTCCAGCGCGGCCGCAAACGTGGTGACCGTACCGCCTCCGGAGATACCCAGGCAGCCGATGCGGCTGCTGTCGATGCCAGGAACCGAGGACAGCCAGTCGATGGTGCGCATGACGTCAAAGACGCGCCAGCCGATCATGGTTTCGCCCAGCAGCAGAGCCGCCCCCGCAGCGGGCTGACAGGCGGAGGCGCCCAGTCCCTTCTTCTTCGTTGTCGCGTCGCGGCGGCATCCGAAAGCCATGGGTTCGATAGCGACGGCGCACATGCCGGCTTCCACCACCTGCAGCGCGAAGTCGTGCTGGTAGCCGCTATGGTCCGTACGGTCCTTGCCCTCGGCAGTGACGCCGACGATGTCATCGACACCGCGTCCGTGGCCCGGGATGGCAATCAGCGCGGGCAGATTGCCACTGTTCCCCGCGGGTGTCAGCACGTAGGCGAGCACGGCCACGCCGGGCCGCGACTCGAAGACGAACTTCTGGCGGCGATAGCGGCCGAAGTCACGCTCTTCGAGCTTCTGCGCGGAGACGGGAGGACGCTCCGGCGGGAAGCCGCCCAGTAGTTCGACAACCTTCGCGCGCAGGCGCTTCTGCCACGCGGCGGTTTCTTTTGCACCGGCGGACTTGTAGGCCAGCCGCAGCGGCGCCTCGGCCGCGCGCTTCCGTGTCCAGGCGACGGGATCGAACGCATCCAGATTCACTTGTGCTTCGTGGCCATCCAGCGCGCCGGTATAGGGCTTCGGATCGGTGCCGGCGGCGGAAGCGGGCAGGGCAAGGGCCATTAGGCCCAGGTCTCGTCGTGTGGGTTTCATGCGCGTGCCAGGCAGGCTTCGCTTGTCAGCCTAGCACGCGCTCTCTGTTACAACTGTTGAACTACTTCAGCGCGGAGAAGTCGACGGGATCCAGGTACACGGCCTCCACTTTTTGGTTGATCGGGCCGGCCTTCTCGGATTCGGTGCCTGCTTTCTGCCACTCCGGTTCGGCGCGGAACGCATCCCAGGACTTCTTGGCCGCTTCGTTGCTTTCGTGGCTCACGATGTAGATCAGCGTGTTGGCCTTTAGCTTGTCGTCCTGCGGCACCCAGTAGCCGATGTTCTTCATGCCGTGCTTCTCAAACAGCTTGGTGGTATGGTTGCGGAAGCGGGCCAGCAGGTCGTTCAACTTGCCGGGATGCGTCGTGTACGTGCGGAGTTCATAGACGCGGTTTTTGCCCGCGGCGTTCACGCCGTTGTAGTGGCCCAGTCCGAAAGCGGCCGCAACAGCGGCCAGTACGAAAATGCGATTGCGCATGCGGTGGAGTGTAACGCAGTCACAGGCCGGGCGTGCCTGTTTCCCGTTCGTTATCAGCATGTCAGCCCCGCGCAGGCTGCAAACCGTGTTTCCCGGGGCCGAGCATGAAGCGGGCATGCCGGAACGCATCTACAAGCTACAACCGAATCGTACGCTCGCGCTGCGCGGCTTTGACTCGCTCGGCGCGGCGGCGGCGCTGCACTCCGCGACGGCCAACGGATTCACGGTGAGTGGTGTCTTTCGAGACGCAGCGGACTTTGCGGTTCTGGTGCTGCACGACGCCGACGACTTCTATGGCCATCCGCGCTTCCGGTACCTGCCGGA
>CAYNDS010000333.1:0-3391 GCA_964395885.1 uncultured Solibacteraceae bacterium | reverse complement strand
GGGATCCGGCACTGCGCCTGGAACCGTCCCAGCTGCCCTATTTCGTCCATGACCTTGGCCAGGAGTGGTGGAACCTGACCGGCTTGCCGATGGTGTTCGCGCTCTGGGCCGGACGGCGCAGTTGGGACCTGCCCTTCCGCGCCTCGTACGAGTTCGGGCGTTCGCAACTGGACACAGTTCTCCCGCGCGAGGCGGCGCGCCGCGAACTGCCATTGGAACTCGCGCGCGATTACCTGACGCGGTCCATTCACTACGAAATCGGCGCTGAGGAGCGCCGTGGTCTCGACGAGTATTGGCGTTTGGCCGCCATAATGGAGCAAGTGTCCGTATGATGACTCGTGAAGAAGCGCTCGATCTGTTCCGTTCGCCGGACCTGGTGGGCATCGGCATGGCGGCCGACGCCGTCCGCCGCAAGCTGCACCCGGAAAATGTCGTCAGCTACATCATCGACCGCAACCTGAACTACACCAACTTCTGCACCGAATACTGCAGCTTCTGCAATTTCTACCGGCCGATGGGATCCAAGGAAGGCTACGTGCTCCCCATCGAAACGATCTTCGAAAAGATTCAGGAGACGATCGATCTCGGCGGCACCGGCGTGCTGATGCAGGGCGGTCTGCATCCGGATCTCAAGATCGAGTGGTATGAGGACATGCTGCGCGCGATCAAGACGAAGTTCGGCGACCGCATCTGGCTGCACTGCTTCTCGGCGCCGGAGATCACCAACATCGCGCAGGTCAGCGGGATCACGCTGTACGACACGATGAAGCGCCTTCGGGATGCTGGCCTGCAGTCGGTTCCGGGCGGCGGCGCCGAGATTCTCGACGATGCGGTGCGGCAACGGATCAGCCGTCTGAAGTGCACCGTGCAGGAGTGGGTGGATGTCCACCGCACGGCTCACCAACTCGGCATGAACACCACGGCGACGATGATGTTCGGCTGCGGCGAGACGATCGAGCAGCGCATGAATCACTTCGACCTGGTGCGCCAGATTCAGGAAGAGACCGGCGGCTTCACCGCCTTCATCCCGTGGGCGTTTCAGCGCGAGAACACTTCGCTCGGCCGTTTCGTGAAGGAAGAAGCCACCGCGGTCGAGTACCTGAAGACGCTGGCCATCTCGCGGCTGTATCTCGAAAACATCCCGAACATCCAGAGTTCGTGGGTCACGCCGGGGCTGAAGGTGTGCCAGTTGGGTTTGCGCTTCGGCGGCAACGACGTCGGTTCGATCATGATCGAGGAGAACGTGGTCAGCCAGGCAGGCGCCCGCCACCATGCGACGGAAGAGGACTTGCGCGCCATGATCCGCGATGCCGGCTTCGTTCCGCGCCAGCGAGACACACTGTATCGGACGTACTTCCTGAACTGAAGGGAAACGGGCAGAGATGCCAGCGGGTTGGTTGCGGGGGTAGGATTTGAACCTACGACCTTTGGGTTATGAGCCCAACGAGCTACCAGGCTGCTCCACCCCGCAAGAACATCGTAACGAAGCGGAGCGCAAAAGGTCAAATCGCGGCAATGAGCTTGGCCAGCAGAGCGGTCCGGTCCGCAATTCGGTCGACGAGAATGCTCTCGTGAGGAGCATGCGCGCCTTCGCCCACCGCGCCTAATCCGTCGAGTGTCGGCACACCCAGTGCCGCGGTGAAGTTGCCGTCGGAGCCGCCACCCGTTGCCGATTCCTCCACCGTCACGCCAAGCTCCGCGCCCAACTTCCGGGCCAGACGGAACAGGCTGACCACACCCTTCGAGCGCTCCATCGGCGGACGGTTCAGTCCGCCCTCCACGGTCACCCGGCAGCGCTTGTCGAACGGCTTCAAGGACCGGAACTTTCTTTCCAGCGCCGCTGCGTCGCGCATTTTCGGTGCTCGAAAATCGACACCCACCGTCGCTTCCGCCGCAATCACGTTGCGTCGCGTCCCACCCTGGATCACGCCCGGGTTCACCGTCACTCCGCGGTCCAAATCCACAAAACCCTGGATCACACCGATCTGCCGCGCGAGTTCGACAATCGCGCTGGCACCCTTCGTGTAGTCCACCCCGGCGTGTGCTGCCACGCCGTCCACTCGGACCGTGTACTCACCGATGCCCTTTCGGGCGGTTTTCAGCTTCCCGTCCAGACCCGTACCCGGTTCCAGCACCAGCACCGCTGTCGCTTTCTTCGCCTCGAGTTCGGTCAGCCAGCGGGAGTCTTGGCTACCAACCTCCTCATCAGCGACGATGAGCAGAGAAACCTCGCGGCGTACCGGAATCTTCAGCTCCCGCAACGCGCGCACGGCGAACAGAAACGACGCCAAGCCGGCTTTCATGTCCAGCACGCCCGGTCCCCACAATCGCCCGTGCTCCTGCCGCCACGGCATGGTGGCCAGCGTTCCCACCGGCCACACCGTGTCGGAATGTCCCAGGCCAAGCACGCGACCCTCGCGCTGCTTTGGACCCGGCAGATCAAACGAAGCGAGCAAGTGTTCCCCGTGCGAGCCCGCCCGCCCGCAGCCGCCGACTTTGTTCGCCTCGCGTGCGAAGCACGAATTGAAGCGCGCAATCGCACTGTAGTCGCCGCTCGGCGTTTCGATCTCCACCAGATTCCGCAAAAACGAAATCAAGTCGTTTTGTTTCAAACGGATATGCGCCAGTATGGGGTCCACGCTGCTATGATAGCCAGAAGTCCATGGTTTTCGATCTGTTGGCGATCAAGGGCGTACTGCCTCATCGCTATCCCTTTCTGCTGGTTGACCGCATCGTCGAGTTCGAAGAAATGCGCATTGTCGGCCTGAAAAACGTCACCATCAACGAGCCCTTCTTCCAAGGCCACTTTCCGGAAAAGCCCGTCATGCCCGGCGTGTTGATCGTGGAAGCCATGGCGCAAGTGGCCGGTGTGCTCATCGGGAAGAAGGTTGAGGACGCCCACAAGAAGCTGATGTTGCTGGCCGCCATCGAGAACGCGCGGTTCCGGAAGCCCGTTGAACCGGGCGACCAGTTGCGCATCGAAGCCGTGATCACCAACTTCCGCCGCACCGCCGCCAAGGTGAGCGGCAAGGCTCTGGTGGAGGGCAAGGTGGTTGCCGAGGCCGACCTGATGTGTGCCGTAATCGATCGTCCGGGAGTCGCCGATGCCCCTCCATCCAACGGCGGTCGTTGATCCCGCGGCTCAGGTAGACCCCTCCGCCGACATCGGGCCGTACTGCGTCGTCGGTGCCGGTGTCCGCATCGGTCCGGAAACCCGCTTGATGTCTCACGTTGTCGCGGAAGGCGACACGGAGATCGGCGCCGGCAATGTTTTCTTTCCCTACGTCACGGTCGGCGTCGCTCCGCAGGACTTGAAGTACCGCGGGGAACCCAGCCGGACCCGCATCGGAGACCGCAACCGGATCCGCGAGTTCGTGAGCATTCATCGGGG
>CAYNDS010000332.1:0-3439 GCA_964395885.1 uncultured Solibacteraceae bacterium | reverse complement strand
GTTGAGGAGGAAGCGCGTTTGCGGACAGTGGCGGTGGGCATCCAATCTGTGGTTCTGGTTATAGCGCAGCCAGGCGCGCCTGAGCAAGAATGACGGCTGGCGACGGTGCAAGATCGCTTACAGGCATCTCCCCGTTGGAGCATGGCTCTGTTTGGGCTCCGTCACCCTGGCGAGCACTGCCAGGGTCGCAACTCCTTGATCCTGAGAGCGACGCGCGGATGCCATCATCACCCGTTCCGCACCTGCTGCCGAACGCTGTGCTGCAGCGTGCTGCGGAACGAGCTTGAACCTCAACTTCGACTTCTCACCGGTCAGCACCGCCCCTGTCCCGGACCCCGGCCGCCACGTTCGCTTCCTTCCGGTTCCCGTCGATTCCGCTGTTTCTTCGGCGTCCTCGATGATCTTGCGACTCTTGGGGTCCGCTTGAGCGCGAAGAGTCGGCGACCGTGGATCGTGGATCCACACAGCTCGATGCGGTCGGTACACCTGTCGCGATTTCACCCGGGCGGGGGCCTCCGGGGAAGCCGGAGCAGCAGCTTGCCCTTTCTCTCCTTCCCGGAGGAGCGCCCAGCGATCGCCCACCAGCCGCGTCAGACCAGGACCCGAGAACGGATGTGAGAATCTCGATCTGCCGCGACAGCTATGCCAACACTCCGTTTCTCCGCTTGCCTGGCCACCCTGGCGATGGCCTGTAGCGGCAGTGCGGCCGCGCAGACGGGAGCGTCCGAGACCGACTGCTTCCTGCCGAAAGCCAGCACCGAAGTCGCGTCGACCCTGAGCGGAGAGTTGGGCGGCGCCTTTCCTGCCGTGGCGCGCATCATGGCCAAGGTCGGCCTTTCGGCAGAGCGCAAGGCGAAGGAAGTGGAGGCCTTGCCCACCGATGTCTACCGTTTCCTGGCGTGGAAGTACGCGGCCTGCGTGGCGATGAAGGACGGTGTGCTGTCGCGCGGCGAATACGTGGCCTTTGTCAAGCAAATCCTGCCGACGATGCGGACGAAGGAGGTCGCCGGTGCGGCGGTCGATTCCGCGGCAAAGCCACTGACCGAAGCCGAACTGGCCAACCTCTCCGCGGCGCAGTTGGAGCTGATCCGGAATGAGATTTTCGCCCGGCGCGGGTGGGTCTTCCGGCGTGCGGATCTCCAAGCGTACTTCGAGAAGTTTCCGTGGTATGCGCCGAAACGGGACAACGATGCTGTGGCGCGCTCTCTGACCGATGCCGAGAAGCAGAACGTCGAAACGCTGCTTCGCCATGAGAAGCAGGCGCGGCGGGTCAGTGTGCAGGAATCGGCGCCCGCCGCCGACGGATCCCCGGTCGAATTCAGGGCCGTTGCCGAGACGCCGTTCGACGGGTTTCTGGCGCTCAAGGCCGAGCCCCGCCTGTCCAGTGCTCGCCTGGCGAAAATCGACCACGGCGCGACGGTTGCGGTTGGTGAACGAGGGCCTCGGGACGTCGTCGACGGGTTGACGGGCAACTGGTTCCGCGTCAGCCATCGGGGAATGACGGGCTGGGCCTGGGGCTGGTACTTGCGCCGGGTGGACTGACCGGCCAGCCGAGACTTCGGTTCGGTCTCGGTCTGCACGTTTTCGACCCCGGGCGCGTCAAACGGTCTGAGAGATGGCTACGGACCGAGTGCGCCTGCCCGCCGTGAACGGCTCCCCGGAAGATGAGGTCGCGCGTGCGCGGCAGCTCGCCCTGCGCTACCGCGCCGAGTTTGTCGACCTGCGCGACCTCCGCATTGACCACGACCTGTTCCGGTCGATCCCGGTCGATCTCATGTTCCGGTCGAGCTTCGTGCCGATCCAGCGCGACAACGGAGTGCTGGAGATTGCCATTGCCAATCCGCGCGATCTGAACCTGATCGACGAACTGACCCTGCTGCTCGGCACCCGGCTGAAGGTGAAAGTGGCGACGCCGTCGCAGATCGCCGACCTGCTGAAGAAGACCGAACAGTCCCAGCGCGTGCTCGAGGAGGTTACCGAAGGCTTCACGCTCGACGTGGTCGGGGACGAGGAGAACGCCGACGAGACGCTGTCGATCGACAAGCTCGCCGCCGACTCCGACATTTCGCCAGTGATCAAGCTGGTCGACACCACGATCTTCAACGCCCTCGAACGGCGCGCCTCCGACATCCACGTCGAGACGCGCGATCAGGAAGTGGCCATCAAGTACCGCATCGACGGCGTGCTGCAGTACGCCATGCCGCCGATCGCCAAGGACTGGCACTCCACCATCCTGTCGCGCATCAAGGTCATGTCGGAACTCGACATCGCCGAGCGCCGCGTGCCGCAGGATGGACGATTCCGCGTCCGCTACAAGGGCCGCCTGATCGATTTCCGCGTCTCGATCATGCCCACCGTGCATGGCGAGGATGCGGTGCTGCGCGTGCTCGACAAGGAGTCGATGAGCGAGAAGTTCGCCAAGCTCACGCTCGATGTGGTCGGCTTCGGCGAGCATGACATCGTCAAGTTCCGCCGCTACATCAAGGAACCGTACGGCATGGTGCTGGTGACAGGACCCACCGGCAGCGGCAAGACCACGACGCTTTATGCCGCTATCAACGAGATCAAGAACGACGAGGACAAGATCATCACGATCGAGGACCCGGTCGAGTATCAGATCAAGGGGATCACCCAGATTCCGGTGAACGAGAAAAAGGGCCTCACCTTCGCGCGCGGCCTTCGCTCGATCCTGCGCCATGATCCGGACAAAGTGCTGGTCGGCGAAATCCGTGACCAGGAAACGGCGCAGATTGCCATCAACGCGGCGCTCACCGGACACCTGGTGTTTACCACGGTCCACGCCAACAACGTGTTTGACGTGCTCGGCCGATTTCTGAACATCGGCGTCGATCTCTATAACTTTGTTTCCGCGCTGAATTGCGTGCTGGCGCAACGCCTGGTGCGCTTGATCTGTCCGCACTGCAAGACGACGGTGCGCTATGACGAGGAGACGCTGCTCGAAGGCGGGCTGAACCCGGCCGAGTGGCGCGACTTCGACTTCTCCGAAGGCAAGGGGTGTTTTGAATGCGGCGGTTCCGGCTATCGCGGCCGAACCGCAATCCATGAACTGCTCGATCTGACGGACCGTGTGCGGGAATTGATTCTGGAACGCCGCCCGATCTCGCAGATCAAGCTCGCCGCGCGGGACGAGGGCATGACGTTCCTGCGGGAAAGCGCCGTCGATCGCGTCCGCAACGGGCTGACGACGCTCAAAGAGATCAACAAGGTGACCTTCATTGAGGGCTGATCGGTGAGTCTTCTCGAGCGTTTCAAAAGCTGGATTACGGATCCGCCGCCGGCGTGGGCGTTTGAGTTTTCCTCCGCCGGGATTGCGTGGCGCTCGGCAACCGGCGAGGGCTTTGAGCCGCTGCCGCCCGGTGCGCTGGTGGTTTCGCCGGTCAGTGATAACGTCCTGGACACCCCGGCGTTGTCCGCCGCG
>CAYNDS010000331.1:0-3459 GCA_964395885.1 uncultured Solibacteraceae bacterium | reverse complement strand
GTCTTGGGATCCGTATCCGGATACTTCTCATAGAGCGCAATCCCGATGTCTTCCGCGTTGGACCAGGTCATGACCGGTTCCTCTCCTAATCGATCTTCGTACCGCGCAGTGCGCCCCGCACGGCCGTGTTCATCATGTTCTCGGCCAGCGCCATCGTCGCTTCATTCAACTGCTCAATGTGGGCCAGGATCACGTGATGGTCGTCGGAATGATAGGCCAGCAGCAGCCGGTTCACCGCGTTGTCCACCGTCTGCCGCTGTTCGTCGCTCAGCTCGTTCCACGCGTCGTTCTGCTTCGCCTTCTCGGTGGCCAGCAGAATGTGGTCGGCTTCCACGCGCGCCTCGCGCACCTGTCGCGCCGCGAAGTCTTCCTCGGCATGCTCGATGGACTCCAGAATCATGGCTTCCACCTGTTCGTCGGACAGCCCATAGGACGGCTTCACTTCGACTGTCTGTTCCTTGCCCGACCGCGCGTCGCGAGCGGTGACGTTCAGGATGCCATTCGCATCGATCAGGAACCTCACCTCGATGCGGGCCAGACCCGCAGGCAGAGGGTCCAGGTCCTTCAGCTCAAACCGCGCCAGGGAGCGGCAGTCCTTCACCAGTTCGCGCTCGCCCTGCAGCACATGGATCAACACATTCCGCTGCCCGTCGACAGAGGTCGTGAACTGCTCGGTCGCTGAGGCCGGAATGGTGGAGTTTCGATGGATCAGCTTCGACACCACGCCACCCATTGTTTCGATGCCCAGCGACAGGGGCGTCACGTCTAGCAAAAGCGTGTCTTCGACACTGCCGGCAAGGATGCCCGCCTGCACGGCCGCGCCCAGTGCCACCACCTCGTCGGGATTCAGTTCCGTGTGAGGCTCCGCCTTGAAAAGCCGCCGCACGGCATCGCGCACCAGCGGAATCCGCGTGGAGCCGCCGACCAGAACCACTTCGTCAATCTGTTCCACCGTGACGCCCGCATCGCGCAAGCATTGCCGGCACGGACCAAGCGTCTTGTCCACGATCGGCGTGATCAACTGCTCCAGCAGTGCCCGGCTGATTTCCCGCCGGTAAGACCGGCCGTCGAACTCCAGTTCAATCGTCGTTTGCGGCACAAAGGAGAGTTGCTCCTTTGCCCGGATCACACTCTGCCGTAAGGTCTGCACCAGCGGCTGGTTGTGCGAGACGTCTTCCCCCCACTCGCTCGCAATGTCTTCCAGGGCAATCCGGATCAGCAGATTGTCGATGTCGTCGCCACCGAGATGCGTGTCGCCATTGGTCGCCAGTACCTCGAAGATGCCGTCATGCAGCTTCAGGATCGAGATATCGAACGTTCCACCGCCCAGATCATAAACGGCGATGATGCCCTGGTTTCGCTTGTCAAGGCCATAGGCCAATGCCGCCGCCGTCGGTTCGTTTACCAGACGGAGCACTTCCAATCCGGCAATCCGCCCTGCGTCCTTGGTTGCCTGCCGCTGCGCGTCATTGAAGTAGGCCGGCACCGTAATGACGGCCTGCGTCACCGGCTCACCCAACTCCGCCTCCGCCTGGTCCCGCAGCTTCTGCAAGACCTGCGCGCCCACTTCCGGCGGCGTCAGGACCTTGCCGCCCACGTGCAGGCGGATCACCTGCTCGGACTGCTCGGCGAGGCGAAACGGGAAATGCTGCCGCTCTCCGGCAATGTCCGCCAAGCCGCGGCCCATCAATCGCTTCGCAGAGTAAACCGCACGCTCCGGTTTCTCGATCAGGATCGGGCGAGCCTCGTTGCCGACCACATAGCCGCCTGCTTCGTCCACCGCGACGATGCTCGGGACAATGCCGCCCAGGATGCGAGGTCCGGTCAGGTCCATGTAGGCTACAAGCGAGTTCGTCGTTCCCAGGTCGATGCCGACAATCTTGCCCGCGGACTCTCCGCCGCCAAAGTCAATCTGAAAGGTATTCATGGTTGCGTCTCCGCCGACAAGTGCTGGCGCACGTCGCGTACCAGATTCTCGATGTAGCGCCGGCGGTTCAGAATGCCGCGAATCTGCTGCAGGTGGCTGCGGTTCTGATCTGCATCGAAGGCCGCGAACCGCGTCTGTAGTTCCGCGTCGATCTCGACCATCATGGCCGAAAACCGCTTCCCGGCCGACTCAATCTGCGCCGTGTCGGACTCCTCCAGCGCCATGTTCAGTTCAAAAACCTCTTCCAGCAATTCCGCCGGAACGTCCTTGGACCGCTGCTCGCCAATGTCGAAGCCTTCGTGCTTCAGCACATACTCGGCTCGCTCCACCGGGTCGCGCAGCGTCCGATAGGCGTCATTGAGAACCGAGGAAAGCTCCAGCGCGCGGACTTGTTCCGCCTTCGGCGCCCGCGCGAACCGGTCCGGGTGCAACTCCCGGCTGCGCGAATAAAATCGCCTCTCGAGATCCGATAGATCGATCGAGAGGCGAGGAGAGAGGCCTAAGGCCTCGAAGTAGAGCATGACGAAACGGGCGATCAGGCAGTAAACGAAGTCCCGCAGCCGCAACTCTTCGTCGCGTGCGGGTTGTCGAACACAAAGCCGGAGTGCACCAGCGAGTCCTTCCAGTCAAGCGTCATCCCGTTCAGGTAGATGATGCTCTTTTTGTCCACATAGACGTCTACGCCGTCAAAGTGAAACACGTGGTCTGTCGGACGCGGCTTCGGGTCGTACTTGAACTGATAGCTCAAGCCGGAGCAGCCGCCGCCGAGAACGCCCAGCCGCAGCCCCCCTCCCGACACGCCCTCTCGAGCAAAAGCGGCCTTGATCTTCTGGACCGCCTTCGGCGTGACGTGAACGACTTTGTCCGATTCCGCCGGCGGCGTCAGACCCGCCGCCAGCTCCTGCAGGGAAGCCATTAGGCCGTGACCGCCTCCGCTGCGCCCATTCCTGCCTTGGTCTTGTAGTCGCCAATGGCCGCCTTGATGGCGTCCTCGGCCAGCACGGAGCAGTGGATCTTCACCGGCGGCAGAGCCAGCTCGTTCACAATGTCCGTGTTCTTGATCGCCAGCGCCTCGTCCACCGACTTGCCCTTCAGCCACTCGGTCGCCAGCGACGACGAGGCAATCGCCGAACCGCAGCCGAACGTCTTGAACTTCGCGTCCTCGATAACGTGCGTTTCCGGGTTCACCTTGATCTGCAGCTTCATCACGTCGCCGCACTCAGGCGCACCCACCATGCCGGTGCCCACGTTCGGGTCGTTCTTGTCGAGCGAACCCACGTTCCGAGGGTTGTTGTAGTGGTCGATCACTTTATCGGAATAAGCCATTGTTGTTTTCCTCCCGGAGTAACTCGTTTAATGCGCGGTCCACTGCACCTTGGACAGGTCCACGCCGTCCTTGAACATTTCCCAAAGCGGCGACAGCTCACGCAGCTTGTTCACCACTTCGATCATCTTGTTCGCCGTGTAGTCAATCTCTTCTTCCGTGTTGAAGCGGCCGATGCCGAACCGGATCGAGGTGTGCGCCAAATCAT
>CAYNDS010000330.1:0-3471 GCA_964395885.1 uncultured Solibacteraceae bacterium | reverse complement strand
GCGAAGAGCACGCTTTCGGGATTGATGATCGCGGTGAGCTCGCTGTCCTGCCACAACGGATCGATCTCGCTCACATAGAGGATGTCGACCGAGCCTGCCTCAAGGCACAGGAAATCCGCGACCAGCTCCATCCAGTAGATGAGCGGGTAGGCGTACCAATGCACATGCCACTGCGAGTGGTATTGCGTGGCCCCGCCCACCGCCGACGGCCCGGCCATGGTCTTGAACCCGATGTCGAAGCCGGGATCGACCTTCATCCCGCCCAGATTGACGAAGCACCACGGCTTCATGCTGACATCGGCAAGCCGCACCGGCTCCCAGAAGCCCATCGCGATCCCCGGCCTGATCCCGCACAGGCATACAGGCAGATCCGGGTTGTCAGGGTCGGGGCGGTTCGACGGCCAGATCTTGAGGCTTCCGACCGAAATCGGAAACAGGCACGACCAGCAGATATCGGTGATCGGATTGACGAACTTGCCGGTGCATTTGCCCGGGCCCGCATCCGCGCTGGCGGGCGTGCTGACAGCGAGCATCAGGAGTGCCGCGCAAACCCAGCGGATGATTGCGTTTTGCTGGTTCATGATGGCGCGCGACCTCCGGGTCTGACCGGTGTTTCGGTAATGCGGAGCATGCGGCCTTGCTGCTCGACCACGGCGGGCACAGCACGGATGCCGAAATGCGTCACGAGCGTGCCGCCCTGATCGAAATAGAACCGGCGCTGGCGCGCTTTCATAAGCGCGAGCGGTGCGCCGCGCACGAGGATCAGCTTGGCATTGGTCTTGCCGTACCGCGCGCTCGCCCAGGCGAGCTGCGCCGGATCGTCGCCATCAAGGAACACCAGCGGCGCGCGCAGCGACACCGTGTCGAGCGGATTGACCCGCGTGCCGCTCGCAATGATGATCCGGCCCTTGCCGTCGGCAATATCCCGCTCGGCACTGATGGTGGGATCGAACTGCCAGCTGCGAAGGGTCACAGCTTCGGTGATGCCGGCAACCGGCTCGGGCCGGTTGACCCTTGCGATTGTGCGCTGCCTGAGGCGTTCATTGAGACGCGCGGTCTCGCCGGTCGCCTCCAGATGGCTGAGCCGCGCTTCGATCTGCTCGAGCAGGTCAGGCTCGATCACCGGCCAGAGCGTGCCGTGCTGGCCATAATCCTTTGCCGCTGCAGGCGCGCTGCAGGCAAGCATGATGAGGGCAGGGACGAGGAGCCGCTTCACAGGATCGGTCTCCCGGTCCCGAGAATGCGCTCACGGCAAATCCATCCGATCGCGGCGTAGCGGCTGTCGAAGCCGTCCTTGTGCGGCGTCGTGACGAAGTAGCAGTTCTCGGGAACCCGCCCGGTCGGGCCAAGCGCCAGCGGTTCGCCGAGGCGGCTTGTCGGCTTGGCGGTTGCCACAGCGCGGCCGTTCACACGGAAAGTCCGGCCCTCGCGCGACACCAGATCGCCGGGCACGCCGCTAACGATCTTGCCAAAGGGCTGGGGGCGCGTCCCGAAGTGTGTCTTGAGCAGCGGCGAGGCGGGCGGGGTGAACAGGATGATGTCGCCGCGCTGCGGGATCCCGGTACGGCTCGTCCAGATCGCCCAGTAGGGCAGGCTCGGGCTCGCATTGATCATCAGCGCGTGGCTGGTGGCAAAGCCGCTGAGTGCGGTCAGGCCGATCGCGCCTGCGCCGAGGCCCGCGAGAAGGGCGAGGCGACGGGCCGTTGCCGAACGGGCGAAGATGTCAGCGCCGCGCATTGGGAACACCACCAACCCGCCGAGCCACGTCGGCGCGCACGCTTTCGGTCAAGTCGGGCGCGCTGCCCGAGACCACCGCTTCTGCGACAAGCACCGTGCGGCCCTCGCGTCCGAGTGCTTCAACCGATGCCTCGACAGCCTTCAGATAGAGCTCCACGCGCGCGCGGGTTTCCTCAGGGGGACGGCCCGCGCGCGCTTCGGCTTCGATGAACTCGCCCATGATCCGGCTCAGCTGGACCGTGACAACCTCGCGCTTCTCGAGAGTGAGCAGCTGGTCGGTCGCCCAGACGCCCCACAGCGTCGAGCCAATCATGCTCGCGGCCAGAACCATCGCTGTCGGGCTCAGAGCGAGGCCGCGCCAGTTCTTTGTTGCCAATATGTTCTTCATTTCTTTCCTCCCTGAAGGTCGCGCTCGAGATCCTTTAGAAACCGGGGCAGGCGCCACGCCGCGATCAGCGTGGCGGCGGCGATTACGACGAGCTTGATCTCGTCCAGAAACTGGGTCTGGCGGGCATGGTCCGCCGCAAGGAAACGGTCGGCCACGTTGGCGAGATGCGCAAAGAGACTGGGACCATCCCCGCCCGATACGGCGAGGAAAAACACCAGCGGGGCGCCGAGCGCCATGAGATAGCTCGAGCCGATGAAGCCGCTCGCTCTCATGGTGATGAAGCACAGGTCGGCTCCGCGGCCGCGCCAGCCCTTGCGCTCGGTCAATGGCGGGTGAAGCGGTTCGACGGGCGAGGGCTTGGGCTCCGCAGGAGCGACCAGATGAAGGGGTGGGGATGTGGTCATGGCTGGTAATCCTCAGCGATCGTGATGGTCAGGACGATGGGCCAAAGGCGATCCGCTCGATCGCATCCGCCAGCTGGTGCCCGCGCGCGACTTCAGCGTCGATCGCGGCAAAGGTGTCGGGCGAGCTCGAGAACAGGGTCGATGAGTATTCATCGAGCACGAGCCGCCCGATGGCCTCGACCTCGGGACCCTTGATGAAGACCTCGGAATAGTCATTGCCGGAGCGCTTGAGGCTGCGGATCAGCGTCTCGGTGCGATCATCCATGTCGAGGCGTTTGGAGGCCTTGAAGTCGGCGATCGTCTCGGCCTTCTGCTGCAGGATCAGCATCCAGTCGCTGTTCTCGAGCGCCGCGGTCGCCCCGTCGGACTTGTAGTAGTCGTTCAGGGACTGCGTCGCGGTTGCCAGTGCCCCCCCATATTTGCGGCAGGTGCGGGCATAGGACTCGACGAACTCGCCCATCGAGCCGCCCTTCAGCATCGACCAGGCTTCGTCGATCAGGAGCAGCTTGCGCACCTGTCTCGGGGTGCGCGTCATCGCCTGGCTGGTCATGAACATGATCGCCGAAAGCACGACTGCGCGCAGTTCCTCCCGCGCGCCGAGATCCGACATCTCGAAAACGGTGAAATCGCTGTCGAGCGCAAGGCTCGCCTCGCCTTCGAAGAAGGCGCCATAGGTCCCGCCCGCCATGTAGGGCGCGAGCGAGGTTGCAAGATCATCGGCCATCTCATGACCTGTCTGGCACAGAGCTTCGCCGACGCTCGTGACCGTTGCCACAGTGCCCGCCTCATTCCAGACGGTGTTGACCGCGCGGTCGATCAGCCCGCGCTCGATGTCCGAGAGCGCCGCCGAATGCCGCGCCATCTGGCCGATGATGGCCTTCACCATCCCGAAGCAGTCGAGCCGGTAATCCTCGTCCTCGGCCGCGCGCGCGGCATCGATCA
>CAYNDS010000329.1:3084-3519 GCA_964395885.1 uncultured Solibacteraceae bacterium | reverse complement strand
GGGTTGAAGCAGGATGCCCTGACCCCTCGCACCCGGTGCGGAAGTCTCGCTGAACCTTTTCAATTTACGCGCGTTGAAATCTGAGACGCGTGTCAGGAGTTGCCAGATGGCCTCAATTTACAAACGCAGCAATCAGCGGCACGAACCGTACACCATCCAGTACGTGGATCATGCGGGCCAACGTCGCACGTGCAAGGGCTTCACCGACAAAGGTCTGACCGAGCAGTTGGCGGCGAAGCTCGAATCGGATGCCCGCCTGCGCGCGACGGGTTTGGTGGATGTTCAACAGGAGCGATTCGCTGAGGCGCTTCAGTCGGAGTTGGAACCGCAGTTGCAGGCGTTTGAAGAGAGTCTCACCGACAACACCGGCAAGCACGTCACGCTGACAATGTCCCGTGTTCGGAAGATCGTGACCGGCTGCGGTTTCTCACGATT
>CAYNDS010000329.1:0-3074 GCA_964395885.1 uncultured Solibacteraceae bacterium | reverse complement strand
CGGACATCGATGGCGAGGCAGTGAGGACGTACCTCCGTCAGGTGCGAAAGGCCGAGAACATTGGCCACCGGACGTACAATCACTACTTGCAGGCGTTCGACAGCTTCTGCAACTGGTGCGTCAGCACGCGACGGCTGATTGCCAATCCCGTCGTCGGCCTTGAGCGGTTGAACGCGGAAACCGATGTCCGCCACAAACGGCGGGCGTTAACTGCTGATGAGGTCGGTCGCCTCGTCCAAGCAGCCCGCCAAAGCGGAGTGTACGTTCAGCGCTTCTCCGGCGAAGACCGCGCTCGCATTTACATTCTCTCGTACATGACGGGCCTGCGGCGGAGCGAGATGGCCAGTCTGACGCCGCGGAGCTTCTCGCTCGACGCCGAGCAGCCTACCGTGACAGTTGAAGCGGCCGCATCCAAGCATCGGCGGAAAGATGTGCTGCCGCTCCATCCCGATTTGGCGTGCATGGTCCGCGAATGGATCGCCAAGATCCCGCCCAAGCAAAAGTTGTTTCCGCGTCTGGAGCGACGGCGGACATGGTTCATGGTTCAGAAGGATCTGGAGCGGGCCGGAATTCCCTACGAGACGGAGGAGGGGATTGCCGATTTTCACGCGGCCGGTCGGCACTCCCACATTACGGAGTTGCTCCGAAACGGAGCGACTCTGCCGGAAGCCCAGAAGCTGGCCCGGCACTCCGACATCAAGATGACGATGAAATACACCCACATCGGGCTGGCCGACCAGGCTCAGGCGCTCGCCCAATTGCCCACCCCTGCGCTGCACGGGCGCTGCATTTTGGGTGGCGCTGAGCTGCAATCGGTGGCAACGCCTGACGAAGATGTGGCGGTCCATAAACGCAAAAACCCCTGCGGTGACAGGGGTTCTGGCGTCGTTTGTCAACCGACGGCGTCGGCTGACAAAGTGGAGGCGGCGGGAATTGAACCCGCGTCCTGTGATCCCTCGACGACGGCTTCTACGTGTGTAGTCCGCTGATTGCTCTTGACGCGGCGGGCACGACGGACCAAGCCTTCCGCGTCCAGCACGCAACTTTGTCTCGCCGCGGGGATAGCGAGCAGTGACCCGCGGCCAGCCGGTATTTGCAAGAGACTTTTGGCCGCCATCGGCGGGGCTGCCGCAGTCTCGGCTGCCTATTTTACTAGGCGGCCAGAGCGTAGTTGCCAGTGTTGGCAGTTGTTGTTTGATCAGCTTTTTACGTGGCCCACTGATCAACCACGACACGCGACCGTTGCTTATGGTGACCCAGTCGAATCCGATCGCCCCCGGGTTCGGCGCGGTGGCAGACGCTGCTACCTTTACCGAATCATATAGTGTGACACCGGGGGACTCAAGAGTGGTGGTCGGAGGCTTACGGCAGAGGATGCAGTCGGTGGTTGGTGGGGAGCAGATGGACAGGGTGACGGTTTTCCAGAAGGGATTCCATCGACCATTGAGGTCGATGGCTCTCAATGCGGTGATGGCGAGGGAGCGTGTTCGGTCCAGTGCATGCCTGGGGCTTCGAGTTGATGGCCGACGAGTTGTTTGCACGTCGACTCGACCATCCCCGTGCCGATTGGCCCGCCGTGGTGGCGGTCATCGGGATAGTTCATCAGGCTGACCTTGGTGCCGATGTGCCAGGTGAGGTCTTGCAACGCGGCCAGTTGGTGCTTCAATCAGACGAACAGCGTTGTACCGCCCAGGCGGAGTTGGTCCAACGCGGCGTGAGCCTGGGCCTGCGGTTCTTGGGGGGCGACCTGTTTGGCTGCGTCCCGCGCGTGCTCGCCGGTGTGAGACCAGTCGAGAATGCCGTGGATATCGCCGAAGTGGCGTGCGTGGATGTCCCAACACCAATGGCCGCCATCGGCTGCGAAGATCTTCTTCGACGCCTGTGGGGATCCGGTTGTTCAACCCCGCTCCCGCCAATCAGGGGCTACTCCCGGAACCGGAGGAACCGCCACGCTTGCGGTTTCACGCGCGGGGTGGATGATGGGGTTTCCTCCGGGAAGCTCCCCTGTCAAAAAGGACGCATGATGGCGCGACAGCGAATGTTCGGAACCGTGTTCACGATGGCGCTCGCGGGCTGGGCCGTTTGGCAAGTGACCGCCCAAGAGACGCCCCCCGTTCCGACCGGCCCCTACACCCGGACCACGATCGATCTCGGCACGGTCGTCAGCGATCTCGAAAAGTCGGCCAAGTGGTACACCGAAGTCCTCGGGATGCAGGAACAACCCGGGTTCGATGTGCCCGGCGAATTCGCGGGGAAAGTCGGGCTGACCAACAAGCTTCCGTTCAAAGTCCGGGTCTTCACGCTGGGTGAGGGGGAGACCGCGACGAAGCTCAAGCTGATGGAGTTCAAGTCGTCACCCGGGGCGCGGGTCGACCAGACCTACATCCATTCAACCTACGGATTCCGCTACCTCACGCTGTTCGTCAACGACATCGAAGCGTCGGTCAAGCGGGCCGTCGAGCATGGGGCCAAGCCGATCGCCGAAGGGATGGTCGGCCTGCCCGAAGGATTCCCGGAAGGGGTCTATCTGGCGATCGTCCGCGATCCCGACGGCAATTTCGTGGAACTGGTCGGACCGAAGGCGAAGTAGACACGCGGTCCGCTTGGCGGGGGTGCGCTTCTCCGTCAAGCCCGTCACGATGATCGATCGAGCCTCATCCAGCCTCTCTCTGGGAATCCGCCCCCATGCCTTCGTTTCCCCGCGTCACCTTTGCCGTCGCCACGGGCCTGATGCTGCTGGCCGGTCACGTCTCGGCCGCCGATCTTCCCGTCGACAAGTCGCTCGACGACGACGGTTTCGTCTCGATTTTCGACGGCCACTCCCTCACCGGTTGGCATGTCAGCGCGAAGAGCGGTCACAGCGCGACCAGCGGGAACAAATCGGCGGGACGCTGGGTCGTCGAGGACGGCGCGATTGTCGGCTCGCAGGATGTCCCCGGCAACGGCGGCATCATCCTCAGCGACGGCAACTACGCCGACTTCGAGGTGATCGTCGAGATGCGCAACGACTACGGCCCAGACAGCGGGCTCTTTCTGCGCAGCAACGAGAAAGGGCAGGCCTACCAGTACATGGT
>CAYNDS010000328.1:0-3573 GCA_964395885.1 uncultured Solibacteraceae bacterium | reverse complement strand
TCCTGGACAGTTGTCGGAACAGCGCGCCCTGGCCAGGCCGCTCGCCTTCGAGGCGAATGGCGGAGAGAGTACCGATTCTATGTTCCTTCGTGGGCGAAGTTCGGAGGTCTTGAGAGGAGATCACCGTTTACCAACAGAGGCCTCCAGGAAGGCGCGCCTCGGCTCCTCGCCTTGCCGGGTCGCACCCGTCTGCTGCTGAGCCGACGGAGCGACCCTGTGCACATGCTGGTGAGACTGGCCGAGCCACAGCCTGCGCCATACGTGATGCTGCGGCGCAAGACTCGAATCGCATAACTGGACATTCACGGGGTGCCGGGAGTGCTGAAGGTCTCGCAGCATGTTACTGCGCCCGGGCCGCCACAAAGAGCGCATCGCACTCTTTGGCCAGCACGCCGCCAATCACCCGGCAGTGACGAAAGGGCGACTTCGCCACGACCTCATCCGCCCGGATCGCAATCTGGCCCCATCCCATCGCGACCAGACCGGGTATCGACGTGCCGTAGACAACCAGCGGGATACCCGCCCAGATCACTGTGCTCTGGCACATCGAACAGGGTTCCGCCGTCGTGTAAAGCGTAAGTCGGCTCCACTCCGGCTTGCCGTGCTGCTCGACGCACCGATTCATCGCATCCATTTCGCCGTGCCAGGCGGGATGCTGTGCACTCTTGTTCCAGCCCTCGGCCATGATCTTCTGCCGCTCGCGATCCACCAGCAGGGCGCCGAACGGAGCCCGGCGGTTGTTCGCGGCGAGTTCGATCGCGCGGCGCATATACTTCTCATGTTCGGCGCGCTCGGAGTCCGCTAGCGTGTCGGCCCCGGCCGGCATCGCTTCGACCGAGGATGCTGCGAGAAACAATCTCCGGGTCATGGTCTTCATTCTGCCATCGCTTGCGGCTCCGACACCTTCGGCGGTGGCTGCCACGATCGCAACGCCGGAGACGTTGTTGCCCTGGCACCGAAAACTGATCGGTCAGAAGTACGATGGCGGCGTGACGCGGCATCCCACAGCCGAGGTGGACCATCCGCAGCTCCCGGGAAGCGTTTCCGTGGGATACGGCTCCGCAGTTTTTCCTGCGGGATCGGGACCGCATCTTTGGGAAGGACTTCGTAGAGCCGTTCACAGCGTTAGCGATCCACCGAGTGCTGCCGACCCCACGCTCGCCACGGCAGCGAGCCGATGTCGAGGTGATTGGAACAATTCGGCGCGAGTGTCTGGATCACCCTATCGTGTTTGGGGAAGGGGACCTCCGTCGCTGGCTGAGGGGGTTCGTCGAGCATTCCCATCGAACCCGTACGCACCTGTCGCTCGACAACGACGCGCCGAACCCGCGACGGATCCAGCGCCCTGAGAAGGGGTGTGCAGTGTCTGTGCCCGAAGTCGCTGGAGTGCACCATCGGTACGAGCGCCGCGCAGTCCTGACCGCAAGGACACGTTGCCGCCATCCCTTGTCGTCCGGTGCGTACCGATGCACGCGCGGACAGGACGTACGGCAGCCCAGGGTGCCCGACGGTGTCAATCTGACTTGTGGTAACGCAACACCATGTACAACCCGGTTCAAGATGGAATCGCGACAACTGTGCGATTGGTCCGCTACGCGGAGGTCTCTCCACCAAAGGAGCTTGCCGGGCTCGTGCATTGTTTCTGGGAGTTGCGTACTCTTGGGGTTCTGCCTGAAGACTTTCACTACCACGCCTTACCTGACGCGTGTGTCAATCTGCTCCTCAATCAGATCGACACCGAGATAGCCGGCGTCACGGCGCTTCACACTGGGTCTACGGTGCTGAACCTTGGCACCTCGTTCCACTACGTCGGTATCCAGTTGTTTCCCGGCGTCTGGCAGGGAGACCGGGCCGAGATTGCTGACACATACGTTGGAACTCCCTATCGGGGAACGTTGCCGCTCGTTGAAACCAGCGAGCGGATTGTCGGCCTGGTGTTTGAGCAGAAGGTGCCTCGACTGGTGGAACTAGTTCAGTGGTGCATCGCGCAGAGACTCATCCGTCCTAACGCTGTCACGGCACGCATTCTCACGCAACTCGACGGCATTCGCTCAGTAGCAGACATGGCGCAGCTGGTGGGCTTGTCTCCACGCCAACTGCAGCGCACGCTGAAGAGAGTGACCGGATTCACGCCCCACAACCTGCTGAAGGTCCTGCGGGTACAGCAGTCGTTCCGAAGACACCACCTCGACCTCTACGCCGACCAGGCGCACTTCATTCACGAGTTCCGCAGGGCCACCGGATTCACGCCGAGGAAGTACCGTCAGCAGTTCGGTGTCTGATTTATACAAGACCGAGGCAGCACCGGCTGGCTATTCTGAGCCTGTAACGCCGGACAGGCAGACAACACAGGAGAGAAACATGAACAAAGCAAACCCCATTGGATGGTTCGATCTTTACGTTGAGGATTTGGAGCGCGCCGCTGCCTTCTACGAGTCGGTATTCCAGCTAAAGCTGCCGATCATGACTGATCCGACGGGTGAGACCATCATGCGGGCCTTTCCGGCAGACATGACGACATACGGCGCTTCCGGAGCCCTGGTGAAGTCGTCACACGGGCGTCCAGGCAGCGGCGGCACCTTGCTGTACTTCAGTGTCGACGACTGCGCGATTACATCAGCGCGAGTGGCTTCGGCCAACGGTATCGTGTTGCGACAGAAGTTCTCGATTGGGGACTTCGGTTGGGTTGCGCTGTGCCAGGATACCGAAGGCAACTCGTTCGGCCTCAACTCGAGGCATTGAGACACTCCTTACGGGCAGAATCAACTTGCTTGGCCGTACTCCTGCAGGAGCGGCCAGCAGGTAACCACGGCGAGCTGAACAAGCTGGTCGCCGACCTGAGCCTGGATCGCGAAGCGCACTCGGTGCTGATCGACAAGCACGTCTACAAGGGCAACACTGACACGCCGAAGGGTCGCAAGGTCGAACGGACGGCACGCAACGGAGCGTTGTCGCCGGGGCCGGTGCAGGACGTGGCGCTCTTGCGAGAGATGCTGCTCGTGAAGAAGTCCGACAGCCTCCTATTCCCTGCGGAGCGCAAGACTTCACTCAGCCGTGACAACGTCTGGAGTCGGCACATGGCGCCGAAACTGGACACAGTCGGGGTGAAGTGGGCCACGGTTCCAGGTTCTGCGCCGGGCCAATGCGCTGCTCGCGCAAGTCAGACATCGACGACAAGGTCGCCGCCAACCCGCGGGGACCATGGTCTGAGTGTCAGTTTGGAGGGCTACTTCCAGAGCGACCTTGAGCAGAAGATCGAAGCAGTAAAGCGCCTCGAATCCGAGGTGATCTAGTGCTGATGATGGCGATCCAGAGGGAGCTGGCGTATCGGGCACCACCCGTTCCGCTGGTGTTCCGAGAACTTTGGAGGAAACGGGGTAGCGCTTAAGGCTCTGGTATTTCCAAGGCATTGAAAGATGGAGCGGGAGACGGGACTCGAACCCGCGACGTCCAGCTTGGGAAATTGCCTCTCAATTGAAAAAAAAAGAACTTAGGCGTCGATGGCGGCGTTTTCTGGTCAACTAAGTCGTTTGGATTCAATGTGCCCTTCTCCCGCAGTCGCTTGTCAAGGTA
>CAYNDS010000327.1:0-3615 GCA_964395885.1 uncultured Solibacteraceae bacterium | reverse complement strand
GCGGTCATTCCGAACAGAGGGCCGCGCCTGACCGCCGGGTGGGCGCAATACATCAGTTTTAGGCGCTTTATGGTTCAACCCCTTCCCACCGCAGTTCTGCTGGTGACGTTGCAAACGCGCCTACCCGCAGGGGGCGGGCAGGCGCGGCCCGGCGCGCTTCGCGCTTGATTCCGGGCCAAGAAGGGACAGCGCGACATGACCGCTCCGGAGGGCGCTGCCCTGTGGTGCGCAAGGGCGAACCGCCGCTTCGTCCGCAAGGCAGACGTTCAAACTGACCCACGACCAACCGGGCCGGGACGCTTGACCTTGGCGCCGGCTTCGCTTACCTCAAAGGCGTTGCGGGTGTAGCTCAATGGTAGAGCAGCAGCTTCCCAAGCTGAATACGAGGGTTCGATTCCCTTCACCCGCTCCAGCTTTCCCCGCTGCGCGAGCGTTGACTTCAAGGCGCAAGTCCGTAGCGTGAGGGAGCGTGTTTCCCCGGAGCCTGAGATGTATCGACCTCTGCCGAGCCTTTTCGCCGTCACCCTGTCGGCCTGCGTCGCCAATACCGGACCGTCTGACCCCTACACCTTTGTCGGCACTTGGGACTGTGGCGGCACCACGTTGCGCTTCACCAACACGACCTATGACGACGGCACCAACCGCTATCCGATCCAGGCGGTGGCCCGCGACGGCATGAACTACACGCTGCGCTTTGCCAACGGCTATGTCATGGCCCTTGCCGCCGTGACCGAAACCGGCCTGACCCGCGTGTCCGGCACCACCGGCGACCAGCTGAACTGCCGCCGCGCAGGCTGATCCGCCCCTATCCCAGAGCCCCAGGAGACCTTGATGAACAGCGACATCACCCGCTACGGCACCGGCCCGCGCATGTCCGAGGCGGTGGCCTACAACGGCATCCTCTGGGTTGCGGGGCAGCTTGGCACGCCGGGCGCTTCGGTGGCCGAGCAGATGCGCGGCTGCCTGGCCGAAATCGACCGTGTGCTGGCCGAAGCCGGGACCGACAAGACGCGCATCCTGTCGGCGCAGATCTGGCTGGCCGACATGTCCACCTTTGCCGAGATGAACTCGGTCTGGGATACCTGGGTGCCGCAGGGCCACACCCCGGCCCGCGCGACCGGCGAGGCGAAGCTTGCGACCCCGGACTACAAGGTCGAGGTGATCGTCACGGCGGCGCTGCGCTGACGCGTCAGGAATACCCGATCCATCCCCTGATTGGGGTATGCATATCTGCAAGCGTCCCCATATGACATCGGTGCTGGGTGCCGCAAGGTAAGCCCGCACGGACGTTTTCCTTCAGAGGCTTGCAGATGAACCCTTCCTCCTCTCTTCTGACCCGCACGTTCCTTGTGGGTGTGCTGATCGTCTCGACCACCTACGGCGCTTCGGCGCTGACGGTGAAGCGGACGAACATGATGATCGACGGGGCCTATGTGCCGGTGCTGGTCGTCCGGGATGACGGCCAGACCTACATCCACCAGATCGGCGACGACGGGCTGACCCGGTCGATCATGTTCAACCGCAAGAAGGCCTTGGCCTGGGCCCGCGAGAAATACGGGGCCGAGGTCACCGATACGACGGTCGAGGACAGTGGCGGCGGCGGCGGCGGCGGGCTTGCGGTCGCCAGCGGCGACGACGACGGCGGCGGCTATTGCTCAACCTGCTGAACGGGCGTCCCCGGCTGCTTCTGGCTTGCGAGGGAGGCGGTGGTCGCGGCCATGTGACGACCCTGCGCGCGGTGGCACAAGCTGGCAGCGGCGACGTGTCAGTCATCGCGGCCTTGTCACGCCGGTTCTATGCGGATGAACTTGCGGGGCTGTGCGAAAAGGTCATTGCGGCACCGGACCTGCTGAGGTCGCGCGATACGCCCCCCGGACAGGCCCTGCCCGGCGGTGCCTCGTGGGGCGTCGCGCTTGCCCGGATGGGTCTTTCCGACGCCAATCTGGTCCGCAATCATCTGATGTTCTGGCGGCAAACCATTGTCGATCATGACATTTCTGTCCTTGTCGCCGATGCCGCCCCGCTTGCCCTGCACGCCGCGCGCGGGTTGCGGGACGAGGGCTGGGCGATCCGGATCGTCAACATCGGCACGGGCTATCTTGCCCCGCCCGCCGGACTTGACCACTTTCCGCCGCTGCATGCCGACCTGCCCGTCACCGGCGGGGAGGAGGCGGACGTGCTGGCCGTCCTCAACCGCGTCGCGGCCGAGGACGACATCGCCCCCCTGCCCCGGCTTCCCGCACTTTACGACGTCGATCTGCCGCTGGCGACCGGATTTGCCTTTCTGGACCCCTACCTTCCGGCGCGCCCGAAGAAGGACCGGATCGCCCCGCTCGTGCCTGCATCCAGGCGCATGGCCGGCGCGGGGGACGAGGTGTTCGTCTACTTCTCGGCCGCGGAGTTGCGCGACGAAACCCTTGTCCGCGCGCTGGAGACCCTGCCCCTCCCCCGACGTGGCTTCATCCCCAGCGCGCCGCCCGAGGTGAAGGCGCGGCTTGCGACATCCGGCATGATCCTTCTGGACCGGCCCGCAAGCCCGGACGAGATTGCGGCACGGTCGCGGGTGATCGTGCATGCCGCGCCGCACGGGACGGTCTGCCTTGCCGCGCTGGCCGGTCTGCCGCAGTTTGCGATCCCGCAGCATCTGGAGCAGCTGTTCAATGCACGGCGCTGTGCCGAACAGGGGGTCCTCTCTTACGCCCTGCCCGGCAGCCCCGATCTTGGCGAGCGGATCGCGGCGGCCTATGCAGATCGCAGAATGGCCGACCGTGCTCGGGAGGTGGCGGCGGAGCTGCGCCGCGACCATCCGGCCGATCCGGTTGCCGTGCTGGCCGCGCGGCTGGCGCCGCAGCTTGCCGCCGCTCGGGCCGCGCTGCGCTGATCAGCCGCGCAGGAAGGCCAAGAGCTGCGCGGTCGACCCGTCCTTGCCCGCAGAGTCCGCCTTGCCCTCCAGCACCGGCTGCAGCGCGAGCGCCAGTTCCTTGCCCAGTTCCACCCCCCACTGGTCATAGGAGTTGAGGCCAAGGATCACGCCTTCGACAAACACCCGGTGTTCGTACAGGGCGACGATCTGGCCCAGCGTGAAGGGGGTCAGCCGGTCATAGGCCAGCACGGTCGAAGGGCGGTTGCCGGGAAAGACGCGGTGGCGGGCCTGCTTTTCCAGCTCGGCCCCGGTCAGGCCCTTCTTCGCCAGGATCGCCCGCGCTTCATCAAGGCTGCGGCCGCGCAGCAAAGCCTCTGCCTGCGCAAGGCAGTTCGCGACCAGAAGGAGGTGCTGGTGCTGAAGGTCGGGCTCATGCCCCCGGCGGGCGATGAGGAACTCACAGGGCACGACGCGGGTGCCCTGGTGGATCAGCTGATAAAAGGCGTGCTGGCCGTTGGTGCCCGGCTCGCCCCAGACCACGGGGCCGGAATGGGTGGCAAGGTCGCTGCCGTCGATGGCGACGCGCTTGCCGTTGCTTTCCATCTCCAGCTGCTGCAGATATGCAGGAAGCCGTGCAAGCCGTTGATCGTAAGGCAGAACCGCCCGCGTCGCATGACCGCAGAGCTGGTTGTGCCAGACTCCGACCAGGGCGAGCATCACCGGCATGTTCTGCCCGAAGGGGGCGGTAAGGA
>CAYNDS010000326.1:0-3646 GCA_964395885.1 uncultured Solibacteraceae bacterium | reverse complement strand
CACTTCTTCTTCACCAACTATGAAGGCTTCCGCCAGCGCCGCGAGGTGACGTTCACGCCGGTGGTTCCTAACGCGACCCTTCTTGGGCTGGTGCCGGGCGATCTCGGCCGCTTTCTCCGAACATACTTCGTGGATCGGAACATTGTCCCCGCGCAGGGGAACCCCGCCGGCGCATTCAATTCGCTGAACAGCAGTGACCGGGCGGCGGCGGTGGCGGCCGGCTTCAATCCGGCTCTGTTCGACGGCAATGCGGCGAACGGTGAGGCGGGAACGGTGCTGACCAGTTCCACCCGCACCAACGACGTGCTGTCTCATTCCGTCACGGCGCGCACGGACCATGTGCTGACGGAGCGCACCTCCCTGTCGGCGCGGTACGTCTTCGCGCGACCCCGGCAAGTGAATGCATCGGGCTTTGATCCTATCGAGTCGCTGACGCGCAGCAACCAGGCGATGGTGCAGATTCAACACACGCCAAGGCCGGACCAGGTCGTGGAGGTGCGGCTTGGCATGAACCGCAATTGGTTTGGAGACGGTCTGCCCGGCCAGACGGCGGCCCCGCAACTGTCCGCGTTGGGGATTCCGCTGAATGGCTATGGACTGACGTTCAGCGGGACCAATCTGCCCTCGATCTTCCATCAGCCGGTCGCCAGCCGCGTCCCGCAGTCCGTCACCCACGGCACCGCGATGCACAGCCTGAATCGCGGGCGGTGGTCGCTGCGGACCGGGTTGGAGCTGCGTCATGTGCGCACAAATTTTCGGCGTGGATTCTCCGAGTCGCCGTACTACGACTTCCGCGGCTTCGTGGGCCCGACGGGAGTTCTCGGGGCCGCCCCGGGACAGGCCCAGGCACTGGCCGATTCAGTTTCGGCCAGCCAGTTTGGCGCGCAGGGCAGCCCGGTGGATTCGATGCGAGCATGGCGGTCGATTCAGCAGGAGTACTTCGCGCAAGCCAACTACCGCTGGAGCCGCTTCGTCACGCTCAACATGGGCCTCCGCTACAGCTATTTCGGGGTATTCCATGAACGCAATGAGCATGCGTCGAATCTCTTCGCCGTCGATGGATCGGGCAACGTCCTTCGCGGCGTGTCTCCGCTGGCAGGCAACGCCACGGCCAGTCGCGTGATCGGACTGTCCGAAGGGCTTCGGCTGTACCAGCCGGATCGGAACAACTTTCAGCCAAGGCTCGGGATCGCCTGGGATCTCACCGGGCGCGGCCGCAGTGTGTTCCGAGTCGGCTATGGCCTCTACAACGACCGAATCATGCAGGGGCACTTTGCCCTGAACCTCGGCAATGCGCCATTCGCCATCAGCAGTTTGGTGACGGCGACGCCCTTCCTGCTGGGTCCGTCCTTCCCGGTGAACCCGAACGTGCCTGCCTATTGGGCGGTCGATCCCGGTTTACAGAATCCGCGGATGCATCAGTGGAACCTGACGTTTGAGCAGGCGCTCGATGCCAACACGAGCGTGTCGATTGCCTGGGTCGCAACGCGGGGGCGAGGTTTGGTTCGCTCACTGGAACCCAACGGCTCCGGCTCCGTTCCGCAGGCATTGCGGCCCGACCCGCGATTCTCGGATCTGCGGTTCATCACCAACGCCGGCAGGTCCAACTATGATGCCCTGCAGATCTTCGCGCGCCGCCGGTTTGCTTCCGGTCTGACGTTCACCGGTGCCTTCACGGCGGCGATCTCCAACGACGATGTCTGGACGGATTACATCGTTGCCAGCCCGCGCAGCCCGTCGCTGATCAACACTGGCGCGGATCCGGCGCGGGCAGGGTTTCAGGGGGGAGGAAGTCAGTTCGTGCGTCGCCCGTTTGAGCTGGACTACGGGCGCTCGGACTACAACATTCCCACGGACCTGTCGTTCTCGGCGCTGTATGAGCTCCCCTGGGGGCAGGGACGCCGCTGGACCGGCGAACGGATGTCCTGGGCGCGCCACCTGATCCGGGATTGGACGCTGAGCACCGTGACGCAGATCCGCGCGGGTGAGCAGGTCTACGTCAGCCTGGGGCAGGATGCCGACGACGATGGGGACGCCAGCCGGGACCGTCCGGTGCTTCGCAGCGGATCGCTCGACGACTTGTATGCCCGCGGTAAGCTGGGCCGGACGCAGTATCTGATTCCGCAGGCGGATGCGCAGCAGCGGCTGTCTCCGATCCGGAGCAGCTCGGAGCTGAGTGCGATGATTCCTCGCAACGCGCTGGTCTCGCCGCGATTCGCCACCGCTGACGTCGCGCTGCTGCGCAGTTTCCGGCTGACGGAGCGCGCTCGCCTGCAGTTTGAGGCGCATGGGTTCAATATCCTGAACCGGGCAAACTTCGGTGCGCCGGTGGCGGCGCTGAATGATCCCCGGTTCGGACGCGTCACCGCTACCCGCCGCGGCTCCAATCCGCGTCAGTTCCAGCTCGCGTTGCGAGTCACCTTCTAAGCGGCAGAGCTGGGGGGGCGTCCCGGCCCGGGCCAAACAGTGGCCCGGTGGCGAGGCGATTGGGAACAGTCAGTCGCCTGCGCGTTCCGCCAATTCCGCCGCCAGGCAGCCCGTCACATTGGCGACGGCGAAACTGACGCCGCTCAGGTTGACGTGTTGCGGAAGACCGGGGATGGGGCGGGGAAATCCGCAGGCGGCGAAGTCGGGGGTTCGCGTGAGGCGGGGCACCTGGTCATCACGCCGAACGGAGACGACGCCCGGGAGATCCCCGGGTAAGGCGCCACCGGCAGCGACGATCCGGATCCCTCGCCGGGCGGCTCGCTCCACGCGATCCTCGAATGGCGCGCGATGGGCCTCGTTGCGTGTGCCCAGGCTGAGATTGATCAGTGCGACGGGCTGCTCCAGGCACCAGTCGAGCGCCTCCAGCAGCACCGGCAGCGTCGTTGTCAGCCGCGTCCCGAACACGCGTGCAATCCAAAGCTCCACCGCCGCGGTCTTCTCGCAGATCGCGCCTGCAACGGCAGTCCCGTGCCCCAGTGCATCGCGGTAGTCGGTAGGCTCAAAACCAGGGACGAAGCACCGTCCGGCGCGGACGCCGAAGACGTGCGGATGCGCGGTGGAGACGCCGCTGTCGAGGATGGCTACGCCGATGGGCATTCCGCCTCGAGAGACCGTCCTTCCAGCCGATAGACACGCGCCGCCAGCGCGGCGACATGCGGATCATGGGTGATCAGAAGCATCGTTCGGCCCGCCTGCAGCGTACGCAGCGTCGCCAGCAGGGAATCCCGCGAGCCCCGGTCCAGCGCGGCGGTGGGCTCATCGAGGATCAGGACCTTCGGTTGCCGCAGAAGCGCGCGCGCGAGGGCAACGCGCTGGCGCTCTCCAGCCGATAGGGACTCGCCGCGGTGGCCCACCTCTGTCGCCAGCGGAAGTGCGAGTCCCGCGGCAGTGGCAGCCTGCTGGACTTCCTCCCCAGTGGCGTGCGGGCGGGCGTAGCGGATGTTCTCTTCAATCGTCGTCTGGAACAGGATGGGACTCTGCTCCACACAGACTACGGCCTCGCGAATCTGCGTCAGTGGAAGGGTGCGCAGATCCTGATCGTCCAGCGTGACGGCGCCCAGCGTCGGGTCGGCGAGCCGGGTGAGCAGGTCTGCCAGCGTCGACTTGCCGCCGCCGCTGGGTCCGACAATCGCCACCGTCTCACCGGGCGCCACTGTCA
>CAYNDS010000325.1:0-3663 GCA_964395885.1 uncultured Solibacteraceae bacterium | reverse complement strand
CGTGAGCTGGGTTCAGAACGTCGCGAGACAGTTCGGTCCCTATCTGTGGTGGGCGCAGGAGATTTGAAGGGGCCTGTCCCTAGTACGAGAGGACCGGGATGGACGAACCTCTTGTGATCCAGTTGTTCCTCCAGGAGCACCGCTGGGTAGCGAAGTTCGGTCAGGATAAACGCTGAAAGCATATAAGCGTGAAACCTTCCCTAAGATGAGATCTCCCAACCGTAAGGTATGAAGGGTCGTGGAAGACTACCACGTTGATAGGACGGATGTGTAAGCGTAGTAATACGTTGAGCTTACCGTTACTAATAACCCGTTCGGCTTGACCATAAAATTAACCCCGCACATCAACTTCTCACTTTCCAACTTGTTCTAGTTGCCCGTCATATTCCGCCCCCTGGGGCCTCACCGCCCCAGCACGCGATCTCAGCTTTGGGTGACCATAGCGCAGGGGTCCCACCCGTTCCCATCCCGAACACGGAAGTTAAGCCCTGCAGCCCCGATGGTACTGCGTTTACGTGGGAGAGTAGGACGTCGCCCGATTAATGAAGAGAGCCCGGTCTAAAGCCGGGCTTTTTTCTTTTCCGAAACCCCTCCCGCTTGCGTCACACTGTCAAGTAGACCCATGCGCGTTCTCCCCCTTCTCCTGTTTTCTGTCGCCGTGTTCGCGCAAACCAGGCTGACCGTCGCCCAGCTCGAAGGCTTCCTCAAGTCCTCGGTCCAACTGCAGCACGACGACGGCAAGGTCGCGGCATTCCTCAAGAAAGTCACCCTCACGGAGCGCCTGGACGACAAGCGGCTGGAGATTCTCATCTCCTCTGGGGTCGGCGCCCGCACCATGAACGCCCTTCGCGAACTGAAGACTGCTTCCGCGGCAATGCCGGAGCCGCCCAAGCCCCTCGCACGCGCCAAGGCAGAACCCATCCCTCCGCCCTCTGAGGCCGAGCAGTCCCGCGCCCTCGGGGAAATCCGTAAGTACGCGCTCGACTACGACAAGCGACTCCCGGACTTCATCTGTGCCCAAGTCACGCGACGCTTCTATGACCCGGCCGGCCTCGAATTCTGGCACGCCGCCGACACGATCATGGCCAAGCTGACGTACTTCCAGAACAAAGAAGAAAAGAAGGTGATGATGGTGAACGGGAAGTTTCTCGACGTCGAGTATGACCGGCTCGGCGGCGCCACCTCCACCGGCGAGTTCGGCAGCCTTCTTCGCGAGATCTTCGCTGACGAATCGAAGGCCGACTTCCACTGGGAGCGTTGGGCCACCCTCCGCGGACGGCGGATGCACGTATTCGGCTACCGTGTCGCGCAGCCTTTCTCGAAGTGGAAGCTGGTCTATGAGCGGTCGCTCGAGGCCACGCCCGGCTATCACGGGCTGATCTTTGCGGACCGCGACACCGGCCAGGTGATGCGCGTCACGCTCGAAGCGGAGGATGTCCCCCCGTCGTTCCCCATCCAATCGGCCTCGACAAAGCTCGACTACGACTACGCCGAGATCTCGAATCAGCAGTTCCTGCTTCCTTTGCGCGCAGAAGTCCGGATGCGCAGCGGTCGCAGCCTGGTGAAGAACGAAGTCGAGTTCCGGATGTATCGTAAGTTCGGCGCCGACACGACGATCACCTTCGATACGCCGCCAGACGCTATTCCGCAAGACCAGTTGGAAGAGAAGCCCGCGACCAACAAGCCATAGGCCATCCCAGGGCTGCCCTTTCCCGGCGATATACTCTCGGCCGTGAGCTGGCTTGCTTGTCTCCTCCTGCTCTCTCAGACTCCGGGCCAACTCCCGGAAGCGGAACGGCGCGCCTACGATCGGCTCCTGCGGACGCGCACGCCGGCAGCCGTTCAGGACTTCCTGAGCCGGTTCCCGGATTCCTGGCTGCTGGCGTCCGTCTACGAGATCGGTGCCCGAGCCGCGCTCGCCAGGCAAGACACCGATGGTCTTCTCCGCTACGGCAGAGCCTCGCTGGCTCTCGTGCCCGAGAACGCGACCCTGCTTGCGCCTATGGCGCTGGCTGCCCGGCAGGCCGGTCGTCCGCGCGAAGCGGAGCGATGGGCGCGACAAGCGCTGCTCTGGCTGGACACCATGGAGCCGCCCGCGGGCGTGGACCCGCAGACATGGCAGAAGGTCGAGGAGGACGTACGCTCGGCGGTCCGGGAAGTGTTGGGCGTACTGCCGGCCCGCCGCACCCGGCGCGCTCCGTCGGATCGCGCCTACGCCGGTTCGGATCGATGCCGGGAGTGTCATGCGCCGGAGCACCGTCACTGGTCGGAGACAGGCATGGCGCGGATGCTGCGACCCTTTCGTCGCGACGCGCTCCTGACATCCTTTGACACTCCGACCGGCATTGCCGGCACGCGGGCCTTTCTGCGAGATGGGCGGCCGTGGATGGAGATTGGCAACGCGGCCTGGCCTGTGGACTTCGTCATCGGTTCCAAGTGGCAGCAGGCGTACGCCACGCGTCGGCCGAACGGAGAACTCCACGTGTTTCCAATCCAGTACAGCCGGTTGCTTCGGCGCTGGGTCAACTACTGGGAACGGATCGATCCGGAGGAGAGTGAGCGCGCTCGCATCGCGCGCTTTCCCCGCCTCGATCCGGCCACCAGCTACCAGCGGAACTGCGGTTCGTGCCACACCAGCCAACTCCGGGCACGGTCCAGCACGGAGTCAGCGCTCGGGACGGCAACGTTCGACGAAGCCGGCGTGAACTGTGAAATGTGCCACGGTCCCTCGGCCGCGCACGCAAAGGCGCCGGAGCGTGGCGGGACCGTCTCATTTCGCCGTTTAGACGCCTCCGAGGAGGTGGCCATCTGCTCCCAATGTCACATGCAAAGCGCGGTACGACGGTTCGGCCCAGACGGCGAGGTGAACTTCGCCCCAGAAGAGTTTCCGCGGACCTACCGGTCCCGCGGAGCGACTGAGTTCTCCCGCAAGGGCCTGTACCGCGACGGGCGCTTTCGCGAGACCACCTTTATCGTGGAAAGCTTTCGTCGCTCTCGTTGCTTCCAGGAAGGGGGCGCACGTTGTGGAAACTGCCACCACCCTCACCCCCCGGACGCCGCCTCCAATCCGGTGTCGCTCAAACATCGGGACCGGCCCGATGAGATGTGCCTTCCCTGTCATTCCGCGATGCGGGCCGAAACGCGGCGCCACACCCGGCATGACACCCTCGAATGCGTGGACTGCCATATGCCGCGCATTCAGAATGCGCTGCTATTCGCCGCCCGCACGCACACTCTCGATGACATCCCACGCTCGGAAACGGCGCGCCGGTATGGTCCGGACGAAAGCCCGAATGCGTGCCTCCTGTGCCATCGCGACAAGGATGTTTCCTGGCTGGAACGCGAATTAAGGGCCTGGCGAATATCTGGTTCACAGATCCAGCAACAATAACCGTCCTCTGTTTTCAATCGTTTCCTACAACCGGCCCCCCTGCCGCAGCCTTTCCGTCTGCCTCAATAAACGCGGAGGGCAGACGATGATTCGATCTCGATGGGCCGCGGCGGCATGCGCGGCTCTGCTGGGCGGGGCTGGCTTGATGGCGCAACCGTCCCTGACCACGATTCAGGACACGTTGTACAAGGCCGACGGCTCGCGCTTTGATGGTTTCGCGTTTATCGAGTGGAAGTCCTTCGAGACCTCAACCGGCACGCAGATCGCCACGC
>CAYNDS010000324.1:0-3700 GCA_964395885.1 uncultured Solibacteraceae bacterium | reverse complement strand
CCAGACGCGCAATTTCCAATTGGCGCAGGCAGAAGCCAATCAAACCAAAGGCACCCGACCTTCAGCGTGTGCCGCCCCAACAGCCAGGTGGTGTTGTTGATGAACTGCACACCACGTTCCCTGGTAGTACGGCTTCCATTCACATTGCCGTTGAAACTGGCGACGCCCTGAACGTTCACGTTCGGTGCGTTAGGATCAGCTTCGATGCCGTTCGATATTCCGCGGGAGGCCCAAAGAAAGCGGAACTCATTCACGACGTTGTCTTTCAGGTTCGTTACCCACTGTCCTGTCAGATTCTGCGGTGCCTCGTCAAAGCGCGCCAGCACCTCAAAGGACTGCTGACCCGAGCCGAGCGGGGACTCGCGATCGAAGTAGTAGTTGTGTCGAATAAAGATGCGGTTGCGGTCATTGGCCACCCAGTCCAGCTTCGCCGTAGTGGTGTGCGCCCGGAAACTCGCGTTGATCACCCCGATCGATGTCAACGGAATTCCTAATGCCTGCGCGTTGCTGGGAGTGATGGTCAATACCTGAGGAAGGTCCTGCATCCATCGCTCGTACGTGCCGAAGTAGAAGAGCTTGTCCTTCTTGATCGGTCCGGAGATGGTACCGCCGAAGTTTTGCCGGCGGAAGTCCGGTGTCGCCGCGCTGGGTGCCAACAGTTTGGGGCGCGCGCTCAGCACCTTGTCCCGCAGGAAGTAGAACGCGGAGCCGTGCAACGCATTGGTTCCGGAGCGGGTGAATGCATTCTGTAGTCCTCCGGCCACCCGGCCGAACTCCGCCGAGAAATTGGTGACCGTCTGGAACTCCTGGATCGCCTCTTGACTGATGACGATGTTTCGGGCGCCGCCCTGCAGTTGGTTTGACACGCCGTCCACATTAATCTGCCGTAAGCCGAGGCCGCCGTAGGTCGTGGTGGCGGTACCGGTTCCTGAACCACCTGTCGACAGCGGCCGGGCGTTGACCCCTGGCTGAAGCGTGTAGAAGTCCTGGATGGAGCGCCCAACGGTGGGTACGCTCCGCACCAACACCTCTTCTTGTGTGTTGCTGACGACCGTGCGTCCGGTCTCGACGACAGGCACCGCCGCGGTTACCTCCACGGTCGTCGAGACGTTCGCCACGCTGACGGTGAAGGGCAGAGTGACGACCTGCCCCGCCTTCACTTCCACGTTCGCCTGTGTATACGTGCTGAATCCGGCTGCCTCCACTGTCACGGTATAGGTGCCGGAAGGAAGCAGAGTGAGGATAAACGTTCCGCCCTCGCGTGTTGCTGTCTGCTCCTCCAATCCAGTGTTCTGATTGCGCGCCTTGACGCTGGCGTTCGCGATCGCTTGTCCGTCTGTCGAGCGAATGCTCCCCTCGATGTTGCCGTCGATCGCTTGGCCCTGCCCAAACAGTCCGGCACAGAGCAACAGAAAACTGAAAAATAGCCGCATAGACCAGTCGTAACAAGACGGTGTGAATGCGCCGTCACTGGCGAGTGAATACTCGATCACAACCTGCTCAGTGGCTGAACATTATGAAGTCGTGCTACAGCTCGTCGAGGAATGTGCGCGAGAGCCAGATCATTGCGGTCGCAGTGCTCGAAGCTGCGTCACGTAGCGCGGCAAGCAGTGGTCCTGAAGAACCGCTTCGAACAGGTCGAACACAGCGCTGGGATGGCCGGAGTGCAGCCCCTTACGCAGAAGGCGCACCAACCATGCCGACTGCCTCAGCAAGGATGGCAGCCGCTGAAGCGGTGTTGGCGAATCGAGCAGGACACCGTCCTCGCGAAGCAACAAGTGTCGCCCCACGTGTTGGTACCGCCACGGCGGCGGCACCTCCGCAACGACATCCATGTTCGCCACCACTCGGAACACAGGAAGACGAAGGAGCGGGACCATCGTGGAATCGCAAACGCGGGGCGAACCAAATGTGTAGAGAGCCCGCGGGGCGGTTCCCTGGCGAATCGACTCGATCGCGGTGAACGTTGCCCAAGCGGCGCCCAACCCATGTCCACCCAACCACACGTTGTCACCCATGCGGGAGACGGCGGGAGTCGTCTCCCGCAGCAGTCTCAGCGGATCCTCAGAGACCAACAGTTCGAATAGGTCGCCGCCTCCCATTGCGCAGAAGGTGTCGACACCGTGGGTTCGCTGAACGACGCAGGACCGACTCGCTGCCGCTTCTGCGCACAGTTCCGCCATGCGCGCCGCAAACTCCGCGTCGAACGTCTTCGCCTGAGCGGGAGCCCGGATCTCCCGAGACAGGAAGTACCCCGGCGTGGGTCGCAACCTCTCTGCAAGCAAGTCGAGCTTCCTGGTCACTCTCACCCTCGGCCCGGCGCAGCCTACAGTAGATCGACTGCCTTCAGGTTGTCCGCCGGGATGCGGTCCACTAGGAGTGCCCGCGGATCGATTCCTGCCTTGTCCGGCAGTTCGGAGACGATGAACGTGAACGTTGAGCGCGGCGCGCGAACCGACACACGCTCGCGGTGAATCAGCCGGGGATACTTCTTGCCCTTCTCCACCTTGGCGTAGGCACCGATCTCAACCTGGTCGCCGAGCGGAATCTCGGTCTCGTTGCCCTCCGTGTCTGCCTTGAACTTGCGACTCTCTACATCGATCACGACCTCATACTTTCCATTCGGAAGCTTCCGCGCCTTGGCGGAGACCGTGCGATTCGAAAAGAGTGTGATCTGCTCAAAGAGGTCGGTGAGCAGATACTGCAGATGAGCGGGCGTCTCTTCACGGAGTGCGTCCAGCAGAGCGTGAGAGGTGGGATAGGGGGGCTCCGCGTAGGCATACTTCTGAATCACCTTGCGCAGCGCCCGGTTCACTGCCTCCTCACCGATCATTTCTTTGAGGTAGTACATCGCCAGGGACCCCTTCTGGTAATGGATGTACCCCTGAGACGATTCCACCGTGAGAAGGGGGCGCTCCTTCAGCCGTTCACGCCCGCGTCCTCGAAGATAGCGATCGGCCTCATACTCCAAAAAGCGCTGCATGGTATTCGGTCCGTATTGGCGCTCCATCACCATTAAGGCCGAGTACTGGGCTAAAGTTTCCGAAAGAAGCGTTGCCCCCTGCATATCGGCGCCCACCACCTGATGCGCCCACCATTGATGGGCGATTTCATGGGCAACGATGTAGAACACAAAGTCGATCGCGTCCGGCTTTTCCAGATCAGCAATGAATCCGATCGCTTCCGAGTACGGCATCGTACCCGGAAATGCCTGTGCGAAGCGTGCGATGCGGGGAAACTCCAGAATTCGTGCTTGCTTGTGGAAGTAGGGGCCGAAGTTCGAAGTGTAGTAGTTCAAGGACGCCTTGATCGCCTCCCGCATCTTACCCACGTTCCATGGATGCTCATGGTGATAGTAGACCTCGCCCCGTACGCCATTGATTTCATCGCGGACCACCTCATAACGAGCTGAGGCAAACGAATAGAAGTTCAAAGAGTCATGATCCAACCGGTAATGAAAGTAGCGGCGCCCGTTTGCCGTCCAATCTTTCAGCAGGGATCCGGGAGCCACCGCGATCTGATCCGGCGAGGTGGACATGACGGTCTCGACGGCGGTCCAGTCCGAGTTATTGGAGATATATGTGTTGCGGCATTTCGCATCGCAGTTGCGCTCCAGCGGGGGCATGCGGTCACGTTCTGGCAGATTCCTCTTCCTGCGCTCGTTGATGTCATTGAGTTCGCGCTCCCGCTGATAACCGAT
>CAYNDS010000323.1:0-3709 GCA_964395885.1 uncultured Solibacteraceae bacterium | reverse complement strand
CTGGCCATGGCAGGAACAAGCGTCATGGTGGCGCATCAGGTGGCCGGCAAGACGGCGCGCGACGCCTTCTTTCTGGACGCCTACCCCGCCTCCCGCCTTCCGTTGGTGGTGGTCGCCGCGGCCCTCACCAGCTTCGCTCTGGCCCTGGTGTTTTCCAGAATGACGGAGCGCCAAGGTCCCGCCCGAATCATCCCCGCCGCATTCGCTCTCAGCAGCGGACTTCACTTAATCGAGTACATCTGGCAGCCCACGTCGCCGGGTCCGGCGGCAGTGATGATCTACCTGCACATCGTCGGGCTGGGCGCCCTGCTGATGTCGGGCTTCTGGCTGCTGTTGAGTGAGGTCTTCGATCTCCGTCAGGCGAAGGCCCAGTTTGGCCGGATTGCCGGGGCCGGGACGGCGGGCGGAATCGCCGGCGGAATCATCGCCGAACGCATCGCCAGCCTGCTGTCGGTGCCCGCGCTGCTGCTGCTGCTGGCGCTGCTTCACCTGATCTGCTGCCTGGTGGCGGCCAGCCTCCATCCACCGCCCAGGCTGGCGCGCAAGCCTGCTCCGCAGGTGAGTGCGGCGCAGGCATTTCGTCGGACGCCGCTGCTGTGGCAATTGGCGACTCTGGTGTTCCTGGGTACCTGCACGGCCGCCATGCTGGATTACCTGTTCAAGCTGGGTGCCTCGCTCTCCATCGGGAAGGGGCCGGCTCTCGTGCGCTACTTTGCGTTCTACTACACCGGCAGTCAGGCCCTGACGTTTCTCGTCCAGACGTTTGTCGCCCGCACCGCCGTGGAGCGAATGGGCGTTGCGCGCACGGTGGCCAGCCTTCCGGTTTCGGTCGGGCTTGCGTCTACGGTCGCGCTGCTGGTGCCCGTCTACCCGGCGGTGGCCGTGGCGCGCGGCCTGGAACTGATCCTGCGCGGATCGCTGTTCCGCTCCGGCTACGAGTTCCTCTACACACCGGTTCCCCAGATGGACAAACGGGCGGCGAAGACGATCATCGATGTTGCCTGTGACCGTCTGGGCGACGCTGTGGGGGCCGGCGCGGTTCAGGTGATGATCTTCCTGGGCCCTGCGCTGGCGAGGTCGGAGGTTCTCGGGCTGGCCATGGTGGTCTGCTCGGCGAGCGCCTATCTGGCGCTGCAGTTGGACCGCTCCTACCGTCGCGTGCTGGAGCGGAGCCTCACCGAGCGGATGCACGAGGAGCCAGAGGAACTGGACCTGGGCCTTACGCTGCTGAACACGGCATTTGATGGCGTGCCGGTCGTCAGCCGCCCGATCCCCAAAGTCGCACCGGTTTCCGCCCCCATGACCGTAGCCGCTCCGCCGGTGGCTGTGGACTCCTCCACGCTGCGGTTTTCGGACCTGCGGAGTCACGATGCGCGGCGGGTCTGTGAGCGGCTGGCCGCCGATGATCCGTTCGATCCGCTGGTGATTCCGCAGGTCATCCGGCTGTTGGCCTGGAACCAGGTGAGTGCCCACGCGCGCCGTTACCTGGAACGTCGTGCCAGTTCGATCGCCGGCCAGTTGAACGACGCGCTACTCGATCAGGACTTGGACTTCGGCGTCCGCCGCCGCATTCCGCGAATTCTGGCTGCGGCGCCCAGCCCGATCTCGGTCGCCGGGCTCATTCAGGCTTTGGCCGATGCGCGATTCGACGTCAGGCAACAGGCGGCCCGGGCGCTCGAATACCTCAAGCAGCGCCATACTGCGCTGGAGATCAACCCGCAGCCGATCTACGCCGCGGCGGAGCGCGAATTGGACGTCACCAAGGCGGTGTGGCAGAGCCGCCGGCTTCTGGACCAGCGGGAGGGCCTGGACTCCTACGAGTACCTGGACCCGATCCTGCTCGGCAACGCGAACCTCAGCCTGGAGCACGTCTTCTCGCTGCTTGCCGTCATCTTTGACCGGGAGCCTCTGCTGGCCGCCTTCCGATCCCTTCATCATGACGACCCGATGTATCGCGGCCTGGGCCTGGAGTATCTGGAAACGGTGCTGCCGGAGCGCTTGCGGACCAAGCTGTTCTCGGTGCTGGAGGCTTCCCCGCCGCCGCGGCGCGGAGATGGCAATCAGCCGGTCCGTGATGCAACCAGTGAACTGCTGGCAACCGACGCGCTGCGCGCCGATGACCTAAAAGCCCATGCGGCGATGCTGGCGGCTCAACGAAGTGGCCAGGGCGAGCCAGGCCACGGTGAGGCCCACGTTTAGCCAGGCAAAGGCGCTGAAGCTGGCGCCCACTTCTAATCCGACGCGCACGAATCCGGCCTGCAGGACGTCTCCGAGCCGGGCGAAGAACGTATCGATCGCGGCCTTCGCTTTGTACTTCTCGGCGCGGCTGGTGGGCAAAAACAGCGCTTGCCGCACGGTGTTGTTCAGCGAGTAATCGATCGAGTTCTCGGCGATCTTGGTCAGTCTCACCAGGCTCAGGATGGGAACCGCCGCCATGAACGAGTAACTCGTAAGGGCCAGGGAAGGCAGGATGAACAAGGCACCCCGCACGCCGATCGCACTGAAGATTCGCGAGACGGCGAAGGTCTGGAGGAGGAGGCCCACCAGGTTCACCCACTGGAAGTACTCGCCGTAGAAGCCGCCGATGTAGGTCTGCATGGCCGCCTTGTTGCCGGCGAACTGCCGGAGGGCTTCCTGTTCCACGAGTCGGCTGAGCAGAAACTCGCCGGTGGTGTTGACGACGTTCAGCAGGACGATCAGCCCGGCAATGTTCCGAAGGTAAGCGCTGCGCCAGATCAGCCGGAATCCATCCTCGCCGGAGATCTTCTCTTCGGCATCGGCCTGCGGTTTCAGACCCATCATGGCGGGCCGGGTCTGAATCCGGTCTGTCACCACCACCAGGACCGCGCAGACGACCAGCACACCGGCCGCCCCCGCCATCAGCGCGTACGGCGTCAGATGGAACGTGCGGAACAAAGCCGTCGCGGCCTGGGCGCCGATCCACGCTCCCAGGCTTGCGCCTACGCCCACCATCGGAAACAGCCGCTTGCCCTGCGCCTCGGTGTACAGGTCGTTGCCGAAGGCCCACAACTGAGAGATCGCGAACATGTTGAAGATGCCCACCCACACGTAGAAGGCGACACCGATGGCGGTCCCGTTGGCGCCGAGCAACTGGAAGACCAGCAGATTCGCCGCGAAGAACAGCAGCAGGCCGACAATCAGCTTCACCCGGCCGACGCGAGAGGCCACCGCGCCGTAGATGGGAAGGGCCAGCAGCAGCAACACCGCCTGTCCTGCGGAAGAGTAGGACTTCGCCGCGGCCCCGCCTTCGGTCAGGATCAAGGGCTCGCGAGCCGTCTTGAGCAGGTAATAGGCGCCAAGCAGCAGAAAGATGTTGACCATGAGCAGCAGCGCGGAGGCACCTTCGCCGGCGCGCACATCGGCGAAGAGCGAAAGAATCCGTTCCAGCGGACCGCGCGGTAGTTCCCCTTCGACAGAGAATGCCGGGAACGTTGTGTGGCGCCCGAGATCGTGCCCTGAATGCTGCCCTGTGGTCTTCGCCATCGCTTCCTCTACCAGAACCGCTCGATGCCTACGACCTTGGCTTGTCCATCCTGCATGCGCAGGAAGGCGTGCACACTCTGCCGGGGACGATCCTTGTGGGTGATCACAGCCCGGAAGTAGCCGTCGCCCGCCGGAGACGGAACGTCGGTGGTCGCGCCGGACTGATTGTCGAAGCGGGCCCATTGCACCGTGGCGGCCGGCAGTG
>CAYNDS010000322.1:0-3734 GCA_964395885.1 uncultured Solibacteraceae bacterium | reverse complement strand
ACATCGCGGAAGTCCGCTTTCTGGCAAACAAGATCGTGCCCTCCACCGTGCTGCGGCCCGCCATCAACGGCGTCGCCGTCGGCGTGCCCTACCAGGAGGCGCGCTTCCGCCAACTCCTCGATTCTCAGGTCCGGCCGATCTATGAGGCTCGCGGACGGCTCCGCGTCTCCTTCCCGAAAGTGGACGTCGCCCGCGCCACCGACGTCAACGGCGTCGTCATCACCGTCAGCGTCGACGAGGGCGACGTCTACAAACTCGGCAACGTGGAACTGAAGGGCGACGGCATCCCGCAGGCGGAACTTGCCGCCGCCGGCGACTTCAAGAGCGGCGACATCGCCAACATGCAGGCCGTCCAGGAAGGGCTGGAGCGCATCCGTCTCCAACTCCGCCGGCAAGGTCACCTGATGGCCACCGTCTCCCCGGAGCGCCGTCTCGATGAGCCGCAGAAGACCATCCACGTCGACGTCCTGGTGGACCCCGGACCCCGCTACATCTTCTCCCGCCTCCTCATCCGCGGACTCGACATCGAAACCGAACCCGTCATTCGCAAGATGTGGGGCCTCAAGGAAGGCGCCCCGTTCAATCCGGAGTACCCCGACAACTTCCTGAGGCGCGTCATCGAAGAGCAGGTGTTTGAGAATCCGGGCAAACCCGGCTCGGCGCAGAAAATCGATGAAGCCGCCCGCACCGTCGAGGTCACGCTGCTGTTCGGGTCCGCCGCGAAACCGAAGAGCATCCTGCCCAGCGCCCCCAAGCAACCTTAAGCCGTTTTCATGAACTCTCTCTCATGGTGCCTGGCACCTTCTGCATGAGGTGCCAGGCACCATTATGGTTTTCTTCATCTTTCCTGGCCTGACGCCGCCCGCGTGTTAGTTTGGTGAGACGTGTCGTCACCGATTTGGAACGTCCGCCTCGATGAGTACCAGGGGCCACTCGATCTTCTGCTCGATCTCATTCGCAAGCAGCAGATCAACATCCACGACATCCCCATCGCCCAGATCACTTCGCAGTACTTCGCCTACCTGGAGCATGCCGCCTCGCTCGACATCGAACTGTCCAGCGAGTTCGTCTACATGGCCGCCACGCTGATTCACATCAAGTCGAAGATGCTGCTTCCGCGCGATCCGGAACTCGACAAGATCGCCCCGGAAGAGGACCCCCGCAAGGAACTCGTCGACCGCCTTCTCGAGCATGAGCGATTCAAGAACGCCGCCGAAATGCTCCAGCAAAAGCGCATGCTGGAGGAGGCCGTCTGGTCCAACCCCCAGATCCAGAAGTTCAGCGAGGAAACCGACGATCCCGGCCTGGACGTCACCCTCATCGATCTCGTGCAGACCTTTCAGGCCGTCCTGGAGCGCCTGAAGTCCCGCCCCACCTACTCCGTCGACCGCGAGGACGTCACCGTCCCCGACATGATCGAGCATCTGCGCGACGTTCTGGCCAAGGCGCCCAAAGCCGACCGCATCTCCGCCACTCGCCTGTTCGAGTCCCAGCGCTCCAAGCGTGCCGTCGTCTGCCTGTTTCTTGCCATCCTGGAGCTGGTCAAGCGTCAGGCCGTCCAACTCACCCAGAGTGAGGCCTTCGGCGACATCGCCCTGAAGCGCGGCGAGGGCTTCGAGCAGGTCTTCGACGACACGGCGAAACTGGAAGAGGAGTACCGTTAGAAACGTCATGGAAGAGTTGGAAGTCACCACGCCTCCCGTCAGCGGCGCGGAGGCGGAACCCGCCCCGGTCGAGGTCGTCGATGCCACGCCGGAGCTTGTCGCCGAAAAGAAGGTGGACGAAGGCGCTCCCCTGAAGGCGCTGCTCGAAGCCGTCGTCTACATTCTGGATGAACCGAAAACCGCCGCGCAGCTGGCTGAGGCTCTCGGCCGCACCGTCGAAGAGGTCACCTTCGCCTTGCGCGACCTGATGCAGGAGTCCGCGCAGCCCCACCGCGGCATCGCGATTCGCGAGGTGGCCGGCGGCTACAAGATGTCCACCAAGCCGGAGTTCCATGAGGAAGTCCGCGCGTTCGTCAAGAACCTCAAGCCGCCTCTGAAACTCTCGCTCGCCGCCCTGGAAACACTGGCCGTCATCGCCTACAAGCAGCCCATCACCGCGCCGGAGATCACCGAGATTCGCGGCGTGCAGGGCGCCGGCGTGCTGAAGACGCTCCTGGACCGCAAGCTCATCACCACCGCCGGCCGCAAGGCCGTCATCGGCAAGCCCATCTTGTACAAGACCACCAAGGAGTTCCTGCTCCAGTTCGGTCTCAAGGACCTTGCCGAACTGCCCACGCTGAAGGAGTTTGAGGAACTGCGCCGCCTCGCCATGAGCGACGACACGCCCGAGGAGGCTCCCGCCGCCGAAACCGCGCCCGCTCCACCGCCCGCGGCAGAAGCAGCGGAACCCGCCGAATCCTCACCCACCCCCCAGCCACCCGCCGAACCCGAACCCGTCGCCGCGGCCGAAAATGGCTGAAGAACGGCTCCAGAAAATCATCTCCCGCGCCGGTGTCGCCAGCCGCCGCGCCGCCGAGCAGATGATGACCGAAGGCCGCGTCACCGTCAACGGCGAAATCGTCAGCGAACTCGGCGCCAAGGCAGACCTCGACCGCGACCACATCAAGGTGGACGGCAAGCTGCTGCACCGCCCCAAGCGCCTTGTCTATCTCGCCCTCAACAAGCCCGACGCCGTCGTCACGACGCTCGAGGACCCGCAGGGCCGCCACACCATCGTGCCGCTGCTCAAGGGCGTCCCGGAACGCGTCTACCCCGTCGGCCGCCTCGACTTTCACAGCGAGGGCCTGCTGCTGCTCACCAACGACGGCGAGTTCGCCAACGCCATCATGCAGAAGCGCTCCAAGGTCGTCAAGACCTACGTCGTGAAGGTGAACGGCCCGCTCACCGACGAGCAGGAGGAGCAGTTCCGCGCGGGCATCGTGCTCAGCGGCAAACGCACCGCACCGGCCGGCCTGAAGCTCGTCAAGGACGCCGTCAACCCCTGGTATGAGGTCCGCCTCACCGAAGGCCGCCAAAACCAGATTCGGGTGATGTTCAAGCACTTTGGCCGTCTGGTCGAGAAACTGCGCCGCGTCAAAATCGGGTTCCTGGAACTCGACGTGCCTCCCGGGAAGTGGCGGATGCTCACCCCCGCCGAAGTAGAGCGCTTTCGAAAGGTGTTGAAGCTCGATGCCCCTGACGCGTGACGAGATGAAGCAGATGTTGGCCGCGGCGAAAACCATCGCCGTCGTCGGCCTGTCCAGTGACCCGATGCGCGCCAGCTTCGGTGTCACGCAGTACATGCAGCGCGCCGGCTATCGCATCATCCCCGTCAATCCGAAGGAGTCCGAGGTCCTCGGCGAGAAGGCCTACGCGCGCCTCGCCGACGTGCCGGAACCGGTCGACATCGTGAACATTTTCCGCCGCCCCGTCGACGTTCCCCCGGTCGTCGAACAGGCCATCGCCAAGGGCGCAAAAGCCATCTGGATGCAGCTCGGTATCGCGAACGAGGAAGCCGCCCGCGCCGCCGAACAGGCCGGTCTCCTTGTCGTCCAGGACCACTGCATCATGGTCGAGCACCGCCGGCTGTTGCGGTAAAGTGAAGTCACAACTCCGCCTGACCTCGATCTACTGAGTCTCCTATGAGTTGCGTCGCTTCAACGCGAGATGGCACGCAACTCCATGCCACTCTCCCATCAAGAGCTGTCGCCGACTCCTCTGGACGGCAGCCGCCCACAGATCGCTCGCAAG
>CAYNDS010000321.1:0-3765 GCA_964395885.1 uncultured Solibacteraceae bacterium | reverse complement strand
CCTCTATACCGTGCTCGACAAACCGGCCGGAGTCGTCTGCCACCCGTCCAAGCGCGGCCCCTGGTCCAGCCTCGTCGGCGCCGCTCGCGAGTACTACTCTCTTCCCGTCATCCACATGCCGTTCCGGCTGGACCGCGAGACCTCCGGCGTCTGGGTGGCCGGGCGGGACCGCCACTGGTCCCGTGCCCTGCAACGCCTGGTCGACCAACGTCAGGTATCGAAGTCGTATCTGGCTGTTCTCGAAGGGCACCTTTCCCGACCGGTGACCGTGACCGAGCCGCTGGCTCGCGACCCGGTGTCGCCCGTCCGCGTGAAGATGCGAGCCGGCGACGGGCAACCGGCCGTCACCCACTTTCAGCCTCTTCGCCATGGCGCCGGCCGCACGCTGGTCCGCTGCCAAACCGAAACCGGACGCCTGCACCAGATTCGGGTCCATGCCGCCTGGCTGGGACACCCGGTCGCCGCCGACAAGATCTATGGTCCCGACGAGACTCTCTACCTCGACTTCTGCGCCAGCGGCTGGACCCCGCGCCTGGCTCAACACCTACCGGCGCAGCACCACGCGCTGCACTGCGAACAGGTCGAGTGCGCGGAACTCGGCGCCGTCTGGACCGCCCCGCCTCCCGGGCGCCTGGAAACCCTTCTCATCGCCCCTTGATACCCTGTAGGTGCACGCATGCAGTCCAATACCTTCGAGGCAGTCGGCTCCGCCGCTGGACTGCGTTTCGCCATCGCCGTCTCCCGATTCAACCCCGCCATCACAGAGCGTCTTCTGGAAGGCGCTATCGCTTCGCTCCAGGAGGCCGGTTGTGCGGAAGAGGATGTCTCGGTCACTCGCGTGCCAGGCGCCTGGGAGCTTCCGCTGGCCGCGCAGCGCCTGGCCGGCCTTCCCGTCGATGCCGTCATTTGTCTCGGCGCCGTCATCCGCGGCGACACGCCGCACTTTGACTATGTCGCCGGCGAGTGCGCCCGAGGCCTGATGGACGTGCAACTGGCGTCCGGCGTCCCCATCGTCTTTGGAGTCCTCACCACCGACACGCTTGAGCAGGCGGAGGCCCGGGTCGGCGGCGCGCACGGCCACAAAGGTGCCGATGCCGCGCTCACCGCAATCGAAATGGCGCACCTCATGCGCGACATGCGAAGCTAGCCATGCCTTCCCGACATCGTTCCCGAGAGCGTGCCCTGCAAGTCATGTTCAATTGGGATCTGCGCCGCGGCGACTACTGGCGCGCCATCGACGACTTCTACGACACTCTGCACTCTGAGGACGACGAACCCGCACGCCTGGAGCGCGACCCGTTCCTCGAGCAACTCGTCCGCGGAACCGTCGAGAACCTGACGGAGATCGACACGTTCATTGAGCGCTTCGCACAACACTGGCGGCTGGACCGCATGCCCATCGTCGACCGCAACGTGCTCCGCCTGGCGACGTATGAGATGTGGAAACTGGAGGCCCCCGCAGCCGTGGTGATCGACGAAGCCATCGAACTCGTCCGTCGCTACTCCGGCGACGAGTCCGTTTCGTTCGTCAACGGCGTCCTGGACGCCATACATCGTCAGGTGTCCGCTTTAGCCGATTCCAACCCCACTGAAACGAACCGCTGAAATTTTCATCTTCTTTCACTCAGAAGGCGAATTTGTGCCGATAACCATGCCATGGCAACGATGCAATTGGAGCACGCGGCGGAGGGTATGCTGGACCGGCTGGAGATTACCAAGTCCACGATAGACAGTCTGGGTACAAACGTCTTTATCGCGGACCGGGACCTGACGCTCATCTACATGAATCAGCGCGCCTCTGAGACGATGCGGCGGCTGGAGCCGGAGCTGATGGCGCGGTTCGGCTTGCGCACGACGGACTTGATTGGCTTGAACATTGACAAGCTGCACGGCGAACGGGCTCCGTTCATCCGGCGGCTGCTGAGCGATGTTCGCAACCTGCCGCACCGCAAGGAGATCACCCTCGGTGAGTGGGTGATGGACCTGAACGTGAACGCGATTATCACTGGGTCCGGCGAATTCGCGGGACTGGTCGTCAACTGGGAAGAGATCGGGGCCAAGAAGCGCCTGGAGGCGCAGCTCGACGCCGAGCGCAAGGACCTGAATGACAAGGTCGACCATCTCCTGCAAGTGGTGGAGGCCGCGCAGTCCGGCGACCTCAGCGTGTCCGCAAAACTGAGCGGGGACGACCCGCTGGGGCGCATGGCGCAGGGCATGAACTGCATGTTCTGGCGCTGGCGCGAGGCGATTGGCAAGCTGACGACGGTTGCCGAAACGGTGGCCGCCTCGGCGACGCAGTTGGGCGGAGTGTCCCGTACGCTGAACGAGGGGGCGCAGTCCTCGGCCGCGCAGGCTGCCTCGGTTTCCGAAGCCGGCGGCGAAGTCTCGCAGAACATCAACGTGGTCGCTGCCGCCTCTGAGGAGATGCTGGCGTCGATCAAGGAGATCTCGCGTTCCACCTCGGACGCGGCCCGGCTCAGCGAGGGAGCAGTTCGCTCGGCCGACGGTGCCAGCCAGATCGTGCAGAAACTCGGAGAATCCTCGGCCGAGATTGGCAACGTAGTGAAGCTGATCACCTCCATCGCCCAGCAGACCAACCTGCTTGCCCTGAACGCGACGATCGAGGCGGCCCGAGCCGGAGAGGCGGGCAAAGGCTTCGCGGTGGTGGCAAACGAGGTGAAGGAACTCGCCAAGCAGACCGCGCGCGCAACTGAGGAAATCGGATCCCGAATCGTCGCAATTCAGCGCGACACCGGCGGCGCTGTCTCCGCCATTAGCGAGATCAGCCGTCTGATCACACAGGTCAATGAGTCCACCTCCCGCGTCGCTTCAGCCGTTGAGGAGCAGACCGCCACGACCAATGAAATGGGGCGCAGCATTCATCAGGCGGCCCGCGGCGCGGCTTCAATTTCGACGAGCATCAACACGGTCGCCGAGCGGGCACGGGAGACCTCCGAAGGCGCTGACGAAACGCAGAAAGCGGCCCAGGTCCTGAACACCTCGTGCCAGGAAATGCAGGCCTTACTGCAACAGTGGAAAATGTCGGGCTCTCGCTAAAGCACGTCGCGCCGTTCGCCGATACTTCGCATGGAGGGTAAGTGCAAATCGAAGTCAATGATGTAGAGGCGGTCCTTCAGGCGATCCGGTCGGTTCGCGGCGGGGACTGGCAGACGCAGTTTCCGGTGATGGGCGACTCGCCGATTGGCCGGATCAGTTCCGCCATCGCGGATCTGGTCGGCGCAATCCGAGTCGACTATCGGCGGATGAACGAGGTCTGCCGGAGGTTGGGCGATGCGGCCGACCAGGCGATGGGATCCTCCCGCAGCATGATCGCGAACGCGGAGGACACGGTCACGCAAGTGAGCGCAGTCAGCGCCGCCAGTGAGCAGGTCTCGCGCAACATCGCCGGCGTGGCGACGTCCAGCGAAGAAATGCTGAGCTCGATCAAGGAGATCGCCAAGAGCGCCACCGAAAGTGCGCGACTGACCGAAGGGGCCGTTCGTTCCGCCGAGGCGACCAACCAGATCGTCGGCAAGCTGGGCGAATCCTCAACCGAGATCGGAAACGTCGTGAAGCTGATCACTTCGATTGCCCAGCAGACCAACCTGCTGGCACTGAACGCGACCATCGAGGCTGCTCGCGCCGGTGAGGCCGGCAAGGGCTTCGCGGTCGTCGCGAACGAAGTGAAGGAGTTGGCGAAACAGACCGCCAAAGCCACCGAAGAGATCAGCCTCCAGATCGCGGCGCTTCAGCGCGACACCGGCG
>CAYNDS010000320.1:0-3770 GCA_964395885.1 uncultured Solibacteraceae bacterium | reverse complement strand
CCTGAAGACCGCCGCGTCTGCCGCTGCGCCCCTGTTTATCCCGCGTTCCGCGTGGGGAGCCAATGATCGACTCACCTATGGCGTCATCGCCACGGGTGGCCGGGGCCGTTACCTGAACAAGAAGTTCCTGAACCTGGGTGGGCAGTGCGGCGCCTTGTGCGACGTCTATGAGCCGAACCTGGCGGAGGCGACCAAGGATTCCCCGAACGCGAAGACGTACAGCGACTACCGCCGTCTGCTGGAGGACAAATCGCTCGACGCGGTGATCATCGCCTCGCCGGATCACCATCACGCGCCGATGCTCTCTGCCTCGCTTGGCGCGGGCAAGGACGTGTATCTCGAAAAGCCCCTTTCGCACTCGCTCGCGCAGAGCGCGGAGATGATCAAGGCGGTGCGCAAATCCGATCGTGTAGTGCAAATCGGCATGCAACGGCGGAGCGCGGATTCCATTCACAAGGCAAAGAAACTGGTCGATGACGGCGTGCTGGGCAGGATCACACTGGTGAAGCCGCAATGGCATTGGAACGTCGCCAAGCCGCTGGACAATTCGCCGCTGGCCGGGAAGCTGGATTGGGAGGGATTCTTGGGCTCGGCACCCAAGCGGGCGATGGAGCCGATGCGCTTTCGGCGGTGGCGCTACTTCTACGACTATGCGGGCGGCAATATGACGGATCAGGGTACGCACCTGATGGACGTCGTGCAGTGGTTCACCAAGGCCGGGGCGCCGAAATCGGCGCTGGCGCACGGCTTTGTGGCGAAGATGACGGGTTCGGAGCACCCGGACGTTTTCTCCGCCATCTTTGAGTTCCCGGATTTTATGGTGACCTGGACGCTCGATTACGACAATTCGTATCAGAACGGCTGGTCGATCACCTTTATGGGCGATAAGGCGACGATGATTCTGGATGAGGACGGCTATCGCGTTTACGGGGAACCCTGGAAGGCGGCCAACGCGCCGATTTACGAAGAGAAGGCGCCGGTGCCGGTGGAGTCGCACATCCAGAACTTTATGGACTGCGTGAAGAGCCGCAAGGAGCCGAATTGTCCGGTGGAAGTGGCCGCGCAGGCGGTGGCGGGTCCGCACCTGGCGAATCTGGCAATGCTGCGAAAGCGGCAGGTGCGGCTGAGCGGGGACGGGGTGACGACGATCTCCGATTGACCGGCGCTCCGCTTTCAGGTCAAGATACTTCGCGGTTAAGGAAGTTTGCTGATTTTCGAGAAACGGGCCGCTCCCTATTCTGAAGACATCGCAATCCTATGAAGGAGGGATTACCGATGACGAAGAAGCTGATGGACGCGGTTTGGGCGGTCCGTATCTGGAAAGATACGAAGGGTCAGGACCTGATCGAATACGCTCTCATGGCCGGTTTCATCGCCGTCGCGGCGGGTGCTTTGGTGCCTAACGTGTCGGCGAGCATCTCGACCATTTTCAGCCGCATCAACGTTTCGCTCTCGGCCGCAGCCGGATCCTAGACGCGAGCAGGTACAGAGCAAAGGGCGCTGGAGGGGTTGTTCTCTCCGGCGCCCTGTTGCATTTTGGCTCTATTGGCCTGAGTCGCTCGTTTTTCCGGACATCGCCCCATACCAGTCCAGGTGCCGTGTGAGATACATCGCCGTTGCGACCGCCAGGAAGCTGGCAAAAGCACCTGCGAGGAGAGCGTTGTCTTCCAGGCGAAGGAGAAGGTAGATGAGCCCATATAGGGCGCCAAAGATCGCCAGCGCGCGAACGCCTTGCCCGCGGCTGCGAAGGATCCAGCTGGTATTCAACGCCAGCAGCAGGACCGTGGCGGAGCCCGCTACGGCGAATCCCCCGTCAAAGCCGATCCGCTCGGCAAGCGACAGAAGCAGCAGATAGAAGATGATCTGGGCTAGGCCCACCAGGAGATACTGCGCCGGGTGAACCCTTCGGCCCGACGTCGCCTCAAAAACAAAGTAAGACAGAAAAATCAGGCCCACGAAGAGCAGCACATATTTCAGTGCCCGGTTGACAGATTGGTAGGCGTCGGCGACGGCGACGAGACTGACCGCCATGGCCGTTGCCTCCAGCCTCTTCAGCGCGTCTGGTCTGCCTTCGGCTGGCACGCCGCGGGCGATGAACGGGACACTCCACTCGCCTTGAAATCCGGTTTTCGCCACGGAGCGGGAGGCGGGCAGGAAGCCGCCGTCAAAGCCGGGACTCGGCCAGTCACCCCGCATCCGGACGCGGGTGGTCTTTCCGAAGGCGAGCACCCCGAGCCGCTGCGCGCCTGAGAAGCGCAGAGTCGCCTTGGCAGTAAACTTCGCCGTGGGCTGGGCGACACCGGCCGCCGAGGTGGTGAACAGAGGAATCTTGAAGGGAGCCTCCAGCGCCGCAGGAACCATGGTGAGCCGCTTGCCCGCAAGCTCCAGGGTGGCCTCGGCGCGGGCGCCGCGGGGGTCACTGGCGCCCACGACGATTTCCGCGCGGCTCCAATCAAGCGCTGCTCCGTGGGGCGTGGTGGCCGCAGCGCCGCCGAGGTCAAACTCAGCCTCCATGCGCACATCGGCCTGAAAAACCGGGACACGGAACAACGAACGTTTCCGCTCCTCGGTGGTGATGGTCACGTCCGCTGATCCCTGATCTGGGAACAGGTAGAAGGTCCCGGTCTCATCCGCCTCGCCCGCCTTGCGGGCAGTCGCACGGTAGGGCACGGCCAGAGTTGGCCCGAGGAACATCTGCTGCCCGCCGGCAACGGCGCTGACTTCGCTGATCACCTGCTCCGCCAGACGACTCCGCTCACCCACTAATGCCGCCACCAGCAATGCGGGAATCGACATGATCAGTGCCAGGCCGCAGACCACCAGGAGCTTCACTCCCAGTGAGCGCGAACCTTCGCGCCAGCGTTGCGTGATCTGGTCGACGACTGCGTTGTCCATAAATTCGTTCTCCTAACTTTGCAGCGCAAAGCTGCCGGACAAAAAAATTTCAGTGGTTGCCGGCGAGGCGATGGAAACTCCCGCCGAGGGACGAGGCCTCGGTATGATTCGCAGCGTCGCGAACCACCTGCTCCAAGGTCGACAAGTACTGCAGGAAGCGCCTTTTGCCGGGCTGCGTCATGCGGCAGCGGGTGAGCGGACGGTTTCCATCCTGACCCTTCACGATCTCGACCAACTTTGCTTTCTCCAAGACAGTCAGGTGACGGCTGAGATTGCCGTCCGTGAGAGCACAGAGCTCCTTCAGTTCGGCAAAGGTCAGGCCGTTGGGGTTGGTCATCAGCGAGGTGAGAATGCTCAGCCGGGCACGCTCATGAATCACACGATCCAGGTCATAAGCGAAGCGGCCTTCAGACATGATCTTCGCCTTCTGCCCCGGCGCGCCAGAGGATGGCGGCAAGAAGAAACTGTCCCATGCCGAACGCCGCTCCCATCGCCGCAGGATGAAGGGCGCGCTCATCGGCACAGGCGAGACATGCCAGGCCCGTCAAGAGGTACCAAACGCCCACCGCACGAATTGTTGAGGGAAGAAACCGGGAGGAGGCAAAGAGCCCCAGGCTGAAGATGATCTGCCAAAGTGCCGGCAGAATCCAGGTGAGCCCCGGCGCCGAGGACGCAATGACGAGCGTTGCCAGTCCGCCTGCCACCAGAGCGGGCAGGAACTGCTCGACGGCTGTCCGAATCATTTCACCCGACTGGAAGGCGTGGATGCGGCGGGTACGCGTGACCATCTGGATGCCGGCAGCCGACACCGAGACGAGTGCGGTGATTCCCCAAAGAGACAGATAGGCGAATGGATGGCTGGCGGGGTTTGGAAG
>CAYNDS010000319.1:705-3812 GCA_964395885.1 uncultured Solibacteraceae bacterium | reverse complement strand
AGGCGTTCCAGGCCTCCGTGATCAAGGGCTGGGGCAAGCCCGAGGACTCGCGTCTGATGACCGTAACGGCGAACGATGGCCGCAAGTACTTCGCGATTCCTGGCGTGCGATTGGGCAATGTGTTTCTCGGTCCGCAGCCCCTGCGCAGCACGTTTGACCGCGCCAACGAGTCGATGCACAACATCACGGTGCCGCCTCCGCACATCTACATCGCGGCCTATCTCTGGTATCGCAAAACGTTCCACGCGGACGCCATCGCCCATCTCGGCCGCCATGGCACGCTCGAATTCCTGCCTGGCAAGAACACAGGCCAAGCGGGATGGGATTCCTCGGAAGTGATTCTGGGCGACGTGCCCAATCCTTATGTCTACATCATCGACGGTGGTGGCGAATCGACGATCGCTCGGCGGCGCAGTGCGGGCGTCATGATCGGACATCTGACACCGCTCTCGGTTCCTGCGGGTGAGCAGAAAGACAACGCAGCCTTGCGTGATGCGGCGCGCAACTACGAGCAGACCAAAGAGACCTCACCGGCACTTGCCGAGCAGTATCGCAAGGCAATTCTCTCGGAGGCGAAACGCCTCAAGCTCGATGCCCAATTGAAGCTTGATCTGACGAACTTCGAGGAGACCTTCGCCCGCGTGGGTGAGTTTCTCGAAGCTACCGAAGCCGGCCCGATCCCGGTGGGAGTCCACACGCTCGGCACGTTGCCTCGGGACCAGATTCAGCGGGAGGCCCTGGGGGAGTATCTTAAGGCGGCGTTCTCTCCGTCGGAGGAGAAAAGACTGCGTCCGCAGTTCTCCAAGTGGGCCGATCTCGTCTTCGATGGCGCTGCCGTAGACCTCGACCCAGACTACGCGCCGGGCCTGAAGGACAAAATCCAGACAGCGCTCGCGGATGGCCGTAAATGGATCGAGAATCTGCGAGCCTCGTCCGCCATGGAGATGCGAGGCTGGTCCGCCGTGCTGGCGGGTAAGTATCTGGCGAGCGCATCCACCGGAGACCCGCTGAGGACACCCAGTTCGATTCCGAGCGGCCGTAACCTGCATGATTTCGATCCGGCCCTGATCCCGACTAAGGCAGCCTGGGAAATGGGAAAGAAGTTGGGGGATGAGATGCTGGCGCGCTTCAAACGCGAGCGCGGCCATTTGCCGGAGAAGATCAGCATGGTGCTTTGGTATGGCGAGACCATTCGCCACCAAGGCGCGATGGAGTCTGAAGCACTCTACCTGATGGGCGTTGAACCCAAGTGGAACTCGCGCGGGATTGTGGACAGCTTTCGCGTCATCCCTGAGGCCGAACTGGGCCGCCCGCGCATCGATGTCGTCTTCACCATCGCAGGGATCTATCGCGACGGTCTCGCCGATAAGATCCTGCTGCTCGACAAGGCGTCCAAGTTGGCTGCCGCCGCTGAACGCGGCAACGCGATTCAGAGGCACACGGACGAGATCACCAGACAATTGACCAGCGACGGCCTCGACGCCACGCTGGCGGCGAAGCTCGCCTCTGCCCGAGCCTTTGGTTCCGCGCCTGGCGACTATGGTGCGGGCATTTCCAAAATTGCTAAACAGAGCAAGGACGCCGGGAACGCAGCCGGAGTCGCGGACGTGTATACGAACTTCATGGGCCATGCCTACTCAGCGGATCTTTGGGGCCAGCAGAACCAGAAGGCGTTTCAGCAACATCTCACGGGCAATGAGGCGATCCTCCATAGCCGTTCCACGTCCGTCTACGGTGTACTCGACAACGACGATTTCTTCGAATTTGCAGGCGGATTGAACGTGGCTTCCAAAGCGGCCAACGGTGGCGCGGCGCCGGCGTTCTACGTCAACGACGTGCGGCGGCGCGGTCGCGAGTCGGTGGAAGGCATTCAGACCTTCATCGCGAATGAGTTGAACGGGCGCTACTGGAATCCGAAGTGGATCGAAGAGATGAAAAAGGGCGGCTACGCCGGTGCGCGGGAAATCATGGGCAACCTGGAAAATCTCTACGGTTGGCAGATGACCTCGGCCGAGCACATGGACGGCACGTTCTGGCAGAACTCCTACGATGTTTATGTCGCCGACAAGCATGGCCTGGAGTTGGAGAAGTTCTTCGAGAAAGAGAATCCCCACGTGCGGCAAATGATGCTGGCCCGGATGCTTGAAGTGGACAGGCAAGGCGTCCACAAGTTCTCAGATGCCGATCGCGCCAAGCTCGTAAGGGAGTATGTCACCTCGGTGAATCGGGTCGGAGTCTCCTGTTCGGCTAACACCTGTGGCAATGCAAAACTACTCGATTACGTTCGAACAGAAGCACCGCTGATTTCGGGACTGGGGCAGATGGAACTGCAAAAGTACATGCAGACGGTAACGAGAGCCACAACTGAGCACCCGGAATCGCAACGGAGGGAAGCATCCCGCCGTCAGTCGTCAACCGTAATGAAGGCGCCGGTTCAAGCCCGAGACGTTAAGGCGCAGGCCGTCACCGGCTACCGGATGGAGGAGAGAACCCTGGATACCGGGGCACCAGGGGCTGAACAGATTCGACCGCAGCCACTCGGCTTTCTCCTGCTTGCAAGCCTCATCAGCGCAGGAGTTTTGCGTGAAGTTGGCCGTCATAAGAGCCTGGATCGTTAAGCGCCTGTGCCCTTGCATCCGACGCGAAGGCGGTTCGCTACTGCGTCAATTTGCCGCACGGCAAAATCACCCAAAACTGCCAAATGCGTCATTATGCCGCATTCCCTGTTACTGGTTTCATCCCTACAATGACTTCTTTGTTCCAGATGCTCGTAATAGCGAGCAACAGCGTGAGGTCATGTGGTCACTCTCAAATCTACGTATATTCTCGCGTTTGCAGTGCTCGTCTCAGTCCCAATCCGGGCGCAATCCGTCGTGGCTGGAAGTGTAGTTGACCCGTCCGGCGCATTGGTCTCGGGGGCAGAGGTTCGCTTGGAGACCGGAGGCACCGAACGCTCTGTATCGACCGACAGCCAAGGGCAGTTTCGGTTTGATGGTGTTACGGCGGCGAATGCGAAGCTTATCGCGATCAGCAACGGCTTTTCGCGGGCTGAAATCTCGCTCTCTGCCGGTGAACCCCGCGAAGCGGTAAGAATTCAACTTGCAGTG
>CAYNDS010000319.1:0-695 GCA_964395885.1 uncultured Solibacteraceae bacterium | reverse complement strand
TGGCAAGCGTGGGCTCGACGGTTGTTGTGACCGGAAGCAGGCAGGAGGTTGAGATTCAAAACTCTGCGGTTGCCGTCAATGTCGCCACCCGCCAAGAGTTCGAAATCCGCAATGTGCGCCTACCGGACCAGACTCTCTCCTATACAGAGGGCGTGAACGTTTTCCGCTCCAAAGGTGCCCAAGACACCGGCGCGGGTGTGGGCATGCGCGGCTTTTCTGGACGTTCACAGTCGCGAGTGCTCGTGTTGCTCGACGGCCAGCCAGTGAATGACGCCTACACGGGATCTGTAAATTGGGCAGCTCTGCCAATTACTGAGTTAGACAGGGTAGAGGTCGCTCGGGGGCCGTCATCTTCGCTATACGGCGGCAATGCCATGGGCGGAGTGATCCAAATGTTCACGCGCCCGGTGACGCGCCGTGTGTTTGAGGGATCGGCGCAGTACGGCACGTATGGAACGATGATGTATTCGGGGCGGTTTAGCGACCGGCTCTGGAATCGGCTGGGCATCACTCTGGCCTACCAGCGGACACAGGCACAGGGCTATTCCGTAACCGGGATTTACGCAACCGCATCATCGGTGGCGAGCGCCACTGCTCCCCTTGTCCAGGCACCGTATTATCTCCTAACGACCACCGGTACCGGACGTTATGAGATCGGAACGCAGGGCGACAATTGGTTCAATTCGCATTCAATG
>CAYNDS010000318.1:0-3815 GCA_964395885.1 uncultured Solibacteraceae bacterium | reverse complement strand
ATCGAATACTGCCACGCGCCGAGAGCGCTGCTGCGGTCCAGCCAGGATTCCACCATGTGCACCTTACCGATCGCTCCGGAGCGGATCAGGTCGCGCATCTTTGCGTACAGGATGCTGGACACACGCTGGCTGCCGACCTGAAAGACACGTCCACTCTTCTGTGCCGCCTCCACCACCGGAAGCCCCTCCTCGATCTTCTGCACCATGGGCTTCTGGCAGTAAACGTCCTTGCCCGCCTTCACCGCATCGATGGCCATGCGGGCATGCCAATGATCGGGGGTGGCGATGATGACGGCATCCACATCCTTGCGCGCGAGCAGTTCCCGGTAGTCGCGAGTGGTGAAGGTAGTGTCGCCGTAGACTTCCTGGAACTTGCGGCGGCGCCCATCGTAGACGTCGGCCACGGCCGTCAGTTTCACGCCCGGAACCGCGGCGGCGGTGCGGCAGTCGCCCTGTCCCATGATGCCGAAACCGATGCAGCCGACTTGGATTGTGTCATTTACGGACGCCATGACTTGAGTGTAGTACCGCCGGTTCATCGGCGCACCAGTACACCTTAGGACGCCTTTGTTCTGGTCCGGCTGGTGGCCGAACACGATCCTGGGAGCGTCATGAAGAACATTCTGTTTTGCGGCCTCTTCCTCACAGCGACCCTCGCCGCGTCTCCCATCGTGATTCTCAGCGGCGATGGCGTGAACGAGTCGAACAACATCACCGGAACCAACGTTCTAATCAATCCGCATCCGCTGTGGCAGGCCAACTCCGCCAGCAAGTGGATCTCGTACGCGCTGACCGGCAACGGCCAGACCTCGCCCGCGAATGTGTCGGGCACGATCACCGGCGGCAGCGCCAAGACCCCGACGGCGCGGTTCTTTGAGACGTTTACCATCAACGGAATTCCGGGCAGCGGCAGCATCCAGGTCTGGGCCGACGATACGGCGCGCGTTTCGCTGAATGGCACGGTGCTGTTTGAGGCGAATCCGGTGCAGGGTGGCGCATGCGCCAACGGCCCGATTGGCTGCCTACCGCAGAACGGCCAAACCATCAACCTGACGCCGCACCTGATTGCCGGCCTGAACACGCTGCAGTTCGATGTGTATCAGCGCGGCGGCGGCCCCTTTGGCCTGCTCTACAACGGTCGCGTGGACTTCTCCCAGGTTCCGGAGCCTTCCAGCCTGGCGCTGGTGGGTGGCGCGCTGGTGTCGGCGGTGATCTCCCTGAAGCGCCGGCAAGCGTAAGCTAGGGAGAGCATGACTCTCCGTCGTCGCGAGTTTCTTCCTCTTCTTCCTTCCTCCCTCCTTGCGGCGGGCCGGCGAACCCGGCTCGCCGTTTCGACGTATTCGTACTGGCATTTCCGTGGTCCAAAGCCTTCGATAGAGAAGATCATCGTGGATGCCGCCGAGACCGGCTTTGACGGCGTCGAGATTCTTCACCGCGGCATGGAGAGCGAAGAGCCGTCCTACACCAACAAGCTGAAGCGTGTCGCGGCCGCCAATGGCCTGTCCCTGCCGATGCTTTCGATTCATCAGGACTTCGTCTCTCCGGATGCGGCTGAGCGCCAGAAGAACATCGATCACACCGTGCGGATGATGCGACTGGCCGCGTCGATGAACATTCCCTACGTGCGGTTAAACTCCGGACGGTGGAAGACGATCAAGAGCTTCGATGACCTGATGAAGGTGAAGGGCGATGAGCCGCCGCTGCCCGGCTACTCTGAGAAAGATGCACTCGACTGGTGCGTGTCGTCGATCGAAAGGTGCTTGCCGGAGGCGGAGAAGTTGGGTGTCGTTCTCGCTCTGGAGAACCACTGGGGGCTGACGACCAAGGTGGAGAATCTGCTTGCCATCTGGCGGAAGGTGAACTCGCCGTGGCTGGGACTGAACGTAGACACGGGGAACTACCCGGGTGACCCCTACGACGGTCTCAAACAATTGGCCGCCGATGCTACGATCGTGCAGGCGAAGACGTACTACGGCGGCGGCGAGTGGTACACGCTGGACTTGGACTATCCGCGGATCGCGGGCATCCTGAAGAGCGCCGGGTTCAAGGGCTGGGTGTCGCTGGAGATGGAGGGCAAGGAAGACCCGGCCACCGCCGTGCCGAAAAGCTACGACGTTCTGCGGCGTGCCTTCGCGTGATGCTCCGGTTGGCGGAAGCGTCCGACGCGCCGAGAGTGGCAGCATTGCACGCCGCGAGTTGGCGGTCTGCCTACGCCGGAATCTATGACGCGGCATACCTTGCCGGTCCCGTCGAGCAGGAGCGATCGGTGACCTGGACGAAGCGGCTCACCGAGCCCGCGCCGAATCAGCATGTGCTGCTCACCGAGCAGGAAGGCGTGCTGACCGGATTCGCGAGTTTGTACCTGGATCACGATCCCGTCTGGGGTGCCAAGGTCGACAATCTGCACGCTCACCCGGAGCGGCGGGGGCAGGGCATCGGGCGAGTCCTCCTCGCCGCCTCGGCAGCGCTGCTGCGCGAGAAGCGACCCGGGCAAGCGATCTATCTTTGGGTGCTGGAGGCGAATCACCCCGCCACAGCCTTCTACTTGAGAATGGGCGGGAAGCCCAGCGGAACAAGCTGGACACAACAGCCCGATGGCCAGACCTTGCCGCGGGTTCGGATGGCTTGGCCCGCCGATCACGAATGGCGGTAGGTGGCGGAGAGAGAGGGATTCGAACCCTCGATACAGTTTCCCGTATACACGCTTTCCAAGCGTGCGCCTTCAACCACTCGGCCATCTCTCCGCAAGGGAGGAACTTCTAGTTTACGGCATTGAAGAGCCGCTCGTCGCGCGGTAGAGCGGGTCGCGGAAGCGGAAGAACCACTCGGGATCGTCTGGTAGCTTCGGGTCCCGGCACCAGGCTGCCGCCGTCGGGGCGCCGAGCGCCTTCAACAGTGCGGCGGAAGCTCCCGCCCAACTGCGCGCCAGCGCCAGATCCTGTGCCAGGTTTCGAGGCACGGCGGACTTCGCTCCGCACAGATGGGCGCGCAGGCCGTCCAGATAGGTGGCGCCTTCAGAAGTGGCGGCAGTTGCCGGCACAATCGCGCCCATTACCCGACCTTCCATTGGGTACGTCACCCAGCCATAGCCCTGCATGAAGACCTGCGGCTCCAACTTCATACGGCGGACGGGAATCGCCCGGGAAGCGAACACATCCAACTGGAACACAGCCGGCTTGCCATCGACCGGCAGAATGGAATCGAAAGGCAGTTCCAGTTCCTTCCCGTCGCGCAGCAGCCGGACCCGCAGAAAATCCTCCGGGTTCTGCCCGATGTGGAGCGAGAATTCGGTCGACGGAGGACCCGTCAACACCACATGAAACGTGGTCCAGGCATTACGAGGAAGGGCGGGCGAGAGAATCTCCCGCCCGCCCGTATCCTGGCGAAACTCGCTGGTCACGCGGACTTCGTGCACCTGCGAGAGCAGCAGCAGGGAAGCCAGCGTGATCACGACAGGTCGAACTTCTCGTGATGAATCAGCGGGTCGGCAATCACGCCCACCGGCCGCTTCAGGATCTGCTCCAACTCCTCGACGTAGGTGTTCTGCGTCGACTTCAGAACCTTGGCGACTTCCGGGTTTACCCGCAACAGGCACTCCTTGCCTTCGACCGCCGGAGCGATCTTGCGAGCTTCCAGAAGGATCTCGTTGATCACCGTTTGCACGCTGCGAATCGAGCCGGAGCCTTCGCAGTATGTGCACGGCTGACATAACGCGCGTTCAAGCGATTGCTTCACCCGCTTCCGCGTGATCGCCACCAGCCCGAAATCGTTGAACTGCAGAATCTTGTACGGCGCCCGGTCGGCCCGCATCGCTT
>CAYNDS010000317.1:0-3872 GCA_964395885.1 uncultured Solibacteraceae bacterium | reverse complement strand
GGAGATTTCGGCGAGGACCTGCTGAAGGCGCACTACGCGCAATCGCACGGCAAGGGAATGTCAGGGATTGCGGAAGGCGCAGTCGTGAACGTGGTCGTTGACGAGCCCTGCCGCCTGAAAGAACGCGTACACGGTGGTCGGTCCGAGGAATCGACCACCGAGAGTCTTCCACTCTCGAGCCATCGCGGCAGCCTCGCGCGGCGGACGCGCTGCCCGTAACCACTCCTCCGTGAGCACGGCGGGGCGATCATGAGCGTCCGGCGTGAAACGGCGGACAAATCCATACAGCGACCCGTGACGCTCGCAAATGCGCTGCGCTACCTTGGCGTTTTCAATCGCCGATGTGATTTTTCCGCGATGACGAACGATACGGGAATCCGACAGGAGCCGGTCAATATCGCCCGCTCCGAACTGCGCCACCCGGTCGAAATCGAACCCGGCGAAGGCGTTGCGGAACCCGTCTCTCTTGGTGAGGATAGTGCGCCAACTGAGCCCGCTCTGAAACGACTCCAGAATCAGCTTTTCGAAAAGGAGACGGTCTTCCGTACAAGGCCGTCCCCACTCCGAGTCGTGATACGCGATTTCAAGCGGGTCCGTCCCGCACCAGAAACAGCGGACTAACCCGTCTGCGGTCATCGACTACGCCGTTGCAAGTGCCCCGTGGTGGTCGCAATGCGACTCGTGCGGATGGTGCAGGTGTCCGTCGACCAGATAATCGACATGGTCTCCGTGCGGCACGGCTTCGTGCCCGCATCCCGGACCGTGGCGGTGTGAGGCGTCGTGTCCGGAGCAATCGTGCGGAGCGCAACCGCCCGGGTTGGCCGCACCCACCTCGATCGCGTGTTCGTCGTAATGCCCGTCGTGCGCATGGTGGAGGTGCCCGTCGTGGAGGTAGTCGACGTGGTCTCCGTGCACGACGGCGGTGTGACCGCAGCCCGCCCCGTGCTGATGATCGTGAGCTTCATGTATGTGATGCGACATTGCGTTTTCCTTTGCTGGAGTTGACTGCGGGAGACTCGCTGGCGTGGGCCAGTGCGTTGAAGACGATATCCATGATGTGCTGGTCGGCCAAGGCGTAGAAGATGTGCTTGCCCCGGCGGCGGCGCGCTAGCAGGTTCTCGCTGCGGAGAATTCGCAAACGCTGCGAGATGGTCGACAACCCCTCGCTTTCGGTGGCAGCCAACTCCGTCACGCACGCCTCGCCCTGAGCCAACAGCGCCAACAGGCGCAGGCGGGGAACATCCCCCACCGCCCGGAACAGGCGGGCGGCACGCTCCATCGCTTCCGCGTCGACGTGCAACTGACGCGGGATGGATTCGGGATGATCGGCAAGACCACAAGCAGGCTGACCGAGCGTCCGGTTTGAGGGATTTGGCTTCATCACTTCATCACTTCTTGAATTGTTGTATCAGAGTGAGAACCGAGAAGGCAAGACCCCGCGCGAGGGAGCGCCAGATCCGGCCTGTCCGGGGAGGCTTCACTGTTACGATGGGCAGTATGCGAGTTCGCCTTTGGCCTCGGGCAAGCGGGTGGATGCGGGCGCTGCGCGTCGTCGCCGTGGCGTGTTTTCTCGTCTTCTTGGTGGCGGCATTGTTCAGTTCGGACGAGCAGGAAAGCGTAAGCGCGGCCCGTCCGGTGCCCCAGGAGATGACCGCGTCCCTCCGGGTGGACGCCACGCGAGTCTTGAAGCCTGTCGCCAAGGGTCTTTATGGAATCCATGCCGCCTGGGTGACGAATGGCGAAGGTCTTTGGGACGAGCGGGGGGACCGCTTCGCCGAGAAGCCCTTGCAGTTGGCTCGCGAGATGGGCGCCGGGCCCAACCGTTTCCCTGGCGGAATCGGAGCCGACTACTATGACTGGCGAGACGGCGTAGGCCCACGGAACCGCCGCCCCGAACGCGGCCACGGATCAGACAATCAGCGGTCCCGGAACAACTTCGGTACGGAAGAGTACATGGAGTTCTGCCGTCGAACCGGTGCAGAACCGCACCTGATCGTCAACATACACAAAGGCAACCCGGAACTCTCTGCGGCGTGGGTGGACTACTGCAACCGCGCGAATCATCCGGAACGGGCCCGAAATGGCTCTCCCCTGCCCCACAACGTGAGGCTTTGGGAGATTGGCAACGAGCCGTACATGATCCCGTGGGGACCCGCCGAAAAGGAGACAGCAAAGTCCGCCCGTGACTACGCGCGCGTCTTTCTGGCGCACGCCGCAGCCATGAAGCGAGCCGATCCCTCGATTCGCGTGATGGCAGTGGGCGGGCAGAACTTCGGAACCTACAAATTTCTCACCGACGACAATTGGAATCAGACGCTGCTGGAAACGGCGGGAGACCAGATGGACTATCTGGCCGTACACAACGCCTATTTCCCCGTGATGATCAAGAAAGCTTCGTTTGAGGAGGTCTATCGCGCCATGATGACCTTCCCCGAGCATGTCAAGCAGAACTTCGTCACGCTGAACCAGCAGATTGACCGGTACGCGCCTCGTTCTCGAGACCGCATCAAGATTGCGGTCACGGAATGGGGTCCGTTTTTTGCCCCTCGGAAGGAGGAAGTCTTCCTGAATCACAGCAAAACGTTGGGCGCGGCGATTGCGACTGCCGCAATGTTGCAGACGTTCCTGACCTCTGACCGGGTGGAGATTGCGAACTTCTTCAAGTACATCGACCCAGCGTTCCAGGGCATGCTGAACATGGACGGCGAGCCGAAGCCAACCTACTACGTGCTTCAGATGTTTTCCCGCTATTTCGGCGATAGCCTGATTGCCAGCGACGTGCAGGCACCCACCTACGATTTTCCGAAGGCGATCGGCGCCGTCGACCCAGTCCGGGGCGTCCCGTATTTGACTGCGGTGAGCAGCCTAAGCCGCGACCGCAACAAGCTCTACGTCATGTTTGTGAACCGCCACTTTGATAACTCCATGCGCACGACGGTCGATTTGCGGGGATTCAATCCGGGTGGTCGCGCCGTGGTTCGAACCTTGACCGCACAGAGTCTGGACGCGCACAACGGCAAGGATCTTCCGGATAACGTGCCATTCAAGTGGCCGAAGCCGGCAAAGGCACCCTATGACTCGATGTTTGATTCGGGGCGTCCCGGCTTGGTGGTTCCGCAGGAGTCGCAGATGAGCGTGTCCGGTGGCCGTTTCGAGATCGTGATTCCTTCGAAATCCGTGGTGGCCGTGGAGCTCCCCCGCCGCTAAGCCGGCAGCCGGGACCGGATGAGAATCGCTTTCTTTTCGCCGCTGAATCCGATGAACAGCGGCATTTCCGACTACAGCGAAGAGCTTCTTCCCTATCTGGCAGAGCACTGCGAGATTGAGCTGGTCCTCGATGGCTATCAGCCGACCACACCCGGGATCGCCGGACAATTTCGCGTTCACTCACCGGAGTCATTCCTGGCGCAGCGGTCGCGATTCGACACCGTCATTTACCAGATTGGAAACAACTATCGTTGCCATGCGTACATGCTGCCGTGCATGGCGCAAGTTCCGGGTATCTCCGTCATTCACGACTATTCCCTGACCTATCTGATGTTGGCGGCCACGGCGGAACGCGGCGACCTGGAGACGCTGCGCAGAATTATCGAACCCAGTCATGGCGCAAAGACAGGTGGCCACGTTCGGCGAATTCTGCTCGGGACATCCGATCCGTACGAGGTATCCCTGGCGCGGCCGATCGTCGAGATGAGTTCCGGCGTTATCGTGCACAACCTCCACTCGTTCAAGCGCCTCCAAGCGGAGTTTCCGGGAAAGCGGATGGCCAGAATTCTGCATGCCACGCCCATTCGAGATCTTCCGGAGGTGGGTCCGCTGCGGGACCGGTACGGGATTGCCCGCGACGCGCTGGTGCTCGGCTCACTCAGCAC
>CAYNDS010000316.1:0-3878 GCA_964395885.1 uncultured Solibacteraceae bacterium | reverse complement strand
GACTACCAGGCCGCGGAGCAGCGCTTCTCCGATGCGCTGACCACGATGCGCGAACAGGAGGACCGTCGCGGCATTGCGGTCGCATCCGCCGGGCTAGGGCAAGTCGCCCGCAACTTCGGCGAGACCGGGAAGGCCATCCGCTACCTGAGCGAAGCTCTGGGCGAGATGCGGCAGGTGGGTACGAAGTCCGACGTTGCCGGGTCCTTGAACAACCTGGGGATTGCCTACCGCGCTTCTGGAAACCTGAGAAAGGCGCTGGACTGCTACTCCGAGGCTCTGACGCTGTACCAGGAGCTGAAGATCGCTCCGGCGATTGCCGGGATGCGGAACAATCTCGGCAATCTCTATCTGCAGCAGGGGCAGGCGCAACTGGCTGAAGACCAGTTCCGGCAGAGTGTCGCGCTGGCACGGCAGGCCGGTAATCCGGTGCAGATCGCGCAAGCGCTCAGCAACCTCGGGTTGGCGCAGCAGCGGGGAAGCCGTCCGCAGCAGGCGCTTGCCAGTTGGACGGAAGCGCTGCGCATTCGCGAGGAGCAGAAAGACCGTCTGGGCATGGCGCGGACGCTGCTGAACTTGGCTGCACTGCATCGGGAGGCGGGCCGTCTGGAAGATGCCGAGGGGGAGCTGCGCCGCGCACTGTCATTGGCCGACGAGACAGGAAACCGCGAGATCCGGCCCGATGTTCTCCGGACTCTGGCCGCGGTCAAGGGCGGCGGCGCGGAGGCACTGCGCCTGGCGGAAGAGGCCGTGCAGGCGGCGCGCGACATCGCTCACCCGGACAAGCTCTGGAACGCTTTGACGGCGCTCGGGAACCTGCAAGCGGCCTCAGGGCGGCGCGATGACGCGCTTACCAGCTACGGCGAGGCGGTCGAAGAAATCGAGCGGATGCGGTGGGATGTGGCGGGTGCCGAGTCCGAGCGGCAGCGGTTCTTTGCTGACCGTGTGGAGCCTTACCACCGCATTGTCGAAATCCACGCCGCGCGGGGCGATGCCGCCGCCGTCTTTTCCTGGGCGGAGCGTGTGAAGGCTCGGGTTCTGGTCGACGCGCTGAACGGCGCCCGCACCGAGGTGACCGAGAAGTGGGACGCCGAAACGCGGGCGGAGTGGCGTCGCGCGCACACGGGCCTTGCTCGGGCGAATGTGGCGCTGCTGAGCGAGGCCAACGGAGCCCGGATTCCCGCATTGCGCCGGCAGCGCGACGCCGCGCGCCTGAAGTTCGAAGGGCTGCGGACCCGGCTGTTCGGCGCCCGCCCGGAGTGGAAGCTTCGCCATGCCGAGTTGCCGGCTGCAACACTGGCCGACGCGCAGCGACTGGCTGCCTCCTCGCGTGGGGCGATTCTGGAATACGTCGTGACCCCGCGCGAGGCGTGGCTGCTGACGATCACCGGCAGCGGCGCATCGCTGCAGCGGCTGTCCGCATCGGTGAAGGCCTTGGCCGAGGCGGCGGAAGGCTTTCGCCGCAAACTGGCCGATCGCGATCTGGCGTGGGCACAGGATGCGGCACGCCTGCACGCCCTGTTGCTCGCTCCCGTGCAACGGACAGTGGCGGGCCGCGCACAGCTGATCGTGATCCCGGACGGGCCGCTGTGGAACGTGGCCTTTCAAGCGTTGCGGCCCGCTTCCGGAAAGCATTTGATCGAACAGCACGCGGTGGCGTACGCGCCGTCGGTGACCGCGCTTCTCGCGATGCGCACGCGGCGCGCCGCAGGCTCCGCGCCATCACGGCTGACGGTGTTCGCCAATCCTCCCTCCCGCCTTCCCGATACGCCGCCCCTGCCGGAAACCGAAGCGCTGGCGCGAGAGTTGCCCACGCTCTACGGGCCGGCGTCGACCAGCGTCTACGTGGGCGCGGAAGCCACAGAGTCCCGCTTTAAGGCGGCTGCTCCGGAAGCCGGAACGCTGCAGTTTGCCGGGCATGGCATTTTGCGCAACGACGCCCCCATGTATTCGCAGTTGGCATTCGCCCCGGAAGGGGTCCAGGATGGCCTGCTGGAGGTCTGGGAGATCGTCGAGATGTCCGTCCGGGCGCCGCTGGTGGTGCTCACCGGTTGCGAGACCGCTCTGGGCGAGTTCGGGGCGGGCGAAGGGGTGGTGGGCCTGAGTTGGGCATTCGCGGTGGCGGGCGTGCCGGCGACCGTCGTCACTCAGTGGAAGGTAGAGACCGCCGCCAGTGTCGATCTGACGATGCGATTCCACACTGCCCTGCGGAAAGATGCGCTGCGCCCGGCACAGGCTCTGCGGAAGGCCGTGCTGGCGGCGATGGCTCGCGACGAGCGGCGCCATCCCTTCTACTGGGCGGGATTTCTCGTGATGGGCGACGGTCTTTAGCGCACCGTGAAGGTGGCCATGGGAAGAGGCGGGCGCGGGGCAATCTGTTGTCCCGCCTTCACCTGCCAGGCATAGCGGCCCGCGGGCAGCTTGCGGGGGGCGCGCCATTCCGTCCCCTCCAGTGGCGGACTTTGCAAAATGACGTCACCGGCGCGGTCCGCCACGGTCACTTCGAATGGCCCGCCCTGTCCGGCGGCGTTCCAGCGGAACAGCGGAGGGTTGGCCTCGACGGAACCTGCTTGGGGGCTGACGATGGTCAGGCCCGCTGGCACGGAAGGCTCGCCCATCAGGGTTCCGGGCGATTCGACGGGCGCAAGTGGCTGGATCGGCGGCCCAGGCTCGGCGCGGCGGGAAAGCGGCGCCCAGACGACGACAGCAATGCTGGCCGCGAGCGCCAAGCCCGCTGCCAGGCGGAGACCGGGACGGTGCGCCGGTGCCGGTTCTGTCGCCGCGGACGCGGCAATCGCGTGGACAAAACCGTAAGCTCCTTTGGAAAGCGCCGCGCGGCAGTCCGCGCACGTGGCGATGTGTTCATCCAGGCGCAGGAGTTCCTCGGGCGGCAGTGCGCCGGCGCGGTAGGCGTCCAACTGCTGGGGCAGGGGATGGCCGCTCATGGCTCGACCTCGGGGGTGGCTTCCGCGCCCGCACCACGCGGCAGCGCGACCGTTCGTCTCATCCGTCTTGCCAGGCGCGCCCTGGCGGACTTTCGCAGATTGACTACCTGCTGGCGACTGACGGACAGCCGCTGCGCAATCTCGTCGTCGCTGAGCGGAAGGCGGCTCCAGAGCGCGGCAAGCTCCAGCGCCGGCATCTCGAGTTGCTCGGCGATCTCCCGCATACCGGCGATACCCAACAGCGGTGCAAGTGACAGACCGTCGCCGCCATCGTCTCGCAGATTCAGCAGCAGCGCGATGCGTTGCCGCAGCGGTAGGGCTACGATCTCCGTCCACAGCCGGCCCAGCAGCGCCCGCGTGTCGAGCAGCGCCTCCAGGTCCAGTGCCGGAGCCGGCAGATCCACTTCGCCCGTCTCAGCGTCGGTCCAGGAGCGGAGCCGATGCACCAGCCGGTGCTGCCAGGACTTGCGTCGCAGGGTGCGATGGCAGGCATTGGTCGCTACGGTCACGGCATAGGCCTCGACATTGCGGACCGGCTCCGGCGAGTCCAGACGGTCCAGCAGTGCCAGGGCAGCTTCTGCCAGGGCGTCCTGTTGATCCTCCACGGGCAGGCCGCGGAGACGGGTGGCGACGACCGCTCGCATGCGAGGCTCTACCGATAGCAGGACGCTGCCCGCGTCCGCGCGAGGTTGGGGCGATGAGTCAAGGGGAGCAGACGTCGGATCCAAAAGCGAGCGGGCACCCAGGCTGGCCCACACCCGGATTCTAGCAGGCGAAATGACGCCACTCTGTCAGGTCCTCCCTGGGGGGAAAGAGGATGAGGGCGGCGGAAAATTACCACGGCGAACGAATTGTTTGGGGGCGCGATCCGAGGAAAAGAGTTGGTGCGGATGAGAGGACTTGAACCTCCACTCCCTTGCGAGAACTAGAACCTGA
>CAYNDS010000315.1:1223-3919 GCA_964395885.1 uncultured Solibacteraceae bacterium | reverse complement strand
CTATTCGCCGGTGCGGCTCGCGACCTACATGGTGTCCGATGCCGCGACCGCCGACCAGATCGCCGATGTCCGCACCACGGCCGGGACGGCCTATCTCATCTCGCTGCTGTCGCTTGCGGTCTTCGTGGTCGTGCTGAAGATCGCCGGATGGCCCTCGACCAAAAGCGCCTTCAACGTCTGGGTGAACCTGCCGACCTTCGAGCCGACGGCGGGCGGCGACGTGGTCGACCGGCTGGACCGCGATGCAAGGGTGAACCTGGCGGTCGGGTTCCTGCTGCCCTTCGTGGTCCCGGCGTTGATTGCGCTTTTCAGCGCAGGCCTGCCGCCGACGATCATTGCGTCACCGCAGACGCTGATCTGGGCGATGGCCGCCTGGGCCTTCCTTCCGGCCAGCCTTCTGATGCGCGGGGTCGCCATGGCGCGGATCGCCGACATGGTGCGGACCAAGCGTGACCTGAAGGTCGCCGCCGAGGCCGAAGCCGCCCGCGCCGAAGCCGACGAGGGCGACCTCTGAGGGCAGCGCGCTTCGCCCTTCCGCTTGCGCTGGCATGGCTGGCGTCAGCCGCCTCGGCCGAAAGCCTGCGCGTGGCAACCTGGAACGTCTCGCTGAACCGGACCGGGCCGGGTCTTCTGGTGTCGGACCTCTCCAAGGCGGATGATCCGCAGATCGGGGCGGTGGTCCGGGTCCTGGCGGCGCTTGATGCGGATGTCATTCTGCTCACCTCGATCGACTACGACCGGGGCGGGGTCGCGCTGGACCTGCTGGCCGACCGGCTGGCGGCGGCGGGTGCGGCCTATCCCGAGCGGTTCGCGCTGCGGCCGAACACCGGGACACAGACCGGCTTCGATGTGGATGGCAACGGTCGCGTCGGCGATCCGCAGGATGCGCAGGGCTGGGGCCTTTTCTCCGGGCAGGGCGGGATGGCGATCCTGTCCCGCCTGCCGATCGACGCCGGAGGCGCCCGCGACTTCTCGGGATTCCTGTGGCGTGATCTGCCGGGGGCGTTGATCCCGGACGGGACCGATCCTGCCTTGCTGAAGGCACAGCGGCTGGCCACCACCGGCTTCTGGGACGTGCCGGTCCAGACCGGGACGGGGCCGCTGCACCTCTTTGCCTGGTATGCAGGCCCGCCGGTCTTCGACGGCCCCGAGGACCGCAACGGCAGGCGCAACCATGACGAGGCCGCCTTCTGGCGCCTGTTTCTGGAAGGCGCCCTGCCGATGGCTCCGCCGGACGGGCCCTTCGTGCTCCTGGGCGACGGCAACCTTGATCCGGCCGATGGCGACGGTCTGCGCGACGGGATGGCGGCCCTGCTTGCGCTGCCGGCGCTGCAGGATCCTGCCCCGCGCGGAAGCCATGGCCGGGACGAGCCGGGGCATCGGGGCGATCCCGCGCTGGACACGGCCCTCTATGACGGGATCGGCGGGCTCAGGCTTGACTATGTGCTGCCTTCGGCCGGGGTGACCGTCAACGGCGCGGGCGTCCTTTGGCCCGGCCCGGACGACCCGCTGGCCGCCGACCTTGCCGCCGCGTCGCGGCATTTCCCGGTCTGGGTCGATCTGCAGATGCCCGCCGCCGAACCTTGACCCCGCGCAGGGCATTGGCTAGGCCACCGGCGACCTTTGCAGCGGAGACCGACATGGCCAATCCATCCCTTCTCATCCTTGCCGGTGACGGCATCGGCCCCGAAGTCATGGCCGAGGTGAAGAAGATCATCGGCTGGATGGGGGCGAAGCGCGGCCTCCGGTTCGACGTGAGCGAGGACCTTGTGGGCGGTGCTGCCTACGACGTGCACGGGGTGCCTCTCAGCGATGCCACGATGGCGAAGGCCCAGGCGGCGGATGCGGTGCTTCTGGGGGCCGTTGGCGGTCCGAAGTACGACAAACTGGACTTTTCCGTCAAACCCGAGCGCGGCCTTCTGCGTCTGCGCAAGGAAATGGACCTCTTCTCGAACCTTCGCCCGGCGCAGTGCTTTGACGCGCTGGCCGATTTCTCGTCGCTCAAGCGCGACGTCGGTGCGGGCCTCGACATCGTCATCGTGCGTGAGCTGACCAGCGGCGTCTACTTCGGCGAGCCGCGCGGCATCTTCAAGGAAGGCAACGAACGCGTGGGGATCAACACCCAGCGCTATACCGAAAGCGAGATCGCAAGGGTCGCGAAATCGGCCTTCGAGCTGGCGCGGAAGCGGGCGGGGAAGGTCTGCTCGATGGAGAAGGCCAACGTGATGGAATCAGGCATCCTGTGGCGCGACGTGGTGCAGGAAGTACACGACCGTGACTACCCGGATGTCGAGCTGTCGCACATGTATGCCGACAACGGCGCGATGCAGCTGGTGCGCTGGCCCAAGCAGTTCGACGTGATCGTGACCGACAACCTCTTTGGTGACGTGCTGTCCGATTGCGCCGCCATGCTGACCGGCAGCCTCGGGATGCTGCCTTCGGCCAGCCTTGGCGCACCGATGGCGAACGGCCGCCCGAAGGCGCTGTATGAACCCGTCCACGGCTCGGCCCCCGACATCGCGGGCACCGGCAAGGCCAACCCCATCGCCTGCATCCTGAGCTTCGCGATGGCGTTGCGCTATTCCTTCGACCAGGGGGACGAGGCGACTCGGGTCGAGAAGGCGGTCGAGAAAGTCCTAGCAGACGGCGTCCGCACCGCCGACCTGATGGGCCCCGAGGGCGGCACGCCGGTCACC
>CAYNDS010000315.1:0-1213 GCA_964395885.1 uncultured Solibacteraceae bacterium | reverse complement strand
AGCCTGTAGCGACCGGGCGAGCGCATGAAATCGGAAGGCTTGCGGCAGTCCGGCCCTTGTGGCCGGGGCCGATTTCCGCGATCATGATAGCGCAATCAGCAGCGGCCATCTGACCGCCTGCAAGCGCGGACCTTGCACATGTCATCCACCCTGCGCGGGGCGCTTCTGTCGCTGGCCGCTTTCGGATTTTACGCGACCCATGATGTAGTGGTGAAGCTGCTGGGGGCCGACTACACGGCGTTCCAGATCATCTTCTTCTCCGGCCTCATGGGCTTTCCCCTCGTCACCGTCCTGCTGATGGGCGACCGGCGCGATGGCACACTGATCCCCCGGCATCCCTGTTGGTCGCTTCTGCGGTCGGTCTCGGCAGTGGTGACCGGGGTGATGGGGTTCTTTGCCTTCTCGAAGCTCCCGTTGGCGCAGTGCTACGCGATCTTCTTTGCCATGCCGCTTCTGATCACCCTGATGGCAATCCCGATGCTGGGCGAAAAGGTCGGCGTGCGGCGCGGCATCGCGGTGGTCGTCGGGCTGGTCGGCGTGCTGATCGTGCTGCGGCCGGGCGGCGGGGAGGGGTTCGGCATCGGTCACCTGGCGGCCCTCGGGGCAGCGGTCACCGGGGCGCTGACCTCTGTCATCGTGCGCAAGATCGGGTCCGAGGAACGCTCGGCGGTCCTGATGCTTTACCCGATGGTGCTGAGCTTCTTCGCGATGGGGCTTGTCATGCCCTTCGTCTATGTGCCGATGCCGGTGGAGGACCTGGCGCTGACCGCGATCATGGCCTTCCTCGGCATGCTGGGCGCGCTCGCGATCATCGCGGCCTACCGCACGGCGCCTGCGGTGATCGTGGCCCCGATGCAGTACTCGCAGATCATCTGGGCGGCGCTTTACGGCTGGCTCTGGTTCGACGAACGCATCGACCTCTTCACCGCGATCGGGACCGGAGTGATCATCGCCTCGGGGATCTACATCGTCCTGCGCGAGCAGACCCCGTCGGTCAGCCAGAACCGCCCGGTCCTCGAAAGCCGTTCGCGCCTCGACATCGGGACGACGCCCCGGATCAGCCACTGGCTGAAGCGGTTCGAGCGGGGCGGAGATCAGGGTTGAATGCAGGCAGGGGGGCCTTGCCAAAGCCGGGCGGACGGGGTAACCCCCGCGGCATCGGTCGGAGCGTAGCGCAGTCTGGTAGCGCACCTGCTTCGGGAGCAGGGGGTCG
>CAYNDS010000314.1:0-3940 GCA_964395885.1 uncultured Solibacteraceae bacterium | reverse complement strand
GGAGATGGCCGAGCACGCGACCGTCCCTGTCATCAACGGCCTGACCAACCGCAGCCACCCCTGCCAGATCATGGCCGACGTGATGACCTACGAGGAACACCGGGGCCCGATCCGGGGCCGCAAGGTGGTCTGGTGCGGCGACGGCAACAACGTCTGCGCGAGCTTTCTGCATGCCGCCGGGCAGTTCGGATTCGACTTCACCTTCACCGGCCCGGAAACGCTGGACCCCGAGGAGAAGTTCGTCGACTTCGCCCGCAAGCAGGGCTCCAAGGTCACCATCCAGCGCGACCCCTTCACCGCCGTCGAGGGCGCCGATCTGGTGGTCACCGACACCTGGGTGTCGATGCACGACCCCGAAAGCGCCAAGGAACGCCGCCACAACCAGCTCCGCCCCTACCAGGTGAACGAAGCGCTGATGAGCCGCGCGAAGGCAGACGCCCTCTTCATGCACTGCCTGCCTGCGCACCGGAACGACGAGGCGACCAGCGCCGTGATGGACGGACCCCATTCGGTGATCTTCGACGAGGCCGAGAACCGGCTCCATGCGCAAAAGGCGGTGATGCGCTGGTGCCTTGGGGTGTGATCCGGCAAGACCGGCGACGGTGTTTGACTTCCGTCTCCTCTCGGCGCAGCGTCGCGGGCATAGTTTGAAATGACTTTGCCGGAGCGCCCCGATGGACAACCGCCCGCTCGTCTCTCTCGATCCCGAGGACTGGGCCGAGGCGCGGGCGGTCGCGCACCGGATGGTCGATGATGCCATCGCCCATCTGGCCGGGGTCCGTCAGCGCACTGTGTGGCAGCCCCTGCCCGAGGCGACAAAGCGACAGCTCCGGACCGGGGTGCCGCAGCAACCGACGCCCCTTGCGGACATCTACGACGAACTGCGCGACACCCTGATGCGCCATCCGATGGGCAACGTGCATCCGCGCTTTTTCGGCTGGTACATGGGCAGCAGCAACTTCACCGGGGCGCTGGCCGATTTCCTTGCCGCCATCGACGGGTCGAACCTCGGCGGCGGCGATACGGCGGCAGCGGCGACAGAACTGCAGGTGGTCGACTGGCTGCGCGAGCTGATGGGCTTTCCCGAAGGCGCGGGCGGCACGCTGACCTCGGGCGGGTCAATGGCGAACCTTGTGGGCCTGACGGTGGCAAGGAACGCGATGGCGGGCGTCGACGTGCGGGTCGACGGGGTGACCGACCTGCCCAGGCCCCTGCGATACTACGCCTCGGACCAGGTGCATTCCGCGCATCAGAAGTCGATGGAGATGCTGGGCCTCGGCAGCAAGGCCCTGCGGCTGGTGCCGACCGACGACGACTTCCGCATGGATGTCAGAGCCCTCGCCCGGATGATCGCCGAGGATCGCGCGGCGGGCCTGCACCCGGCCTGCGTCATCGCCACGGCGGGCACCACCAACACCGGGTCGATCGACGACCTGACCGCCATCGGCGCGCTGTGCAAGCGGGAGGGCCTCTGGTTCCACATCGACGGCTGCATCGGGGCCTTCCTGCGGCTGGCCCCCGCCGCGCGCGCGCTGGTCGCGGGGATCGAGCTTGCCGACAGTTTGGCGCTTGATCCGCACAAATGGCTGCAGACTCCGTTCGATTGCGGCTGCGCGCTGGTGCGCGACGGCAGGCGGCAGTTCGACACCTTCACCCTGCACGGCGATTATCTGCAGGTCACGACGCGCGGCATCCTCGCCGGGCCGTTCCTGGCCGACTTCAGTTTCGAGCTGAGCCGCGGGTTCCGGGCGCTGAAACTGTGGATGGCGCTGAAGGAACACGGGGCCGCCCGGTTCGGCGCGCTGATCGACCAGCATGTCGCCATGGCCCGCGCTTTCGCCGACCGCGTCCGTGCCGAACCGCGGCTGGAGTTGATGGCCCCCGCTCCAATCAACATCGTCTGCTTTCGCTATCGCGGGATTGGCGGCACGGAAGACGGGCTTCGCGCGCTGAATACCGAGATCATGCTGCGCATTCAGGAAAGCGGGGTGGCGCTGCCCACCGACACCACCTTGCGCGGCCGCCACTCCCTCCGCGCCGCCATCGTCAACCACCGGACCCGGCCCGAAGACCTTGAGGTGCTGCTCGCCGAAGTCCTGCGCTGGGGCGAGGCATTGCAGGCCGAAGGGTTTGCCTCTGGCAGGCAGCCCGGATAGCCTTTGCGACGGATCGCAACAACAGGACCCCTTCATGCACGCCCATATCGTCCCGCCGATGGACCGCACCCTTGCCGCCCTCGCAGGCCTCCTCGCCAAGGCCGAGGCGCATTGCGAGGCGAAGGGGATCAAGCCCGAGGCGCTGCTGACCTTCCGCCTCTTCCCGGACATGTTCCCCCTCACCCGGCAGGTCCAGCTGACCTGCGATTTCTGCGCTCGGGCGGCGGCGCGGCTGGCGGGGGCGGAACCGAAGTCTTTCCCGGACACCGAGACCGGCTTTGCCGAGCTGCAGGCCCGGATCGCGGCGGCGCGGGAATATATGGCGGGCTTCCCGGCCTCGGCCCATGAGGGGGCTGCAACCCGCGAGGTCACGATCAAGATGCGCGGGCAGGACGTGACGATGCCGGGGCTGGAGTACCTGACGATCTATTCCCTGCCGCAAGTCTACTTCCACGCGGCCACCGCCTACAACATCCTGCGGCACAACGGGGTGGAGATCGGCAAGCGCGACTTCATGGGGGCGGCGTGAGGGCTGCCCACGGTGGGCATGAAAGCCGCCTGAATGAAATCAAGGGCTTGAAGGGCCCCGTTTAACGCGGCCTTAACCTTTGGCGCTCACGCGGGCTGCGGGGCGCGCCCCTCGCGGCGGAGGTTGTCGGCATCGGCGACCCGCGCGGCGAGAAGTGCCACCACGACCAGGAGCAGCGACAGCGCGGCATAGGTCGGGCGGAAGCCGAAATGTTCGGCCACCCAGCCGATCGACGCGGGGGCGACGAGGATGCCGCAGTAGCCGACCATGGTCACGGTCGAGATGGCGACCGCCGAGGGGAGGCCCTGACGGTTCCCTGCCGCCGAGAACATGATCGGAACCATGTTGGCGACGCCCAGCCCGGCCAGCGCAAAGCTGAAGACGGCCAGCCAGTCGTTCGGCGCCAGCGCCCCGCCCATCAGCCCGGCCGCCCCGATCAGGCCAGAGACCCGCAGCGTCCGCACGGCGCCGAAGCGGTTCCGCACACCGTCCCCGGCAAAGCGCATCGCCGCCATGGCCCCGGCGAAGAAGGCGAAGGCAAGGCCGGAGCGGAAGAGGTCGGACCCCAGTTCCTTCTGCAGGTAGATCGCGGCCCAGTCGAGCACGGCCCCTTCCGGCACCATCGAGAAGAAGGCCATGAAGCCCAGAAGCCAGAGGCCACGGTCGCGCGGCAGAAGGTGATGTCTGGCCACGGCATCGGCGGTCCTGGGTGCCCGAGGCGTCGGCAAGAGGAAAGGCATCGCGGCGAAGACGAGGATCGCGACCACCCCGGCGGTGATCAGCGACTGCTCTTCCGAGCCCAGCGTCGCGATGACGAAGCTGCCCGCGGACCCGCCGATGAACCCGCCAAGGCTCCAGAACCCATGGGAGGAGGACATGATCGCGCGGTGGAGGCGACGCTCGACCTCGACCGCCTGGGCGTTCATCGCCACGTCCATGCAGCCCGCCATCGCCCCGAACGCCGCCATGAAGATCGCAAGGACCGGGACCGAGGGCGAGAAGACGACGGCCGGAAGCGCCGGGATCAGGGCGAGCGAGAACAGCGACAGCACCCGCCGCCCGCCGAAGCGCGCGATCAGGCGGCCCGCAAAGAGCATCGAGGCCACCGCGCCGAGACCGAGGACAAGGATCAGAAAGCCGAGCGTGCCCTCGGTGATGCCGTGGCGCGGCAGGAGGAGCGGGATCTGCGGCGCCCAGGCGCCCATGACGAAACCGTTCGCCATGAACATCGCTGCCACCGCCCAGCGCGCGCGGG
>CAYNDS010000313.1:0-3946 GCA_964395885.1 uncultured Solibacteraceae bacterium | reverse complement strand
GTTCAGTACCGCCTCTGAGTTCTTGGTATCGAGGTTGCCTGTCGGCTCGTCGGCGAGAAGAATGGCCGGGTGATTCACGATCGCTCTGGCGATGGCGATGCGCTGCTGTTCGCCTCCGGACAGGGCGCGCGGCTTATGGTCGAGCCGGTGCGCGACTCCGAGCAACTCCAGTGCCTCGTTGAACCAGGGATCCGTGCCGCCTTCGGTTTGCGCGATGGAGCGGGCGATTTCGATGTTGTCGCGAGCGGTCAGGGTCGGCAGCAGATTGTACTTCTGGAACACGAAGCCGACCGTGCGCTTGCGAAGTTCCGTGCGCCCGCTTTCGGTGAGCGAAGCAAGGTCGCGCCCCGCCATGCGAATGGATCCGGCGGTGGGGGTGGCCAGGCCGCCGAGAATGTGAAAGAGGGTCGACTTGCCGGAGCCGGACGGACCGACAACGGCGAGAAACTCGCCGCTGGGAACGTCGAGATCGACTCCCCGGAGCGCCTCTACTTCGACTTCGCCGACGCGGAACGTCTTGCGCAATCCGCGCACTTGAATGATGGGCTCAGTCATAGGCCAGAGCCTCGATCGCGTCCTGTTTGGCGGCTTTCCATGCCGGGTAGAGCGTGCCGAGTACGGCGCCGGCAACGGCAATGGCGGTCGTGATGGGCCACCATTCCGGCATCACCTTCTGCTGCAGCGATGCGGGGACGAGCGTCATGATCAACCAGCGGGAACCGAAGCTGAGAGCGATGCCTACAACAGAGCCCATCAGCGCCAGCACCAGCGTCTCGCGCAGGAGAACGGAAAGGACGAAGGTCCGAGAGGCGCCGATCGCCTTGAGGATTCCGATTTCGCGAGTCCGCTCCAGCACGGCGGTGTACATCGACAGGAAGACGACCAGGAACCCGATCACGACGGCAAGGCCGATGATCACGTAAATGAACGCCTTCAGGCCCGGAATGTTGTCGACGGAGACGAGCGAGACAAGCTCCTCTGTGGAGTAAATCTGGTAGTCCTTCAGGTCGGCACGGAAGCGGGCGAGCGCACTTTGCAGGTTTGCGGGATTGTCGAGCTTCACGTAGATCTGGCTGAGCTTGCCGGTGTTGCCGGTCAGGTCCTGCAGAACGGAGCGTTGCACGAACACGCGCGACAGCTTGCCGGCCTCGACGATGCCGCAGATCCGCCACTTTCGATTCTTCAGCTCAACTTGATCTCCGACGTGGAGCTTGCGTTGGCGCGCGTAGAACTCGTCGACGATCACGTCGTCGTTGGCCTGAAAGGCGCCGCCCTCGCGAAAGCGAAGGGTGCCGCTCAGGGCTTCGAACTCGTCGAGCGCAAGGCCGGTCATGGTCTCCGGGAAGACGATGGTCTCGACGACAGTGCCGGCGACGCTGGCGACGTTCGGCTGCCTGGTGAAATAGCGCATCATCGCTTCCGGCATGGGTGCGCCGCTGAGGCCGATGGCGGAACTGAAGGGGGGCCGGACGATGATGTCGGCGCCGACGCCGCGTGTGCGCCGCGCCGACTCTTCCAGCATTCCGTAGCTGAGGCCGACCAGAGTGAGGACCATCGTCACTTCCACGCCGATGGCAAACATGCTGAGAAACGTGCGGACAGGCCGGTGCTTCAGATTTTCGACGACAAGCTTATTGACCAAGAGAAACCTCTATTCTACGTGGTGGCTCCCGGAAAGTCGAAACTCGCCCACTTCCCCATAGTGCTGCTTGAAGGCGGACGGATCGCCATGGCCGAGCAGACCGCCCAGCACCGCGTTGACGGCGCCATGGGCCACGATTGCCTTGTCGCGCGGGTCCTTGAGAATCTGCTGCAAGACGGCGGCCAGGCGGCCGGTGAAGTCCGCCCAGCGCTCTCCGCCGGGCGGGTCGATGCCGAACCAGTTTCGATTTCGGCCTGCCACCAGTTCCGGCCAGCGGCGCTCAATCTCGGGCCAGCCGAGGCCGCCCCATTCGCCGAAATCGATCTCGCGGAGGTCGTCGAGCGTGATCTTTTCGGCGTCGATGGTGGAGGCGGTTTGCTGGGCGCGCTGCATGGGGCTGACGTAGACCACGTCCACCTGGAAATCGAACCGGGGTGGCGCGGCACGCAGGGGGACGTCGTTGCGGCAGCCCAGGAAGACGCCGGTGAGGGCGGGCTCCGCGTGCCGCACCAGGTAGAGTTTCAAAGCCAAAGACTCCTTCGTTTCGACTTCAGCAGCCAGATGAAGAATGGCCCTCCCAGCATTGCGGTGACGACGCCGACGGGGATCTCAGTGGGGGCCAAGACGGTGCGCGCCAAGGCATCGCAAAGGATCAGAAAGGCGCCGCCGCCCAGGGCCGATGCGGGCAGCAGCAGGCGGTGATCCGCGCCGAGCAACAGCCGCAACGCATGGGGCACGATCAAGCCGACGAAGCCGATGGGACCCGTGAAGGCGGTGGTCGCCCCGGTGAGGACCGAGGTCGCGAAATAGCCGGTGAGGATTGCGCGCTGCGCGTTCACGCCGCGTGCGACGGCCCAGTCCTCGCCGACGGCCAAGAGATTCCACTCGCGAGCGCGGGCCAAGACGGCGACGCATGGAATCAGCAGCACGAGGGCGAGCGCGGCGATGGTGGAGTAGGACTCCGGCTCAATGCCGCCCATCAGCCAGCGCAGGATGGTGAGGGCGCGTCCGTAGGTGGTGATGTTCTGAATGAACAGAATGAGGGCCAGGCAGATGCTGTTGATCGTCACTCCGGTCAGCAGCAGGGTGAAGGAACTGATGCGGCGTCCTTCTGTGGCGATGGAAAGTACGAGGAGCAGGGTGAGTGCGGCACCGGCGAAGGCTGCCACCCATACTGCCGGGAGTTGACCGGCCAGGCGCCAGCCAAAGGCAAGAGCGACGACGGCGCCGAGGGAGGCTCCGCTGGAGATGCCAAGCGTGTAGGGCGTGGCCAGAGCGTCGCGCAGGAGGCTCTGCAGCACGACGCCGGCGACGGAAAGGGCGATGCCGGTGAGACCGGCCATGAGAACCCGCGGCAGGCGCGCGCCGAAGAAGATGTCGGCGTCCGGACTCTCGCCGGCGAAGGCACGGGAGAGGCTGATGGACGTGGATCCGATCACGGGAGCGATCAGCAGAGCCAGGACGAAGACGAGACCCAGGGCCGCAAGGGGGAGAGCAAAGGGCCTAGGTTTCATATTCGATCCGGGTCTGGCCGTCCGCCAGCGGGCGCACGACCGCTCGCACTTCGAAGACCTTCTGCAGAAGAGCCGGTGTCAGGGCTTGTGCCGGAGCGTCGTTGGCGGCCACCTCTCCACAGCAGAGCACGACCACGCGGTCGGAAAACATTGCAGCGAGGTTGATGTCGTGCGTGACGGTGACGACGCAGTCGCCGGCGCGGGCGCGCTGCTGCAGGAGGCGGTAGATCGAGAGTTGATGCTTGAGGTCGAGAAAGGTTGTGGGCTCATCGAGGACGAGAGCAGGCGCGCGTTGCGCCAAAGCGGCGGCCAGCACGACGCGCTGGCGCTCCCCGCCGCTGAGGGATCGGAAGTCCTGGCAGCGGTAGTTGGCGCAGTCGGTCTGCCGCATGGCTTCGAGAGCGATGGCACGATCTTCGCCGGACTCGAAGTAGCCGCCGGCGTGCGGGGTGCGGCCCATCAGGACGACTTCTTCGGCGGTGAACGGAAAGTCGATGCGAACCGATTGCGGGACGAAGGAGATGCGGCGTGCGAGTTCCGCGCGTGGCCAGTCGCGGAGAGCACGGTGTTCCACTTCGACTGAGCCGGAGTCCGGCTGGCGCAGGCCCATCAGCACGTGAAGCAGTGTGGACTTGCCGGCGCCATTTGGACCGACGACGCTGACCAACTCACCCGGTTGGAAGCCGGCCGAGACGCGGGACAGGATGGGGCGACCGGTGATGGACAGGGTGACGTCCCGCACTTGCAGCATGTCAGAAACCAGCCCCGGGGTGCAGCATGCGGGCAAACT
>CAYNDS010000312.1:0-4102 GCA_964395885.1 uncultured Solibacteraceae bacterium | reverse complement strand
GTGCGATGATGATGCGGACCTCGAACGGCCCGATCAAGGCAGACAATGTTCGCGGCAGCTTCGAGGCCACCACCTCCAACGGATCGATCCGGGCGCGGGTGGACCAGTCGCCCGCCAGTCAGCCGATCCGCGTCAGCTCCTCCAACGGGCCAATCGAGCTGACGCTGCCGTCCTGGACCAGTCAGGATGTCCGCGCGACGACCTCCAACAGCTCCATCACGATCAGCCTTCCCGCAAACGCCAACGCCGAGTTGCGTGCGCATACGTCGAACGCGTCCATCGCCACCGATTTCGAGGTCTCCGTGCGCGGGTCCATCTCGAAGAAGGATGTCGAGGGCAAGATTGGAAAGGGCGGGGCGCTGATCGATCTGACGAGTTCCAATGGTCCGATCCGGATCCAGCGCATCGGCGGGGGCAACCTCTAACGGCTGGACTGTGTTCACGGACCCTGGCAACTCACAGATCGAGTGCCAGGGTGGCATGAATGAAACTTCATCGTATGATCGGGAGTATGCGCCTCGCTCTTTTGCTCCTGACCGCGTCGATTGCATTTGCGGCCGACTGGAAGATCACCTATTCGGCGAAAGGGGCAAAAGCGAACTTCGACGCGCCGCTCACCATCATGGTGAAGGACGCGAAGGGCGCTCCGGTTTCCGGTGCTGAGGTGGAGGCGGTGCTCACCATGGTCGAAATGGACCATGGCGAGTTCAAATACGCCGCCAAGCAGACCAAGCCCGGCACCTACCAGGCGATGGCGAAATTCATCATGGTCGGGAAATGGCAGTTGGAAGTCCGCGCGAAGAAGGGCGCGGACTCTGCCACACAGAAATTCCAGTTCGAGATCGCGGAGTAGTTACGCGGTGGTCGCCGCGTACAGATCGAGAGCCGCCATGACTTTCTGCGCGATCGTCAGCGGGTCACTCGACTCGATTTCGCTGCGGTGCATCACCCACACCGGCTTGCCGTCCTGAAACAGCGCCGCCGAAGGGGACGAAGGCGGGTACGCCGCCAGGTACTTTTCGCGCAAGTGGGCAACCGCTTCCACATCACCGCCGGCAAAGACCGTCGCTGCCTTCGACGGAGGGTTCTTGGTGTTCTTCAACGCCACCACGAAGCCCGGTCGAGCCTTGCCTGCCGCGCAACCGCACACCGAGTTCGTAATCAACAGCACGCTGCCCGATTGCGGTCCGAGCAAAGCATCCAACTGCTCCGGCGTCCGCGCTTCCAAAACTCCGTGACGGGTGAGATCTTCGCGCATCGGCGCGATCAAAACTTCAGCGTAGGGCATGTATAAAGATTAATACACTTCACCACATGTGATAGTGGTCGCCGTCCTGCGTCACTTGCACGTCGGTCTCAAACAGCTCGCTCAGTTTCGCCGCCGTGAGAATCTCCTGTTTCCGGCCATCCGCGAACAGCGATCCCGCCTTTAGGCAGACCACGCGATCGATCTCGGTGACAATGTCCGGCAGATGGTGCGTCACCAGCACGATGGTGACCCCGGCTTGCGCCAAACGGCTGGTGGTCTGGCGCAGTTCACGGAATGCCTGAATGTCGAGCGAGTTCGTGGGCTCATCGAGCAGCAGGGCGCGAGGCTGCTCCACTAATGCGCGCGCGATGACGGCCCGGCGCACTTCGCCCGACGACATCTCTGTCATCAGCCGATCGTGCATCGACGAGAGTCCGACAAAGTCCAGCAGTTCGTCGGCTCGGCGTTCCATTGCCGCCGTCACTTCGTGCCAGGGCCAGATGCCGATCGAAGCAAAGAAGCCCGACAGCACAATCTCCCGCGCCGGGTAGGGCTGCGTACAGGTCTGCACCAGATCGTTCGTCACGATGCCCATCAGCGAGCGGAGCTCGTCGACGTGCCAGGTGTCGCGTCCCAGGATGCGCAGCTTGCAAGCGGGCGGCGCGTAGCGGGGATAGCATTCCCGCGTGATGGTCTTGATCAGCGTCGATTTGCCACAGCCGTTCGGCCCAAGAATGGCGACGTGCTCGCCGTCGTGGATGCGCAGTGTCAGCCCGTCCAGCGCAGGCCGAAGACCGCGGAAAACGGTGACGTTTTCCAGTTCCAGAAGTGGTTCGTTCACGGGATTCAAATCGCCGGGAAATCTCGGGACATGCGGCGCGGCGCGGCGGAAGGCGCACCGAGGGCGCCGCCGCCGCTCTAGCGTCGCAGGCCGGAGAGTCGCCGATGGAGAGAACTAGGCCTGCAACCGGGTAGACTGCCGCGCCACCAGCTTCCAGGCGCCGCCTTCCTTTGCCCACACCGTCAGGACGTTCAACTGCAGGGTCGTCAACTGCCCCCCCTTCGGCGTGTTCTTGATGGTGACGTTCCCGCGGCAGACTGCGCTGTTGCCGTAAACGTGGATGGTCTGTTCGGCGAGGTCCAACGCCTGGTAGCGCGGATTGTCCTCCGCAATCGTTTGGATGAACTCAGCCTTGGTCTCCACGCGTGCGTTGGAGTGCGAGTACATCACCTTGTCGTGCACCACGGCCTCCAGCGCCTTCAGGTCCTTGTTCAACATGCCGTTGCGATACTTGTCCAGCGCGGCGCGCACGGCCTTCTCCGCACCCGCGTCCGCCGCCATGCCCGTGGCCGCCGCCGCGAGACCAGCTGCTAATGCTGTCCGTCGATTCATCGTTACACTCCTGGCAATCTGAGATAGTCGCGGGCGTTGGCAAAGCAAATGCGCCGCACCATGCCGCCCACCAAGTCAAAGTCGTCCGGCAACTCGCCCGCTTCCACGTCGGCGCCCAGCAGACCGCACAGCGTGCGCCGGAAATACTCGTGCCGCGGAAACGACAGGAACGAGCGCGAATCGGTCAGCATACCAACAAACCGCGACAGCAGGCCGCAGTTCGACAGCGCATTCAACTGCATCTGCATGCCTTCCTTCTGGTCCAGGAACCACCAGCCGCTGCCGAACTGAATCTTGCCCGCGATGGTGCCGTCCTGAAAGTTCCCGATCGCCGTCGCGAAGGCATAATTGTCGACCGGATTGTTGTTGTAGACGATCACCCGCGGCAGGGACTGTTCCCGGTCCAGACGGTCCAGGTACTGACACAGCGCATCCGCCTGCCGGTAATCGCCCATGGAATCAAAGCCGGTGTCGGGACCAAGCTTCGCAAAGGCGCGCGAGCTGTTGTTGCGCCGCGCCCCCAGGTGCAGTTGCTTCGTCCAGCCCTTCTCCGCATCCAGCACGCCGAAGAAATGCATCAGGTAGCTGGCAAACTGTTGATGCTCGCAAGGCTCGGCCGGCACGCCATGGCGCGCGCGGTCGAAGATCGACGATGCCGTCTGCGCGTCGCACGCCTCACCGTAACAGGTGGGCAGGCCATGGTCGGAAAGCCGTCCTCCCTGGGCGTGGAACGCATCGTGACGGCGCCGAAGAGCATCGAGCAGCGCGGACAGCGAGCCGATCTCCACATTGGCCGTGGCCGCAAGCCGGTCCACCCACGCGTTCCAAAGCTGCGGCTGATCGACCAGTAACGCCTTATCCGGACGGAACGTCGGGAAGACTTTGCAGCCGCCGGCATCAATCGGCGCATACAGCGGCTCCGCCGGATCATCAGTGGTGCAGACGGCCTTCACCTGAAACTTGGCGAGAATGTCCCAGACGCGCAAGGAGGGCAGCACGGCGTTGGCCATGTCCCAGATCGCTTCCGCACTCTCGGAGTCGAGACGGCGCGTGATGCCGAAGTAGCGCTGCAGTTCCAGGTGCGTCCAGTGATACAGCGGATTGCGCAGCGTGTGCGGAACCGTGCGCGCCCAGGCCAGGAACTTCTCGCGCGGCGTGGCGTCCCCCGTGCAATAGCGCTCTTCGACGCCGTTGGCCCGCATGGCACGCCACTTGTAGTGGTCGCCTTCCAGCCAGATCTCAAACAGGTCGGCGAACTGCCGGTTCTCGGCAAGGTCCTTCGGCGGCAGGTGCGAATGGTAGTCGAGAATCGGCTCGCCGGCCGCATAGTCGTGATACAGACGGCGCGCTGCAGGCGTCGTCAGGAGAAAGTCTTCATCGAGGAAGGCCATGCGCAGAGCTATTGTACCGGCACGCGCGTGCCAAACTGCTCCGCCCGCGGCTCCGGTTTCAGCCGCCTT
>CAYNDS010000311.1:0-4117 GCA_964395885.1 uncultured Solibacteraceae bacterium | reverse complement strand
AATGGAGAGAGTGCAGCCCACACCTACGCACTCAATCACTCTGCCTCCGAAGGGTCCCGGGCAGACGACCGAGACTTGGGATGCCCGGTCAATCGTGATCACGGGCGCGAACGGGTCCGGCAAAAGCCGCCTTGGATACTGGATTGAGGAGCACAACTCTTCACGGAAGGTTCGCCGGATCGTAGCGCAGCGGGCATTGACCTTCCCTGAGCTTGTGCCCCCCGTGGCATACGAGCAGGCCAACATTCAGCTCCAGTTTGGCAACTTTGCCCCCACTTTCACAGAGGCCGTCTATGAGCAGAACCGGATCTTTTGGCGCTGGGGCGGCGAGCCACTTACCCATGTTCAGTCTGATTACCCCACGCTTCTGTCGCTGCTGTTCTCCGACAGGGCAAAGCGCGACCGCGAGTACGTCGATGATGTTGAGAGCGGACGCTCCCCTAGTAGCCCGCCGAAATGTCTGCTGGACACCGCCAAGCGAATATGGACCGCGATACTCCCTCACCGTACGCTTGTGATTGAGAACGATCGGCTTTCGGCGATGAGCCCGGAGGGGCAACAATACTCCGCAAGAACGATGAGCGATGGGGAGCGTGTCGCCTTCTACTTGATCGGACAGATTCTATCAGCGCCCGACGGCTGCATCGTTGTGATAGACGAGCCGGAGATTCATCTCCATCGTTCAATTCTAGCCTCCTTATGGGACGAAGTTGAAAAGACCCGGACGGATTGCACCTTTGTCTACATTACTCATGACTTGGACTTCGCCAGTTCTCGAATTGGCGCGCGAAAGATACATACCAGGTCATTCGACGGAATAATCTGGGAGTGGGACGAGTTCTCGTCATTGGATCCACTGCCGGATCATCTAACCCTACAGATACTGGGCAGCAGGCGTCCGGTCTTATTTGTGGAAGGATCTTCGACTAGCCTCGACGTAGCTGTTTACCGAGCGCTTTTCCCAGATTGGCTGATTTACCCTCTTGGCTCCTGTGAGCAAGTGATAGCTGCATGGCGCAGTATGCGGAAGCTGGCGACCCTCCATCATTTGCAAATTTCTGCCGTTGTGGACCGGGACCACCGTAGCGAAGACGAGATCAAGTCGCTACGGAACGAAGGCGTTCTCGTTACTGATGTTGCCGAGGTGGAAAATCTATTCTGCATTCCCCCGTCCGTTCGTACAGTAGCTCAGCACTTGGACGACCCCGACCCGGAGAAGTCCGTCGAAAACGCCAGAAAGGGCATACTGTCTCAGCTTGAGCAGAAGCTGGAGCAACAAGTTGCTGGCCGGGTGATTGCCAGGATTCAGTTTCAGCTGAAGGGATTCGGGCCCAAGGCGAGAGACGCTAACAGGGAGAGCATCCGGACCGAACTGACAAAGTTTATGTCTCACATCGACATCGAGGGAATGTTTGCCGAGGAAACTCGTCTCTTCAACAGAGTAGTCGACGGGGGGAACTACGATGAGGCGCTTCGTTACTTCAACAACAAGGGAAACCTGGCGACCGTTTCTCAGCAGTTGGGGATCACGATAGCTAGATTTCGCCAAGTGTTGATCGGCAGACTCCAGGCGCCTGAGGGGAAGCAACTGGCCAACGAACTGCGTTCACGCATCATGACGCGGTAGCCGAACAAGCTGCGTTCTGACCATCCCCAACGGATTGCTACGGGGGCCAACTGAGTGCCCACGGTGTCCTCGAACACTGCCCCCACTTCAGTGGCTCAGCTGCCGAGGAGGGCAGTACCGGCGTGCACATCTTTGGCGAAGTCCTCGGTCCGGCACTGGGCGTCGCCAAGCGCTGCCTCATACGCCTTCGCCAAGGTAATGCACTCTGCGAGCTTGCGGCCCGGGCGGCTGGGAAGGGACGGCTTCAGGACTGCGATTGGGCGGTGGTCTTGTTCAATGATGACCTCAACGCCCTGTTGCACCTTGGCGAGCACGGCGCGGAGATCCCGCGCGACGTCCGCCTCGCTCATGTGAACCGTTACCACCCGCCCAGTATGGCTGGTCTTGTTCGGGTGAGGGAGTTCCTGCGTTGTCCGTCGAAACACCACGGTCAAGAGGGTTGAGTCAAACGACGTTTCTCGGCCGTAATGGAAAGCCGATCTGACGGTCGCTGCCGTAAAATGCAGGCATGGCTGACTCGATTCGTTTGACGGCGATTATCGAACGGGAGGGCGATGGCTACGTCGCACTATGTCCGGAGTACGACGTCGCCAGTGAAGGCGACTCCATCGAAGACGCTCGGACGAACCTCATCGAGGCGCTCACGTTATTCTTCGAATCTGCTGATGCGCAGGAACTAAACCGTCGCTTTAGGCCCGAGCTGTTGGTGACGCAGGTTGAGGTAAAGGTTGCCTAAGCTTCGTCCCCTTTCTGGCGAAGCAGTGTGCGCGATTCTCGAACAACACGGTTTTCAACAAGTGCGCCAGCGTGGCAGCCACGCTGTGATGCAGCTTCGATCCCCTGAAGGAACGACGACCGTACCTGTTCCCTTACATCGTGAACTGCGCATCGGCACGCTCCACAGCATCATTCGGCAGTCGAGAATCTCACGTGCGGAATTTGAGACTCGCGACTGAGCAAGTCGTCCGGAGATCTTCTTGCAACCGGAAACACAAACTGGGGGAGCGGCGAAGATCCTGCCCGCGCAGCGATGATGCTCCCCACCACATCCATGCGCTACCATCTGCCCACATCCTCGGCTCATGCCCCCACACCACCACCCCAACCTCCACCGCTTCGCCCCCACCCTCCAACCCGACGCCCACTCCGCCATCTCCAACCTCCACCCCTGGGACCACGCCGTCGCCGAAATCCGCACCTGGCCCGGCTACGCTCCCACACCCCTCTGGAGCCTCCCCGCCTTCGCCCGCCGCGTCGGCGTCCGCGCCGTCTACTACAAGGACGAAAGCCAGCGCTTCGGTCGAGCGCTCGGCAGCTTCAAAGCCCTCGGAGCACCCTACGCCGTCAGCCGCCTCCTCGCCGACCACGTCGAGCGCGCAACCGGCCACCGGCCCTCGACCGCCGATCTTCGCTCCGGCCGCTACCGCAACCTCACGCAACCAGTCACCGTCTGCGTCGCCACCGATGGCAACCAGGGCCGCGGACTCGCCTGGGGCGCGCAGCAGTTCGGCTGCCGCTGCGTCGTCTACATCCACGCCAAGGTCAGCGAGGGGCGGAAAGCCGCCATGGAGTCCTTCGGCGCGGAGGTCATCCGCGTCACCGGCGAGTACGAGTCGTCGGTCTCCCGCTGCCGGTCCGACGCCGCCGCGAACGGTTGGCACTTCGTCAGCAGCACCAGCTGGGACAACTACCAAACGCCGCTCGCACGCGACGTCATGCAGGGCTATATGACGATGATCGACGAAGCATTCGATCGGTTGCCCGCGGGTCACGGCGTTAGCCACGTCTTTGCTCAGGCCGGCGTCGGCAGCATCCCCGCCGCGATCTTCATGGGGGCGCACCAGCGGTTTTCCTCCGCCCCGCCGCGGTACGTCGTCGTCGAGCCAGTCGAAGCGGACTGCGTCTTTCGCAGCATCGCCAACGGCCGGCCGACGCCCGCCGCCGGAAGCCTGCGCACCATCATGGCCGGGCTGGCGTGCCGCGAAGTCTCTCCGGCGGCTTGGTCCATCTTGCATTTCCTGACGAGCGATGTCGTGACACTCTCCGACGCCGCCGCCATGGAAGCGATGCGCGTGCTGGCGGAGGGCAACGGGGACGCGCCGATCGTCGCCGGGGAATCAGCTGTCGGCGGCGCTGCAACTCTGCTGTTGGCCGCCCACGATCCCGCGTTGCGGCGGGCGCTCCACCTGACAGAAGACAGCGAAGTCTTGCTGTTCGGCTGTGAAGGCGCCACCGATCCGGCGATCTATCGCGAGATCGTCGCCGAAACGCCCGAGTCCGTGTTCGCCCGCCAGGCCGAGTGGCTGCGGACCAATCCCGGCGGAACCCTCCGCACTCTCCCGCCGAAACAGCCGCGCACCTGACAGAAGCGAAAGCGGTCGCGCGATCCTGCCCGGTGACACGTCGCCACAAACAGAATCTCCCTCCGATCCAGCAACTTCCGTAAGTGCCACCGCCAGACCTGCCGCGCCATCTGCCACTCTCCAGGCA
>CAYNDS010000310.1:0-4118 GCA_964395885.1 uncultured Solibacteraceae bacterium | reverse complement strand
GCTACGGGCCGTTCCGGCGGTTCATTCTGGGCTCAGTGACGGCGAAGGTGCTGCATGATGCCGACTGTCCGGTGTTCACGGGAGTGCACATGGAAGGCGCGCCGCCGACGGAGCGAATCCAGTTTCGGAAGATTCTGGTGGCGTTGGACCTGACGCCGTCCAGCGAGAAGGCGTTGTGCTGGGCGGCCAGCATGGCGCGCGAGACAGGAGCGAAGCTGGTGGTGGCGCATGTGTCGCCGTCGATTGAAGGACGAAGCGGCGAGTACTTCGACCCGAACTGGCGGGAATACTTCACGCAGGCGGCCAAGACGGAGATCAGCGACATGCTGAAGCGGCAGAATGTCCATGCCGAGACGCGGATCGGCTTCGGAGAGCCGGCCAAGCAGGTCTGCGAACTGGCCGAGGCCGAGGGCGTGGACCTGATGGTGATCGGACGCGGACATGCGACGGAAGGCGCGCTGGGACGGCTGCGCACGCACGCCTACGCCATCATTCGAATGGCGCCGTGCCCTGTCGTGAGCATCTAGCGCGCGTCAGGCCAGAAGGCCGCGGTCACTGAGGAACTTGAGCACCTGGTTTCCCGGTACCGGAGTTTGCAGCGGAACCGGCTTGTCGGAGCCGGTGTACCAGATCCGGACGACGTTTTGACCGTCCAGATCAAGGGCCACCACGTTTGCCAGGTTCACGATCAGGTCGCCGAGTCGGACAAATTGCATCAGTTCACAATACGGGAACTTTTCCGACGTCGCAAGCGGCTTTCTCGGAAATACCTTGGAGACTCGTTGCTGTGCCTCCGAAACACCAAGAGCGGCAGGACTAGCCTGTTCGAGCGCGTCCGGCGAGAATAGCGGGATGGACCAGAACAGGGTCTTCCGCATGACGTTTGCCAGCGTGTACCCGCACTATGTTGCGAAGGCGGAGCGCAAGGGGCGGACGAGGGAAGAAGTGCATGCCATCGTCCGGTGGCTGACAGGCTATGACGAAGAAGGGCTGCTGCGGCAGATCGAGCGCAAGGTGGACTTTGAAACGTTTCTGGCCGAGGCGCCGCAGTGGCACCCGAATGCTTCCCGGATCACCGGCGTGATCTGCGGCTATCGCGTGGAGGAGATTGCGGACCCGCGCATGCGGCAGATCCGCTGTCTGGACAAACTGGTGGACGAGCTGGCGAAGGGGCGGGCGCTCGAGAAGATTCTGCGGGCGTGAGACCGCCTGGCTATTATTCCTTCTTGGCGGGCGGCTTGCCCTCGGGCGAATCGTACTTGGTGACCTTGGAGTCCACTTTCGGCACGCCGAGGTTGCCGAGTTTGTCGAGGTCCGCGAGGTTGACGCTTCCGAGCACCTGGACGACGGTGAGTTCCGTCGGCTCCATCGACAGGATGAACCATCCGCTGGGGGCGCCGGTCTTGTTGCGGACGTAGACTTCGACGCGCTCGCCGTCCTCCTTGTTGTGGGTGGAGATGACCTTTCGCCAATTGCCGGCCTGGATCTGGGACCGGACATTCTCCACGTCGGCCATCGAGTAGGCGCCGGGCTTTTCAAACTCAAAGCTGCGGACGTAGACCTCCTCCAGACCCTTCAGCGCCTGTGCGGCGTCGCCGAGAAAGCCGAGAGCGGACTTCAGTGTCGAACGGTCCAGGGTGACCTCGTTGGCCTCCTTCGCCTTTTTGGCGAGTGCGTCGAAGCTGGCGGGCCACTGAATGGGCTGGGCCGCGAGAAGCGTCGCGGCGAGCAGAATCGTCATTGCGTGTCTCCTTGTTGAAGATTGTGTTGAGGAACGTTGCGTTGCGTATTGCGTTCCATGCGAAGCCTGGCCGATTCAACTTTGGCCGAGGTGATGCGCAGGGCAGTGAGCAGTTGATCGGCGGCGCGCCGCGCCTGAAACTGCTGCCACTGGTGGACGGTGAGGGGTGCCACAAGCAGGGCGGCGAGCGCGGCGGCGATGGCCCAGCGGGCGGCAGCGGGACGAGCGCGGCGGCGCTGCGCCAGACGTTCGGCAAAGCCCTCCGGCGCAGGGCGGCGGGCGAAGATCTTGGCTAGGGCTTCGTCGCGCGGGTCCATTCGGCCTCCTTTCGGCGCATGAATTCGATGGCTTGGGCCAGGTGGCCCTTCACGGTACGGACCGGGATGCCGAGCACTTCGGCGATCTCCGACGGGCCGAGGTCTTCCTGGTACCGCAGCAGAATCGGAGCTCGCAAGCGCTCGGGCAGGGAAGCTAGCAGGCGCGCGGCGCGATCCTCGGCCAACACGTCGCGCGATGTGTCCGGCGCGGCGAAGTCCTGCTCCGGGTCCCAGTTGCGCTCCCGCTGCCACCAGCGGCGGCGGGTCCGGTCGAGCGCGCGCTGGGTGACCACCTTCTGCAGCCAGAATCGCGCGTGACGCGGGGATTCCAGCCGGTGCAGGTGGCGGTGGAGTTCGAGAAACACGTCCTGGGCCAGTTCTTCGGCGGTGGCGGCATTGCGGACCAGCCGCAGGGCGATCGAGAACACCATCGATTGGTGCTCGCGCACCAGGGCATCGAAGTTGAGTGCCGCTTCGGCCCAATCGGTTGTCTCTGCCGCGATGCCCTCCATTTGCCCTCGCTGGGGAATACGCGCATCCGGCGGAATCGGTCCAGAAAACATTTGCTAGGGTGAGGGACGTGACTAGCGTGAAGCTCTATGACCTGGACCCCGGCCTGGATTGCCCGGAAGTGGTCCGGCAGATTGTCGAGATCCCGATGAATTCGACAAACAAATACGAGTACGACAGCGACACGAATCTTTTCCGGCTGGACCGGGCACTCTATTCGCCGATGCACTATCCCGGCGACTACGGCTTCATTCCGGGAACGCTGGCCGAGGATAACGATCCGATGGATGTGCTGTGTCTGGTGCAGGAGGCGAGCTTTACCGGCTGCCTGATGTCGGTGCGTCCGGTGGGTGTGCTGAACATGACGGACAATGCGCAGGGGGATCAGAAGATCCTGGCTGTGCCGGTGCGAAATCCGCGGTATGACGAGATCCACACCATCGACCAGATCTTTCCGCACGTGCGCCGCGAAGTGGAGCACTTTTTCGAGATCTACAAGGAACTGCAGGGTGTTCGGATCGTTTCGCAAGGCTGGGGTGGGCCGGCAGAAGCGCGCCGCATCATTCTGGAGAGCCGCAAGCGGTATCTCGACGCGAAGGCCGCCGAGGCGCATCCTTCCTAACTCCAGCGCCTGCTCGACGAAGCCGATTGTCGCCGCACAAAAGGGTACGTTATACTTCCGCCATACGCAGCAGGGCTGAGCCCAGTTTGCTCAGGAAGAGGCTTCGATGTATCGCTTTTGGTGTGGCGTGGCAGTTGCTGCCATGGTCCAGCTGTCGGCGCAAGATCCGACGGCTGCGCTGGAGGGTTTGCTTCTAGACCGTTCCGGTGGAACGATTTCCCGCGCGGTGGTGGTGGCGACGGACGTCGCAAACGGATTTCGCCAGCAGACGGAGACCGCTGAGGATGGGACGTTCCGGTTTCCCACCCTGCCGGTGGGGCGGTATCGTCTGCGAGTCGAAAAAGAAGGCTTCGCCGCCTTTGAGCAGACAAGCATTCAGTTGTCGGTCGGGCAGACGGCGCGGCTGGAGATCTCGCTTCAGGTCGCCGGCAGTGCCGCGAGTGTCACGGTGGCCGAAGAGGACGTGCCGCTTGCCGACAGCGCGACGAACACGCTCGGTAAGGTGGTGACGACTCGCGAGGTGCTGGACCTGCCGCTGAACGGGCGCAACTTCGCACAGTTGGGGCTGCTGCAAGCCGGCGTCGCGCCACTGCCCAACGGATTGCTGCAAGCGGGCGGAACGCTGCGGGCGGGGCAGGGCTTCGCCGTGAACGGACAGCGGCCGGAGTCGAACTCCTATCGGTTCGACGGCGCTTCCAACGTAAACCGCATGGATGGCGGCTTTGCGCTCCGGGTACCGGTGGATGCGATTCAGGAGTTTCGGATTCTGACGCACACCGCGCCGGCGGAGTTCGGGGGGACAAGCGGGTCCATCACGATGCTGGTCACCAAGGCGGGCGGCAATACGCTGCATGGCAGCGCGTACGGCTTCCTGCGGAACGATGTGCTGGACGCGCGCAACTTCTTCTCCGCGCGAACGGAGCCGTTG
>CAYNDS010000309.1:0-4143 GCA_964395885.1 uncultured Solibacteraceae bacterium | reverse complement strand
GCGATGGCCTCTTTCGCCACCACATCGAAATCCCGCCCGAGCACCACGCCCGAGGTCTCGGCCCCCGCAACGGCCGACATCGCGGCGGTGGTGGAGCCGACGAGAAGCCCGTCCGGCGGGTTTGCCGCAGCGAAACGGCGGGCAATTCCGGTTTCGACCACGTCGCCGCCACTGTCCGAGGTGAAGCCTTCGGCGAGCTCGAAGCGCAGACCGTGCAGGGCCGCCTCGTCGGAAAACCCATAGGTCATGTGACGCGCATAAAGGTGCGACCGGGGCGGGGCGATCAACATCAGCCGCTTTCGGCCGCGTTGCGCCAGGGCCCGCACAGCGACCCTCGCGAAAGCCTCGTTGTCGAAGTCGAAGTAGGGGTGTTCGATCCCCATATCGGTCCGGCCATGTGCGGCGAAGGGAAAGCCGTGGTCGGTCATGTAGCGCACGCGCGGGTCGTCGGGCATGGTCTGGTTCAGGATGATTCCGTCGGCGCTTTCGGTTTCGACGATGTAGCGGATCGGGTCCATCGGGTCCTGATCCGGAAAATAGGGCATCACGACCATGTGGTAGGCCGTGCCACGCAGCGCGTTGGCGATCGAATAGATCAGCCGCGAGGTGTGGTTCATCACGTCCGCCTCGGTCGACAGCACAAGCGCGATGACGTTGGTCTTGCCGGTGCGCAGGCGCACCCCGGCGCGGTTCGGACGGTAGCCGAGGAGGGCGGCGGTCTCGCGCACCCGGCGCTTGGTGTCCTCGCCGATGTCGGGAGCGTCCTTCAGCGCGCGGCTGACGGTGGCGATCGCAAGGCCGGTCGCGGCGGCGATGGTCTTCAGCGTCGGTCGACCGGAGTCCGAATCGGCGAGGGGCAGCGGGAGGGGGACCGGAGCGGCCGTCATGGTCTTGCCCCGGACCCGGAACGGATTGCCCGACGACTCGGGGCAGGTGATTCGACGCCGGTGCCCGACTTTGCGCTTGCAGCAAACGCACCGCGGACAGTTGGGGAAAACCCAAGTCCGGCAAGCGTCGCACTCATCATTCGGCACTGCGGCATCGGCGCATCCTGGCCTGGAAATCCCGCGAGAATGCGCGGTCACTTCGCCCGATCAAAACTTCTGCCTGCCTCGCCGACAAGCGAAAAGATTCGTTGATCGGCAAATCTATAACGTTATAGAAATTGACTATAACGTTTCAGAAACCGGGAGGAACGGATGAAGCTGACCAGACTTGCGGTGGTGCTTTGCGCTTCAGTGGCAATGCCCGCCTTTGCGCAGGGTGTGGAACTCGAAGTCACGCACTGGTGGACCAGCGGAGGCGAGGCGGCGGCGGTGGCCGAGCTTGCCAAGGCTTTCGACGCTACGGGCGACAAATGGATTGACGGCGCGATCGCCGGGGGCGGCGGCACGGCGCGTCCGATCATGATCTCGCGCATCACCGGGGGCGATCCGATGGGGGCCACCCAGTTCAACCACGGCCAGCAGGCGCTGGAGCTGGTTGAGGCCGGGCTGATGCTCGACCTGACCGATGTGGCCGAGGCGAACAACTGGAAGGAAGTCATCTTCCCGCAGTCGCTGCTGGACAGCTGCACCGTCGATGGCCGCATCTACTGCGCGCCAGTGAACATCCACTCGCCGGAATGGCTCTGGCTGTCGAACAAGGTCTATGAGGACCTGGGCCTCCCGGTTCCGACGACCTGGACCGAGTTCGTCGCCTCGGCCGACAAGGTGCGGGCCGCGGGCAAGGTGCCGCTGGCACTGGGCGACCAGCCCTGGCAGTCGAACCTTGCCTTCGGCGCGCTGACCATCGGCGTCGGCGGGCTTGATCTCTGGAAGAAGGTCAACGTCGATAAGGACATGGCGGCGGCGGCCGGTCCGGAAATGGCGGCGGTCTTCCAGGCGGCGGCGGACGCGCGCGCGCTCGCCGTGGGCTCGAACGTGCAGGACTGGAACCAGGCCACCAACCTTGTCATCACTGATCAGGCCGCCGGCCAGATCATGGGCGACTGGGCCCAGGGCGAGTTCCAGGTGGCGAATGAAGTGGCCGGCAAGGACTACACCTGCCTGCCTGGCATGGGGATGAACGAATACATCTCCACCGGGGGCGATGCCTTCTACTTCCCCAAGCTGGATGACCCCGAGAAGGAAGCAGCGCAGAAGCGTCTGGCCGCCCTTCTGGTCAGCCCGGAAGTGCAGGTGGCCTTCAACCTCAAGAAGGGCTCGCTGCCGATCCGGGGCGACATCGATCTTGCGGCCGCCAACGACTGCATGAAGAAGGGGCTGAAGATCCTCGCCGGCGGCAACATCGTGCCCGCAGGCGACCAGCTCTGGTCCCCTGATACCGTCAAGCAGGCGGAAGACCTGATGGTCGAGTTCTGGAAGTCCGACATGGCCCCGGCGGATGCCCAGGCGAAGTGGGTGGAAATCCTGGCGGCCAACTGAGGCCGGTGAACGCACTGCACCGCCCGGTCTTTGCCGGGCGGAGCAGCCATCTTCTGCCATCTGAGGGGGGATGCCAGTCATGGCAACGCAGGGCCGACCGCCGCGCCTGATGCGCAACCTGAACGCCAAGATCGCCGCGATCCCGATGGTGCTAACCACCCTTGTGGTCTTCGTCGGAGGGACGATCTGGACGGTCGTCTATTCCTTCACCAACTCCAAACTGCTGCCGAGGACCAACTTTGTCGGCTTCGACCAGTACGAAAGGCTCTGGTCGAACAGCCGCTGGCTGGTGTCGATCGAGAACCTGGCCTTTTACGGCGTCATGTCGCTGGTCTTCACCGTGTCGATGGGGTTCCTGCTGGCCGTGCTGATGGACCAGAAGATCCGCTTCGAGGACACGTTCCGCACCATCATGCTTTATCCCTTTGCCCTGTCGTTCATCGTGACGGGCCTGGTGTGGCAATGGATCCTGAACCCCGATTTCGGCCTGCAGGGCATCGTGCAAAGCCTGGGCTGGACAGGGTTTTCCTTCGACCCGCTGCACAGCCCCGATACCGTCCTGTACGGTCTTCTGATCGCCGGTCTCTGGCAGGGCACCGGGTTCGTCATGTGCCTGATGCTCGCCGGTCTGCGCGGGATCGACGACGACATCTGGAAGGCCGCGCGGGTTGACGGCATCCCGACCTGGAAGACCTATCTTGTCGTGGTGATCCCGATGATGCGGCCGGTCTTCATCACCACGCTGGTGATCGTGGCCGCCGGTATCATCAAGCTTTACGATCTGGTTGTCGCGATGACGAGCGGCGGCCCCGGCGGCAACGCCAGCCAGGTGCCTGCGATGTATGTCTATGACTACATGTTCCAGGCGCAGAACCTGGGCCAGGGCTTCGCCGCCTCGACCATGATGCTCCTCTCCGTGCTTATCGTGCTGATCCCCTGGGCCTACCTGGAATTCGGAGGGAAGAAGCATGGTTGACGCCACGATGAACAGGACCGGTGCCATGACGGGCCCCCGGGGGGCCAAGCCGCGCAAGGTCCTGTCCTCTCGCAACATCGTCCTTTACGGCATTCTCGGCCTTGTCGCACTGTACTACATCCTGCCCCTGTGGGTCATGGTGATGACCTCGCTCAAGGGCATGCCGGAAATCCGCCTTGGCAATATCTTCGCCCCGCCGGTCGAGATCACCTTCGAGCCCTGGGTCAAGGCCTGGGCCACCGCCTGCACCGGCCTGAACTGCGACGGCCTCAGCCGGGGTTTCTGGAATTCGGTCATCATCACCGTGCCTTCGGTGATCCTGTCGATCATGATCGCATCGGTGAACGGCTATGCGCTGATCAACTGGAAGTTCAAGGGGTCCGAGGTCTTCTTCACCATCCTGATCTTCGGGTCCTTCATTCCCTACCAGATCATGCTTTATCCCATCGTCATCATGCTGCGCGAAATGGGGCTGTACGGCTCGCTCTGGGGGCTGGTGATCGTGCACACGATCTTCGGGATGCCGATCCTGACGCTTCTCTTCCGCAACTACTTCAGCTCGATCCCGGAGGAGCTGTTCAAGGCCGCGCGGGTCGACGGGGCGGGGTTCTGGGGCATCTACTTCCGGATCATGTTGCCGATGTCCCTGCCGATCTTCGTCGTCGCGCTGATCCTGCAAGTCACGGGCATCTGTAACGATTTCCTGTTCGGCGTGGTCTACACCAAGCCCGAGCTTTACCC
>CAYNDS010000308.1:3887-4218 GCA_964395885.1 uncultured Solibacteraceae bacterium | reverse complement strand
TCCCCGCCGTCGCACTCGTCTCCATCCTCACCGGCATGACCGTCACGCTGGGCATCGACACAAAATCGACTGTCCTGCTTTTGACGGCCTTTCTGACGGTGATGCTCTCTTTCGACAGCGGGCGCACCACCGTACTGCAGGGCATCGTCCTCGTCACCCTGTTCGCCACTTACCTGTTCACGACGATCTTCCCGTGACCGGCGGAGAGGCTAACGGCCGCGGAAGTTGTGTTTCAAATCGCGCACCCGGTCATGTGCTTCCTCGATGCCCTGCGCCTGCCGCGCCACAATCGCACGGACATCCGACGGCAAGCCCCCGCGAAGTGCATTGC
>CAYNDS010000308.1:0-3877 GCA_964395885.1 uncultured Solibacteraceae bacterium | reverse complement strand
GCGGAAGGCGATGACCGCCGCATCCTCGCCGCGCTCGCACTCGTCGAGGATTGCCTGATCGTCGCGGCCGGTGATCGCCGACTTCACGTCGATCCAGCCCCGGTGCGCCGCCGCCAGAACGCTCCCGCTCGTTTCCGGCGCATCTCCCAACTGCTGCGACACGGCCGACTGCAGCTCCGCCGCGTAGCGCGCCCGCTGTTGCGAATACTCCAGAAACAGCGACTGTAGCGAGTGGTCCTCGGCCGCTTGTGCCGCCTCCCGGTATCCGTTCTCACCATCCTTGCAGGTCTCAATCAGGCTGTTGAGAATCGACGCCGCATTGCTGGTTGTGGTCATGTGTGTGCCTCCGGCGACTAGAGATCGCCAACGCGTCGCCTGTTACGGACGGGGAACCCCGCGGCGCAAGGCTCCCCATCTTTCCGCACACCTCAGCGCATCGCAGCCATCGGCCCGTCGGTGGTCGCCCCCCACACACGGGAGCGGATGAGCCGCTCCGTCTGCTGTCCTCGATCCGCTGCAGTGCGAAGCCAGAACGGAGCGATCACGTCGCTGCGGGAATTCGATCTGCCGCCGAATGAATCAGTTGCGCACGACTCGCGCGGCGGATCCTGAATCACCGGTGCACGATGCAACCAAGAGCTGTCGCCGACTCCTCTGGACGGCAGCCGCCCACAGATCGCTCGCAAGGTGGTTTGGAAACGCTCGGGTACTAGTGAAACCAGCGTGGGACAGCTGTAGAAACCGGGGAGGCCCGCCGGCGCCAGAGAATCCGGCCCTAGCCTGATACACGCGGTTACTCAGGTCTCTCCTGCCGTTGCAGAGCAAACAAACGGCCGCTCCGGAGCGAAAGAAACTCAGCGAAATCGAAAGTAGACGGAAACGCCGAACGAACCAGATCACGACCGCCGTTTCGATTGCGCGCGTAGTCCCACCGCCACGACCAGACCCATCAGGCTCAGCCAGGGGGACCACTGCAGCCACGCGGGCCGATACGTCAACTCCACCGTGTGCCAGCCCGTCTCCACCACCACGCCGCGTTGCGCGGTATTCACCGTTTCCACGGCCGCCGCCCGCCCGTCGATCGTCGCCTTCCAACCCGGAAAGCTGACGTCATTGAACACCAGCATCGCGCGGCAACCCGTCGCCACCGCCGCAATCACCCGCGTCGGATCCCGCCGCAGCAGCGCCACCCGATCCTCGCCGTCGCACACCGCCAACTTCGAATCGCGTTCGACAATCACCGCCCGCCGGTAATCGAAAGAAACGTTTTCATGCAGTCGCCGCCGCTCCTCTGCCGTGCGCGCAGGAAAGGCAACGTGCGCCGTCCACAATCGCGGTAGCGCTCGCGGAGCCGCATACACATTCGCCCCGCTTGCGCCGCGAAAAACCAGTGTCCAATCCGGCTCCGGCGGCGCGTAGCCGACAAAGTGCGTCACCCCCATCAACTCCCGTGTCCGTGCGGAGGCGACTAACTGCAGCTCCGTGAGGTTCTCCGTGATGCTGGCCAGATACCCGCTGTAGACGTCGATCCCCGCCCAGTCGCCCAGGTTGTACGGAATCGCCTTGTCGTCCGTCCAGACACGCGGTGGACCCGGCTGCGCCGCCAGATAAGCGGCAATGTCGCCATGCGCCGACAGCGGCGGTACCCATCGCGTCGCCTGCTTGTCGAAGCGGTTCGTCCAGTAGAACGGACCCACCAGCGTCAGCTCCCAAAACAGGAGCGCCGCCAGCACCGCCGGGCGCGCCGGATGTCGCCAGGGCAGGGCAGCGGCCAAGCCCAGCGCCACCATCGCCGTCACCACCAGCCGCGCATCCAGCGTCCAGGCGCCACGCACGATCCACACCGCCCCCAGCAGCGCCAGAAGACCGGTACCCGCGATCCCCAGCCCGCGCGTCAGGCGTCTGTGCCGCAATTCCGCCACGCGGTCCAGACCCAGCGCGATCAGCGGCGCCAGGCCCGTCGCGACCAGAATCGTCGCCATCGACGGGGAGCGGGCCTTCTCCACCATCGGCAGCAAGGCGTAGAAGATCCCTTCAAGCGGCGTGAACTGCGCCAGCGAGTACAGCAGCCCGGCGCCCGCCAGAATCGCCCAAGACCGTCCTCGCCGCGCGCCGAGTGCCGCCAGGACCACGCCGGTAACGCCGACAAACGCACTGGAATTCACGTGAAATCCGGGCAGCACGATCCCAAACAGCGATTGCGGCAGAAACCCATACTGCTGATGAATGAAGTACGGCACCACCTGCTTCCAGCCGACCGGATCGTCCAGCCCCACCCATCGTTTGGCCAGCTTTCCGTACTCATATGCGGGCCACAACTGCATCGACCCCACCATCACCATCACGACACCAAATGCCGCCGCCGCCGGCAGCAGACGCCGGTCGCGCGCCAGCAGCCACAGCCACGTCACACCCGCCGCGAGGCTCAAAAAAATCGGAACCTGGTGATGGCCCGAGAGCCACGCACAACCCAGAAACAGACCGGAGAGTGCGCCATTCGCCATCGCCGCGCGGCGCCCGTCCTTCAGCCGCAGCAGATAGAGGAACACCAGCGGCGCCCAAATGGCGCCATTCAGCATCTGTGGCCAATCGGTGGTGCCGACGTAGCCCCCAAAGCCGAAGGCGATGGCGCCCGCCACACTCCCCAGCCGCGACGCCTTCCGGTCCCGGCAGAGCCGGTAGGCAAACCAGACCGCCAGAAAGTGCAGCAGCGCGAAGTACCAGTGCAGTGCCGTGAACCGCAACCAGCCGCGCTTCAGCGGAATCAGGAACAAAAGCCAGTTGATCGGATACATCGCGCCCGGCTGTGTTTGACCGGGAACGGGTTGTCCGCCCCATTCGTAAGGAGACCAGGTCGGAAACCGGCCCGCCTGCCACTCGCCCGCCTGAAACTGCAACCACGGCAGAACCTGGTGGGCCAGGTCCGGCGACTCAAGCCACGTGTACTGATCGGTGAGCAGGATCTTCCAGAAGAAAACGATCGTGAGCGACGCAAGAAGCAGCGGGATCGACCACGCCCGCAAAGAGGAGTTGTTTCGGGTCACGCTTCGGAGTTTTAGGCTACCGCACCCGATCGCCTCCGATGGAATCGCAGCGCCCGTGGCGCCCCTGTTTGACATACCTTGAGAGAGAACTCGTCCGGCGAGTGCGCGCACGTGGGCGAACGTTCCGGCGGGAAGAGAGGGACGCGGGTCCGATTACAGGGCCATAGTAGGAAGTACCTGCGGCCTGCAACTTTTCTTCTGTCTGCTGGACGGATCTTCTCAGGAAAATGGGCCACTCTTTTCGTCTTGGTCGTTCCATTCAGGTGGTGATGCGTTGCAAACACCAGGCGACTTAGTGCAACGTGTCTGCTGCAGCAAGGCCGTTGATCTGAGAGACATGATCGCGCAACGGCGTCAGAGCTTACATCAGTCCTGACGCGGCGTGGGTCCTGCATCGCTTCCGGTCCGACGCGGGTACTTGTGAGGCGTCCCTGCTCGCACTGAAGGAATTGTTTCCGTGGTGAGGGAAGTGGAACATACACAGAGAACTCGGGGAGTCTCTCCGCTGTGATGCGCGGCGGCGGGATCTACATGCTGCAGGGGTATCTCAGAATGGAGTCGGGAATCGACTATGTGCATGCCACCACGAACTTCCTTTGCGCGTACGACGTGTTCGGCCGCTGTCAATCATCGCCAGCCTTCGGACTTGAGGTGCGCATTGGGGCCTCGAGCATTCCCGAGCCGTCTACCCTCATGCTGAGCGGAATTGCTTCGCTGGCGCTGCTCGCCATGAGGCGCAGGGCCGATCTGATGAAGGTTGCTGCCCTCGCCGTGCTCCGTCCCTGCGATCCGCTCAGATTGCCCACGGTCTGAGCGGAGGTGCCGCCGTCCGA
>CAYNDS010000307.1:0-4240 GCA_964395885.1 uncultured Solibacteraceae bacterium | reverse complement strand
GGCCTGGGAGGAATTGAGACCGCGCACATACTGCTCCAGGGCTTCGGTGCGAATGGGCTCGGCGGCGCGAACGAACTCTTCCTTAACCGGCAGCTTGCCGGGCAATGCCGTATTCAAAACGGACCAGGCCAGACGGCGCGTAAGGACGGAAAGCTCGGCAGGCGGCGCCTCCTCGCGAAACGATGCCAGGGGCACCAGACGACGGCTGTCGATCATCTCGCAGGTGAGCCGCAGCACATCTCCCTCGCGGGCGACCGAGCCGCTGACGACGACGGCGGCGTCTGCGGCCTGTGCTGCTTTCAGGACGCTGGCTCTGGTCAGACGGGCATCACGGCGCAAGGCGAGGCGTCGCATCACTTCATTCCGCGGGGCGCGCTCAACGACCAGGACATCGCGAAGCGCGAGGGCTTCCGTGATGGCGGAGGCCGCCGACTCTCCGACCCAGCCGAGCGACTCATCGCCCGTCGTATTGACGAACGGGAGCACCAGATAGCTCTGCGCCAGAAGGACGGGGGAAACAAGAAAGGCCGCGGCGAGCGTGAACCACTTCGACACTGCTTCGAAGTGTAGCGGCTCGGCCGCGGCCGGCGCCGGAGGAGAGGCGCTTACTCACCTGCGGGGCGCGACTCAACGGAGCCGAAGACCAGCTTGGACTTCTTACCGCCGAGGCGGATCTCGTCGAGCTGATGCTTGCCGTCCTGGTTGGTGTAGCGCACCGAGGTGTTGTTGAACTTGTTCTCGGTGGCCTCCATGCGGGCATCGGCCTCGACGCGCTGACGGCCATTCTTCAGCACGGCCTTGCCGCCGGTCATCTCAACGGTGTACTCGCCGGGCTTCAGTTCCTTACCGTTCAAGTAGGAAGGCAGCGCGAGGCTGATGCGGTAGGTCTCGCCGGCGCTCACAACGGCGAGGGCGAAGGTAGCAAAAGAGAGAGCGATCTTGGTCATAACGTTAGGTCTCCAGTTCCTTTTCAGTTCGCCGGATCAACTTGCCGGCACGTCTGGAAATACGCGCCCTGAGCGAGAAGGTTCGCTAGGTAAGGGGGCGCTCGCCGACGCTTTTCCGCCATTCGCCCAAGGCCGAAAAAGCGGCTTCGAAAATCGCCGGATCATCGCCGAAACCGGGTAACCGGACGAGGTCCGGGTCGCGGCGGAACCAGGTCCATTGACGCTTGGCATAGCGGCGGGTGGCTTGCGCGGTGAGCGCGACGGCGGCATCGACAGAGAGTTCTCCGTCGAGCACCTGGACAGCCTGACGGTAGCCGACGGCGAGCATGGGCTGCGCCTGGCGCGGAGTGTCGGCGAGCAGACGGGCGGTCTCCTCCAGAAGCCCGTGGGCAAACATCCAGTCGGCGCGGCGGTTGATGCGCTGATACAGCTGGTCGCGCGGCGGGTCAAGGAAGAGCTTGAGAACCGAGAAGCCTTCGAGCGCGTCGCGCGGTGCAGCCTGCAACTGGCTGATCGGTTGGCCGGAGAGCCGCGTCGCCTCAATGGCACGGATCAACTTATTGCTGTCGGCCGGTGCGATGCGGGAGGCAGCGACGGGATCGAGACAGGTCAGGTACCGGTGCAGGAGGCCCGGTCGGCGGCGAGCGGCGGCTTCCAGGCGCTGGCGGAGAGCGGCATCCCGCTCGGGTGCAGGCGAAAGACCATCGAGCAGGGCGCGCACGTAGAAGCCTGTGCCGCCGGCGAGGATGGGCAGACGGCCCCGGGCGGCAATTGCGGCGATGGCGAGTCGCGCCTGGCGGGCAAAGGCTCCGGCGCTGAAGGGCTCCTGCGGCGGCACGATGTCGATGAGATGATGCGGAACGCCACCGCGCTCGGACGGGCTGAGCTTGGCCGAGCCGATATCAAAACCGCGATAGACCTGCACGGAGTCGCAGTTGACAATCTCTCCGTCGAGGGCCTGGGCCAGAAGAATGGCGAGGGCGGACTTGCCGCTGGCCGTCGGGCCGAAGACGGCGAGCAGTAGTGCGTTGGTGCCGGTCATGCGCTGGAAGAGCCGTCCTGTCCGCAACCCGATCCGCTTGGCCCGCGTCCATGCCGATATACTGAGGGCAAGTCGAGAAACAGGTCTGTCATGAACATTATGCGTATCGCCCGGCGCACCGCCGCTCTGTCGGTGACAGTGATTGCGGCCTTCTCCCAGACAGCGGGCGAGAATCGGGCGCCCAAGGTGGACAAAGCGGCCGCCTACTACAACTTCTCGATGGGCCATCTCTATTCGGAGCTGGCGGCGGCCTTCGGCAATCGCGGCGAGTACCTGAATCAGGCAATCGAGTACTACCGGCAGGCGATCAAGGCGGATCCGACGGCCACCTTCCTGACGGAGGAACTGGCAGACCTGTTCGTACAGGCCGGGCAGTTGCGGACCGCGGTGACCGAGGCCGAAGAGGCGTTGCGGCAGAACCCGGATGATCTCGGCTCCCGCCGTCTGCTGGCGCGCATCTATGCGCGGATGATCGGCGACAGCCAGCGGAATCAGATCAACGACTCGATGCTGAAGAAGGCGATCGAGCAGTATCAGAAGATCGCCGAGAAACAGCCGAAGGACCTGGAGACGTGGCTGATGCTCGGCCGGCTGCATAAGGTGGCCCAGAGTTCGCCCGACTCCGAGAAGGCGTATCAGAAGGCACTCGAGATCGATCCGGACAACGAGGACGCGAATGTCGGGCTGGCGATGGTCTATTCGGACCTGGGCGACAGCAAGAAGGCGTCGGAGCTTCTGGAAAAGGTGGCCCGCAAGAGCCCGAATCTGCGAACGCTGACCCAGTTGGCGTCCAACTATGAACAGATGCGGGACTTCAAGCTGGCGGCCGAGACGCTGCGGCGCGCACTGGAAGTTTCGCCGAACAACCCGGACCTGAAGCGGGCCTACGGGCAGGACCTGCTGTTCTCCGATCAGATCGACGAGGCACAGAAGGTCTTTCAGGAACTGGTGGACGAAGACGCGCGGGACACGCAGTCCTGGCTGCGGTTGTCGCAGATACACCGGCAGAAGCGGGACTTCGCCAAGGCGCGCGAAGCTTCGAACAAGGCAAGCGAACTGGAGCCAAACAATCTCGAGATCCGCTACAACGAAGTTTCGATTCTCGAGGCCGAGGGCAAGCTGGCGGAGGCGATCGAGTCCCTGAAGGGCATTCTGACGGCGACGGCAAAGCGGAGCTATGGCCCGGGAGACCGCGAGAATCGGGCGTCGCTGCTCGAGAACCTGGGCCGTCTGCAGCGGAACAACAATCAGACCGAGGACGCGGTGGCGACGTTCCGGCAGATGGGCGAGATCAATCCCGATGCGGGCGCGCGGAGCTCGGCGCAGGTGATTGAGTCTTATCGCGCGGCGCGCGAGTTCCGCAAAGGGGTGGAGGAAGCCGACGCGGCGCGGGCGAAGTTCCCGAACGACCGGATGATCAAGCTGGTGCGGGCGAACCTGCTGGCAGAGGTCGGACGCGGCGACGAAGCGGCGCGGGACCTGCGGACGCTGCTGGACGGCAAGGGGGATCGCGAAGTCTACCTGAGCCTGGCGCAGATCTACGACAAGGCGAAGAACTACGCGGAGATGGCGAAGGCAATCGACGCGGCGGAGAAGCTGTCGGAGTCCGATGACGAAAAAGAGAGCCTGTACTTCATGCGCGGCGCGATGCTTGAAAAGCAGAAGAAGTTCGAAGCGGCCGAGGCGGAGTTCCGCAAGGTACTGGCGATCGATCCGGACAACCCGTCGGCGCTGAACTATCTGGGCTACATGCTGGCGGACCGCAACATTCGGCTGAACGAGGCGCTGGCGATGATTCAGAAGGCGGTCGCCAAGGAGCCGAATAATGGCGCGTTCCTGGACAGCCTGGGCTGGGTCTACTACCGCCTGGAGAAGCTGCCGGAAGCCGAGCGGTACCTCCTGCAGGCAATCGAACGGGCGCCGAAAGATCCGACGGTCCATGACCACATGGGCGACGTCTTCTTTAAGCAGGGCAAGCTGAAGGAGGCGATCGCGCAGTGGGAGCGGTCCCTGGCCGAGTACAAGGCCGCGGCAGACACCGACTATGACCCGGCGGATCCGGCGAAGGTGCAAAAGAAGCTGGACGGCGCCAAGGTGCGGCTGGCACGCGAGGGCGCGGGCGCGAAGTAGCGCCATCTGATATCCTCCGCCGGAGTGAACAAGCGGGACTTCCTTCGGCTGCTGCCGGCGATTGCGGCCGGTTCGGCGGCGGCACAGCCACCCATCACGAACTGGGCGGGCAATCTGACGT
>CAYNDS010000306.1:0-4369 GCA_964395885.1 uncultured Solibacteraceae bacterium | reverse complement strand
GTTCTGTTCTTCGGCATCTGGATTGTCGGCGCCATCGTCGCCCTGTGCGGTGCGCTCTGCTACTCCGAACTCGGCATCAACTTTCCCAGCTCCGGCGGCGAGTACGTCTACCTCACCAAGGCCTACGGCCCGATGTGGGGCTTCATGACCGGGTGGGGTTCTCTGTTCGCCGGCTTCTCGGCGCCGATTGCCGCCGCCGCTCTGGCCTTCTCGAACTACCTCGCCTACTTCTTCCCGGAACTCCGCCCCGGCTCGCCCGCCCTGACGCTCGGTTCGCCCGGCTTTCAGATTCAATTGGGCGGACCGCAACTCGTCGCCGCGCTTCTGATTGCCCTTCTCACCGTCATCAACGTCACCGGCTTGAAGCTGACCGCGCAGTTCCAGAACGTGATGACCAGTTGGAAGCTGCTCGTCCTGGTCGCCTTTCTCCTGTTCGGATTCGCCGCCGGAACGGGCGATTGGGCCCACTTGACCCAGGCCACCGAGCGCGGATCCACCTCGCCACTGATGCAGCAGTTTGCCGTCAGCCTCTGCTTCATCTATCTCAGCTACTCCGGCTGGAATGCCGCCACCTACATCGCCGAGGAGATTGAACAGCCCGCGCGGACCCTGCCCCGCGCCATCCTGCTCGGCACCCTCCTGGTGGCCTTTCTCTTCCTCGCACTCAACCTGCTGTTTGTCTACGCCGCCCCGCTGAGTGAACTGAAGGGTGTTGTCGCGGTCGGCTCACTGGCCGCCTCCAAGCTCTTCGGCGCCGGCGTCGCGGGCCTGTTCAGCGCCCTGATGGCCGTCTCGCTCATTCCCAGCGTCAACGCAATGGTCACCGTCGGCCCCCGCATCTACTACGCCATGGCCAAGAACGGCGCCTTCCTGTCGCTTGCCTCCGCCGTTCACCCGCGCTGGCACACGCCGGTCAACGCCATTCTGATCCAGGCCGGGCTCGCCATTCTGATGACGGCCACGCCGCTGCCTTCCCTCATGCAGTTCATCGGCATGAGCCTGAACTTTTTCGCCGTGATGAGTTGCGCCTCGTTGTTCCTGTTCCGCCGCCGGCCCAACTGGAAGCGCCTGCCCGCCGTCGACCTCGCCTGGCCGCTCACGCCCGTCATCTTCATCGCCGCCGGACTCTGGATGACCTACTTCGGCTTCCGCCTGGAACCCAGGATCACGCTGGCCGCCGCCGCCATGATCGTGCTCGGAAGCCTCGTCTATCGCTGGCGCCTCGGGGACCGCGCCCAAGCCCCCGCTCTCGGAGACTGATGCCCGCCACGATTCTCGATGGGTTGCGGATTCGCGACCAGATTCTCGCCGAGGCCAAGCCGCGCGTCGACGCGCTCACGGCCCGTCAGCGCCCGCCCGGGCTCGCCGTCGTTCTCGTCGGAAATGATCCGGCATCGGAAGTCTATGTCCGCAACAAGGTGAAGGCCTGCGAGACGCTCGGCATCCGCAGTTGGAAGCACACGCCCCCGGCCTCCATCACCACCGCGGAACTGCTCGACCTCATCGACACCTTGAATCAGGACCCCGCCGTCGACGGCATCCTCGTCCAGATGCCCCTGCCCCCGCACATCGACTCCCGCGCCGTCCTCCACGCCGTCGCGCCGGACAAGGACGCCGACGGCTTCCACCCGGTCAACGTCGGCAAACTGGTTGAAAATGTGCCCGCGCCGCGCGCCTGCACGCCCGCCGGGGTCATGGAAATCCTCGCCCGCGCCGGTGTCCCGCTCGCCGGACGCCGCGCCGTCGTCGTCGGACGCAGTGACATCGTCGGCAAGCCCATGGCACTCCTGCTGCTTCATGCAAATGCCACCGTGACCATTTGCCACTCCCGCACGTCCAACCTCGCGGAAGAATGCCGCCGCGCCGAAATCCTGGTTGCCGCCGTCGGCCGCCCCCGCATGATCACGCGCGACTTCATTGCGCCCGGGGCAGTGGTCATCGATGTCGGCATCAACCGCGTCGACGGCAAACTGGTCGGCGACGTCGATGCCGCCGCGGCCCAGGAACTCGCCTCCGCCTACACCCCCGTTCCCGGCGGTGTCGGGCCGCTGACCATCGCGATGCTCCTGTCCAACACCATCGCCCTCGCCGAGCGCCACATCGGCCTCGCCTGACCATGCTCCGAGTCGGTCTGACCGGCGGTCTCGCCACCGGCAAATCCACCGTCGCCCGGGAACTCGAACAACTCGGCGCACACCTGCTCTATGCCGACGCCGAAGGCCATCGTCTCCTCCAGCCCTCGGGCGAAGCGTTCGCGCCGGTCGTCGCCGCTTTTGGCGAAGAAATCGTGAAAGATGGCCGGATCGACCGCCGCGCCCTCGCCCAAATCGTCTTCTCCGATCCGATCCAGCTCGGTCGCCTGAACGAAATCATCCATCCGCTCGTCTTTGCTTGGGAAGAGCGCCGGATGTCAGACATCGCTGCCCAGGACCCTCGCGCCATCGCTGTCGTCGAAGCCGCCATCCTCATCGAGACCGGGTCCTGGCGCCGCTTCGACAAACTGATCCTCACCGTTTGCCCGGAACCGGAACAGATCCGCCGCGCCGTCGCCCGCGGCGGCATCACCGAATCCGAGGCCCGCGCCCGCTTGGCTCGCCAGATGCCCCTCGAAAACAAGGTGACGTACGCCGACTTTATAATCGAAACGTCTGGAACGCTCGACTCGACTCTCGCGCAGACGCGCGCCGTCTGGCAGAAGCTCCGGAGCTTGCCCCAATGAAAGCACGAGTATTCATCATCGCCGCCCTGCTCGCTGGCGGCTTTTATTTTTGGACCTCCTCGCGGGATCTGGCGCTCTTTGCCCCCCGGTCCGCGGACTCCGCCAAGGCTAGTCCCGTCTCCCTCTGGAGCGGACCGGAAACCGTGCGCTCCGCCGGTCTCAGCGCCGACGAAGTCAACAATATCGAAATCTACAAGCGCGCCAACATGGCCACGGTGAACATCACCAGCACCGTCTATCAGCGCGGCTGGTTTGCCCAGCTCTATCCGGCCCGCAACTCCGGCTCCGGCTTCCTGGTCGACAACAAGGGGCACATCCTGACCAACGACCACGTCATCTCCGGCAGCAACGAGATTCAGGTCACCACCGCCGACCAGAAGAAGTTCAAGGCCCGCGTGCTCGAACGCGACCCCGGCAACGACCTCGCCCTGATCAAGATTGAGCCGCGCGGCGATGTCACCGCCATGAAGCTCGGCGATTCCGACTCGCTTCAGGTCGGCCAGAAGGTACTCGCCATCGGCAACCCGTTCAGCTTCTCCGGAACGCTGACCACCGGCGTCGTCAGCTCGCTCGGCCGCCAGTTGGAAGAGGAAAACGGCGTCCTGCTCGAAGGTCTCATCCAGACCGATGCCGCCATCAACCAGGGCAACTCCGGCGGTCCGCTGCTCGACAGCCAGGGCAATGTGATCGGCATCAACACCGCCATCATCGGCCCGGCAGGCGGCAACGTCGGCATCGGATTCGCCATGCCCATCAACAAGGCCAAGCAGATGCTGGACGACTATCAGTCCGGACGCCGCTATGAACCGGCGCGTCTCGGCGTCACGGTCGTCCCCGTCGGCGGCAACCTCGCCGAGTATCTCGATCTGCCGGCCGAGGGCGGCCTGCTCGTTCAGTCCGTGCAGCCCGGCTCCGCCGCGGAAAAAGCCGGCATCCGCGGCGCCCGTCGCGAGGAGATCATCGGCGGCTACACCATCGGCGTCGGCGGTGACCTCATCGTCGCCCTCAATGGACGCCGCGTCGAGCGTCAGGATGCGATCAGCCGCGCCCTGCAGGGCAAGCGCGCCGGGGACTCCATGGAGATCACCGTCCTGCGCGGCGGCCGTCTGGTGACCGTAAAGGTGACCCTCGGCTCGGCCTCCGGCGCCTCGACGCGCATGTAGCCGCGGTGCTATCCTGGTAGGGTTATGGCAATTCCGAATGTGAAGCGTTATCGCCTGGTCGGTCCGGAGGGCCAAACGGCCTCCATCATGGCCGTCCTGCCGAAGGATGCCGACGTCACCGCCTACCTCTCGGACGCCGCCAAGCGCTTCGACTGGAAGGCCCACGGCGAAATGCTGGCACGCAACAGCAAGGTCCGCGTCGGTCAGCAGAAACAGAAGAAGGCGAAGTAACACTCGCCTCCCGAACCGGATTTCGGTGGGAATACGACGGGCGTTGCCGGACGGCAGCGCCCGTTTTCGTTTTCCTGGGCTGCCGGGAGCAAAATGGGGCGTCGCGGCGCTCATCACAACCAGCGCGTGCCTCAATCACTCCTGATTTCATCAACTTGCGGCTACGGACCGGAGCACCTCGGTCGTCTTCGGCCTAAGCTTCCACCAAGAGCTGTCGCCGACTCCTCTGGACGGCAGCCGCCCACAGATCGCTCGC
>CAYNDS010000305.1:0-4383 GCA_964395885.1 uncultured Solibacteraceae bacterium | reverse complement strand
ACCGTGCAGGGCAAGGTCATGACGGAGAAGGCGCGCGCCAAGGTCGAACGCGTGGCCAAGAAGGTGAAGGGCGTTACCGGCGTTGTGAATCAGGTGACCGTGGAGCCATAGCGGGACGCCGCAGTCCGGCCATCCGCTTCGCGCCCCAAGCCATCACCAGGAGCGCCAATCCCGCCGAGAACAGGCTGGCCGGCTCCGGAACCGCAGCCTGTGCCGCGGCAGGAGGCTCGACCGGCACCAACCAGCCCCGTCCTGTTCCGGATTGTCCGTTCATTCCCGGGCCGTCAATCGACTGATAGCGCACCCCGAAGTCCTGCAGGGTGACCGTGTTCAGCCCGGTTTGCAGCACCAGCACGGCGTGCAGCACGCCGGACGCACCCATCGCAACGCCGACGTTGCTGCCCCCCTGACACGAGTTGCCTGACGTGAAGCAGACGTCGACGTCGCCAAAGTTGTTTGGAAACGCGCCGGCGCGGTCATTCGCAAACAGCCCGCTGACGCGGGTATTCCCGGTCCCGCCGTTCTTGCCGATACCCGCCAGGGGCGCGCTGACATCGAAGGCCAAGGCGCTGACACGCGCCGCGGTAATCGGGCTGGCACTGGTGTTGTGCAATTGCACTTTCAGTCCCACGGCCCGGCGTCCGCTCTCCAGCCCGAACGACGTCAGTTCCAGCACCGCTTCCGCCGACAGCCCCGGACGATCCACGCCGGCCACGTTTCCGCCGAAACGCACCGTCCAGGTCTGCCCGATGGGCGTGGCGCCGGAAATGAGGATCGGCGTGGCGGAGGCGGTTCCCGCCGCCAGAAGTACGAGGGCAACTGTGCGCATCGTCTGGCTTATCGGCCTCTCGCCGGTGCGCGGAGAGCGAAACTTCGCGCCATCCGCCACTCACCCCACCGACTGGAAACGCTCTCTGCCTGGAGGCGCACCATCTTCTCGAGAAACGGCTTGACGGATTGCTAAACTGAGGATCTTCCGGTGAGTTTGGAACGGCTCCATCGCGCGCGTGAACTGGCGACAGTGGCTCTCACCCTGCCGCCCGCAGAGCGCCAGGAATTCCTCGAAACGCAAACCCAGGGCGACGCCGAACTGCTGGCCGAAACCCAGGTGCTGGTCAATCCTCACGACTCGAGCGACGACGCTACCGTCGAGATCACCCAGGGTCCGCACCGGCCGATCTTCGGCGAAGAAGACTTCGCCGGCAAGAAGCAGATCGGCAACTATCGCATCATCCGCCGCATCGGCCAGGGCGGCATGGGCATGGTCTATCAGGCGGTTCTGGTCGCCGAGGATTTCCAGCGCCAGGTTGCCCTGAAACTGGTGAAGCCGTCGCTTGCCAGCGGCCAGATTCTGCGCCGGTTCCGCATGGAGCGCCAGTTACTGGCCGCGCTCGACCACCCGAACATCGCCCGCCTGCTCGACGCCGGCAGCACCGAAGAGGGCGCACCGTACCTGGTGATGGAGTACGTCGAGGGGCTGCCGCTCGACCGCTACGTCGAAACCAAGAAGCTCGGCATCCAGGACCGGCTGAAGCTCTTCCTCACCATCTGCGACGCCGTGCAGTACGCGCACCAGAACCTGATCGTCCATCGCGACATCAAGCCGTCCAACGTCCTGGTGTCCTCCGAGGGCGTCCCGAAACTGCTCGACTTCGGCATCGCCAAGCTGATGCGGTCCGACGAGACGGTGGAGGACGAAGAGCTGAAGCTCACCGCCACCGATGCGCGCCCGATGTCGCCGCACTATGCCAGTCCGGAGCAGGCGCGCGGCGAGAACATCACCACCGCCAGCGACATCTACTCCCTCGGCGTCGTGTTGTATCAGTTGCTGACCGGGCGCCTGCCGTACGACTTCAAGGTCCGCACCGCGGCGGGCATCGAACGGACCATCTGCGAAACCGAGCCGCTGCCGCCCAGCCAGGTGGACTACGCGGCGACGCTGCCCGACCCCGCCGACAAGCTGCGGCGGCGCCTTCGCGGCGACCTCGATCAGATCCTGCTCACGGCCATGCGCAAGGAGCCGGCGCGGCGCTATGCCTCGGTGCACCAGTTCGCCGAAGACATCCGCCGCCACCTGGACGGCCTTCCCGTCATTGCGCAAAAAGACACGCTGGGCTATCGCGTGTCGAAGTTCGTACGGCGCCACACGGCGGGCGTGGCCGCGGCGACACTCGCCGTTTTCGCGCTGCTCGGCTCCACCATCGTTTCCGTCTACTTCGCCCGCGTCGCCAACCAGGAGCGCGCCCTCGCCGAGCGCCGTTTTGAAGACACGCGCCAGATGGCGCTGTGGTTCATCCTCGATTTCGACAAGAAGATCCGCGACTCTCCCACCGAGGCTCGCAACGCGCTGGTGGATCAGGCGCTGAAGTACCTGCAACAGCTCTCGGCCGAAGTGCGCGGCGACGACCGTCTGCTGCGCGACGTGGTGCGCGGTTACCTGGCCATGGGCGACGTGCAGGGCAATCCGTTTCTGGCCAATCTCGGCCGCCGGGAGCAGGCTCGCGCCAGCTATCAGCGCGCTCTCGATCTGGCGGGAACGGCATCGTCGCCCGCTGTCGTCAAGGACGAACTCGGGCAGGCATGGCTGAAGCTGGGCGACCTCAGCGCCTTTGAAGACAAGGCCGCAGCCGCGCGCAGCTACGCCTCGGCCATCCCGTATCTGCACGGGCGGGAACTGGCCGACGCCTATCAGAAGCAGGGCTTTCTGGAGTACCAGCTGGCCCGCTACACCGACGCGCTCCGTTCCTATCAGAAGGCGCTGGACCTGCTGCGCGCCGAGATGGTCCGCAACTCGGACGGCGCACTCCGCATCACCTACGCGCAGCTTTTGCAGCGCACCGGCGCCACGCTACACGCCCGCGAAGAGTACGAGGCCGCCATCCGCGTCTTTGAAGAGAGCCTGTCCACCATTGAAGCCGTCCGCAAGGCAGGCACCGTCCGCCGGGACTTCCGCCGCGCGCAGATCAATGTGAACATCTCGCTTGGCGAGTCGCTGGCCAAGGTACGCCGCTATCGCGATGCCGAAAGCCGCTACCGCACCTCTCTGCAACTCATCGACGGACTGATCCTGAGCGATGCCGCCAACGAGCAGTTCAAGCTGGATCGCATCATCGTGCTGGTGCGTCTGGTCGACCTGCTGCGGGAGCAGCCGCAGCGCCGCAAAGAACTGGCCGACTATACCGGCCAAACGCTGGCCGAGCTGCAGCCCCTGGTGGACCGGGACGACGCCAACGCCTACGCGCTGCAAAGCTACGTCTACATCCTGAACCACACGCCGCTGCCCGAGTTCCGGCTGCCGCAGCAGGTGTTGCTCTATGCGCGAAAGTGGCTCGCCCGAACGGGTGACAAGGAACCGGCGTCGCTGGATGGCGTGGCCGGAGCGTACTTTTTGAATGGCGATCGCGCCAAGGCTGTCGAGTACGCCGCGCGTGCCCTCGCCAACCTGCCGCCCGGCGAGCAGGCATCGGAAAGCCGTCGCGAGTACGAGGCCAACCTGCGCCGCTTTCAGACTGAGCCGCTGCCGCGCTAGTTCTCCGTGTTCGGCGCGGCGCTGCCTTTAGCCGGCGACTTTGCGCGACTTGTCGAAGAGGAACTGCAGCGTCTTCTGCGTGCGGATGGTGGCCGCGATCCGGCCCAGTGAGCCGTCTTTTTCCAGGCGCATCCGCACGCCCGCCGGCGCCTCGCGCGTTTGCCGCGCAATGCGCTGGATCTCTTTGTCCACTTCGTCGTTGGTGGCCGCAATCGCCTCGCGGTCCGCCACCTTGTCCAGCAGCAGAGACGCCTTCACATCGCGCGTCGCCCGGTCTTTCTGCGACTCGCGCAGCTTCTCCCAGTCCAGGTTCAGCTTGCGGATATCGACGCCCTGCGCCGCCAGGTTGCGCAGATAGCCTTCGGCCTGCGTTTCGATCTGCCGGTCGACATAGGCATCCGGCACCGGGAACTCGTGCGAATCGACCAGCTTGTCGATCAGCGCCGCCTTGGCTTTCTCCTGCGCTTCCACTTCGCGCTCCCGGAAGATGGCGCGGCGGACGGCTTCCTTTAGTTCCTCAACCGTCTTGTAGTCGCCCAGATCCTGCGCGAACTCATCGTTCAGTTCGGGTAGTTCCTTGCGCCGCAGCTGCTTCAGCGTCAGGCGGAACTTCACCGTCTTGCCCGCCAGCTTCTCTCCGGCGTAGTCCTCCGGATAGCTGACCTCGACCAGCTTCTCCTCGCCCGGCTGCGTGCCGCGCAGAGCCTCGGAGAACTGCGGCATCGTGTCTTCCGCGCCGACCTCGATCATCATGTCGTCGTTCTTGACGTCGGCGCCTTCAATCGCCTCCAGCGCGACGACGGCGTGATCGCCATCGGCCGCCGGACGCGGATCTTCGTTCACGTAGTCCGCCT
>CAYNDS010000304.1:0-4392 GCA_964395885.1 uncultured Solibacteraceae bacterium | reverse complement strand
GCTCAGCGTCGCGCAGGAGGTGAGCCGCCGGGTCAAACTGGAAATCGGCTCCCGGCAGGAGTCGGTCACGGTGGTGGAGTCGGTCGGCGAGATCGAGCGTGTCTCGTCCAGCGGCACTCGCGGTGCCTCCTTCACGCCGGATGAGGTGGCCAACATTCCGATGATCGCCGGCGGACAGGGGCGGAACTTCCGTGCGCTCGCTTACCAGACGCCGGGCGTGGGCTCTACCAACAGCGCGCACGCTCCGTTCACCGTGAGCGGCAATCGGCCCATCGCCGCCGTAAACACGATGGTCGACTCCGCTGAATACAACGACCCGGTGGCCGGCAATCTTCTGGGCCGCGGCTTGACGGAGCAGCCGGTGTCCATGGAAACCGTCGAAGCCTTTGAGATGCAGACCTCGAATTTCAAGGCGGAATTCGGTCGCGCCACCGGCGCCGTCGTGAACCTGGTAACCAAGCAAGGGACCAATGACTGGCACGGCTCGGCGTATTACTTCTTCCAAAACGAAGCGATGAACGCGCGGAACCCGCTGCTGTCGGCGCGCAATCCGATTCGCGTCAACATGCCCGGCGTGACGCTCGGCGGTCCGATTCGCAAGAACAAGCTGTTCTTCTTCGGCGGCTACGAAGTGAATGCCCGCAACGCTTACCGCGCCTCTTCCACCATCACCACGCTGACTGCCGAGGAGCGGGCCCGGGCGGTGCCCGCTGTGCGGCCCCTGCTGGTCTACTACCCGCTTCCGAACATCGCCGGCACCAATCTCCAGAGCGCCTCGGTTCCCAGCCCCAGCACAACACTGACAGGCATCCTTCGCGCCGACTATCAGGTGACGGACCGTCACCGGCTCACGGGGCGAGTGAACTGGGTGAACGCCATCGGCCCCACGCGCGACCGTCTGGGTGCCGGGGACGCGGACACGATCAATTACTCCCGGTCCGCCGTTCTGAACTTCGACTCGACGCTCGGAGCGCGCTGGTACAACCAGGCTCGCTTCACCTACTCAACGTTCTACTCCAACGTCGAACCGGGCACGCCTTCACTCGGCAATCCCGCCGTGAACGGGCAGATCGGATTGATGCTGGTGACAGGCCTGCCGCGGCTGGGCACCTTCATTCCGCCCACCGAGACCCGCTTCCACAACTACACGTTTGCCGACGACATCACCCGCTCCGCCGGACGCCACATCCTGAAGGCCGGCGTCATCGGGCGGGCGATTCAGTATGCGTCCACCAGCGACCGGAATTTCCTGGGCACCATGGTGTTCCCGTCGGTGCCGGCGTTTCTGGCCGGGCAGCCTCTGACTTACTCCCGCGCCATCGGCAACAGCCGCATCGACCAGCGCAACACGGAAGTCGGCTGGTACGTGCAGGACGATTGGAAGCTGCGTCCCAACCTGACGATCAACCTGGGGCTTCGCCACGAATACTATGGCGTGCCTTCGGAGAAGTTCGGGCGGCTGCGGCAGAACTATGAGCGCGATGTGAATAACTTCGCGCCACGCGTCGGCTTCGCCTGGGACCTGGGTTCGAAGGGCACCACGATCGTCCGCGGCGGATACGGCATGTTCTATGCGCCCCTGCAGATGGACTTCATCGCGCAGTCGCGCTTTACGCCGCCGCTGGTGACGACGTTTTCGCGATTCCGCCCCACCTTCCCCGACCTGCTGGCGGGCGCGGTGATCGGGTCTGACCGGTACCTGGTGGACCGGGCGCTGCGGAATCCCTACACCCAGAATTGGAATCTCACCGTGGAACGGCAGCTGTGGAATCGCGACACGGTGCTGAGCGTCGGCTATGTCGGCAATCGCGGGCTGCGTCTGCCGCGCACTACCCGTCCGAACGGCGGCGACAATCTGGCGCCGAACCTTCGGCCGGACCCGAGTACCGGTGTCGTGACCTATCTCACCTCCGGAGTCTCATCGAACTATCACAGCCTCCAGGCAACGCTGCGGACGCAACTGCAACGGCGGCTGTCGTTCCGCGCGACGTATACCTGGGGCGTCTCGATCGACACGGCCTCGGACACAGCGCTGCTTCCGGTGGATGATCGGAACTTCCGTCTGGATCGGGCCCGGTCGGACTTTGACCAGCCGCACCTGCTGACGCTGTACACGGTCTACGATCTGCCGTTCCTGCAGCGCAACCGCTGGCTGGGAGGCTGGCAGGTGGTGGGCCTGATGTTCGCCCGCAGCGGAACGCCGTTCTCACTGCTGGCCAACTCCAACAATGCCTTTGGCACGCTGAACAACCGGATCAATAACGTCCCCGGGACGATTGACCGCAATCCGCAGGGCTCCCGATGGCTGGCGCTGGCACCGGGCGTCACGGCGGCGCAGGTCACTCCGGCGGCGGGCGCGACGGGTACGCTCGGCCGGAACACAGAGCGCGCTCCGTCATTCCTGGATCTGAATCTCTCGCTGCAGAAGAACTTCTCCTTCGGCGAGCGCTGGGGCGCGCAGTTCCGCGCCGAGGTCTTCAACAGCCTCAACCGCGCCAATTATGATGCTCCGATCAACAACCTTGGCAACGTCTTGTTCGGGCGGATTCTCACGGCGGCGGATCCACGTCAGTTCCAGCTGATGCTGAAGGTGCAGTTCTGATGAACGCAGGCGGGGCCGCAGCGCAGGGTTCCCAGTGGCGAGCCAAATCGCGCCGATTCCACCAGCGCGCGCAGGACGACAACGATCCGCTTCTCGGACTGATCAACCTGTTCGACGCCAGCATGGTGCTGGTGGTCGCGATGCTGCTGGCGCTGGTCAGCAAGGGAAGTCTGGCTGACGTGGCCGCGCGGTTGAGCCAGAAGGATGTGACGATCGTGACCAATCCGGGCAAGCCGGATATGGAGATGATCATCAAGCGCGGCAACAAAATTGAGAAGCTGCGGGCGACCGGCGAGCAAGGGCGCGGCGCGGGAGAGCGCCTCGGCACCGCCTATCGTCTGGAAAGCGGCGAAGTGGTGTACGTTCCCGAAGGAGTTCCAAAACCATGAGCAACATCATTCGGCTGGCTGCCTTGTCGGCAGCCGTGCCCCTGTTCGGCCACTGGCCCTGGATTGAACCCGCCTCGGCTTCGGCTCCGGCACGCGTCTATTTTGGCGTGTACCCGTCGGACCGCATGACCGGCGCGCGCGTGCAGGCGATGGCCGGCGCCCGGCTGTGGACCTACGCCAAGGGGGGCGGCCACCAGGCTGCGAAGCCTTCCGTCGAAGCCGATGCCCTCGGTCTTGGAAACGTCGACGGAGCTGTCATGGACTACACGTTCGGCGTCTTTGGACAGCACGGCCCGCCCACGCTGGTGCTCTACACCGCCAAGGCGTATCGGGGTCTTCTGCCGGCGCAGTCGCCTGCGGCACTACCCCTGGAAGTTGTTCCCGCCGCGGACATGGCTCCCGTTGCGAACAAACCGATCCGCCTCCGCCTGTTGCGTGCCGGCAAGCCTCTGGCGGGCGTCTCGATTCACGCCTACACGTCGGCTCAGGGCGCGCGCCACCTGGCAGCCAGGAAGTCCGCAAAGGCCGAACACAAGCACGACCACAAGGCCGCGTCGGAAGAGTCGAGCGAGATCCCCAGCGATTCGCTCCGGTGGGTGACCGGAGCAGACGGTGAGATCACCGCGACGCTTCCCACGACAGGACAGTATCAGTTCCACGTGAGTGTCCGGGAGCAGACTCCTGGCGTGCACGAGGGGAAGGCCTACCAGTCCGTCACACTCATGTCGACGCTCTGCGTCGATGTGGTGGAACGGTGACGGCCACCCGTTCGTCGCCGGATTGCCTCACCCGAGTCCTTTAGCGGCTTGGATTGCGCACCCCGCAAGAGTGTGTGTTTTCGACCGCTTCCGCGAGCCTCCCGTCGTAGGGATCCGGAGTGCTCGCTGGCGACGGCTCGACCTTCGCGCGGATCAGCCTTGCGGCCCGAGCGAACGACCCTTCACCGGAAGGCCGCACAGCGCGAACGGCCGCGCAGCCTATCCCGGTGGCTGCTTAACTCTTGTGTCTCATCTGCCAAATGCGATCGCGACCACGGGCTGACGGGGGCCGCTGAGCCCCCCTCCACGGACCCTGAAGGACGCTGCGCACCCCCCACTCCGCCTCGATCTCGATAGAATCAGCGTGCCGAATGGCCCTCTGATCGGTCTCCGCACTCCCCAGCGAGGACCCCCGGAATCGCGTTCGACAGGGGAATAGTCGGCTGGTCTCTCTGGAGAGAGCCGGTACCGCTTTGCAACAAAAGATGCAACCAGACGCACCTTTCGATCATCAGCCATGCGAGTAGTGGGCGCGATTGCAAGTCATTCCGTTTCTGTGTCTTACCTCGGAAAGAAGGTCCTGAGGGAGGTCACGTGTCAGGTCGCGAAAACTGACTTTGTGGTGCTGACGGGTCCTTCCGGC
>CAYNDS010000303.1:0-4427 GCA_964395885.1 uncultured Solibacteraceae bacterium | reverse complement strand
GGCCTGCTCCAGCAGCACCAGGTTGAAGGACCACGACAGCATCTTCGTTCCGGCAAAGCGCGTATCGGCATGCCGCAGCTTCTCGCCCAGCGCCAGCCGGCAGTTGGCGCCCCAGTCCTTCAGGTCTTTTGTGAAGGCGACGATGTCGCACTCGTTCGTCAGACCCGGCGTCTCAAACATCCCGCCGCGATTCCGCACGATCGCCACCCGCAATGTGGAAAACGCCGCGCCATTGGCCCCGATCAGGCGCCGCAACCCGTCCAGCAGGTCCGCTTCCTCCGGCATCGGCACGCGCAACAGTTCGGCATCGCGGTGCATCCGCGCCCAGTGGCGCGGCCACGCAAACAGCTCCCCGTGATGGACGCGCAGCGTGCTGAACACTCCCCAACCGTTCAGAACGCCCACCTGTCCGGGTGACATCACGCGCGATTGCGCCGCATCCAGAATCGCGCCGTTATGCAGAAGGTAGCGATGCACTGTTCTTCAGGATAGTGGGCTTCGGGATAATGGGGGTTGCGAGTCGACACGGCGGTTGTGGGCGCGGGCATCGTCGGACTGGCCATCGCGCGCCAGTTGCAGCAGGCGGGCCAGCGCGTGCGCGTCTGGGATCAAGGCAAGGCGGGCGGGGAATCCAGTTGGGCCGGCGCCGGCATGCTGGCGCCCCATGGCGAATCCTTTCCCGATCCCGCCTGGACCGCAAAGGCCTTCGCCGCGCTGGCGATGTATCCCGCCTGGATCGCCGCACTGGAGCGCGAAAGCGGACTCCCCATCGACTTCCGCGTCTGCGGCGCGCGGGAGTGGCGCGACGGCGCCTGGCTCGAGTTTCCCGATGAGGCCGTCGTCGACCCGCGCAACGTCGTCGCCGCCCTCGCCCAGGGTCTGGAGATCGAACAGAACGTGCGCGTCGAGGACCCGGCGGCCCTCGATGCGGACACGGTGGTCATCGCCGCCGGCGCCTGGAGCGGACTGCTCCCCGGCTTGCCGCCCACCGTGCCGGTCAAGGGCCACATGCTCGCCTATCAGTTGCCGCCCGGCTCGCTGCCGCACATTTTGCGCTCCGGACACACCTACATCGTCCAGCGCCGCACCGGACTGACGCTCGTCGGCTCCAACGAAGAGGAAGCCGGGTTCGACCGCTCCCTGAACCGCGCGGCGCTCGACGACTTGCGGCAGCGAGGCGAGCAACTCTGGCCGGAACTCGCGACGCGGCAGCCCGTCGATGCCTGGACCGGCTTCCGTCCCGCGACTCCGGATCGTGTCCCCGTCGTCCGCCCGCTGGCCGGAACCCGTCTCTGGCTCGCCTACGGACACTTCCGCAACGGAATCCTGCTGGCGCCGCAGACCGCAGCGGAGGTGGCTGCTTCGATCGCCGCCCGCTACCAGAGCACCGGAACGCCGTAGCCGGAAAAGGCGCGGTCGCGTGTGACAATCGTCAGCCCCTCCACGCGCGCCTGCGCAATCAGCATGCGGTCAAACGGGTCGCGATGGTGCGTCGGCAGGCTCGCCAGTTCGGCCAGATGGCTGGCCCGGATGGGCAGCAGTGCCGCGTCAAGGGCAAGCAAAGTGGGTAGAAAGTTGGTGGCGGCGAACTGGAGTCTTCCGGTGGCCGCTTTGATAGTGAGTTCCCAACCGGTGGCGACGCTCACCCAGCGCTCGTTCTCCGGATCAGCGAGGGCGCGCGCCACCGGGGGCGGCAGCTGCTCCGTATCCATGTTTGCAAAGAGATACGCGTGAGAATCGAGCAGCAGCCTCACACGCCCCAGTCTCGCAACTCTTCCTCCGTCATCGGGTCGTCCCAGCCCGGCCGCAGGAGGATTTTGCCGCGAAACGCACCCAACTGCACCTTGCCGGTCGCTTGTGGCGGCTCGACGCAAACCAGGCGGACCGCGCCTTTCTCCGCTTCCTCAATCAAGACTTCCTCGCCGAGCCGTACCCTTTCGAGCAAGCTGGCCAGCCGCGCCTGCGCTTCCTCCACCGTGACGGTCATGCCTCCATCCTAGCGTGGCTTTGACAAAACCGTCACCGTCCCGCTACCATGAAGTGTTAGTCAGTCTCGAACGGAGATCGTCTGTCTATGAGTACGATGTTTCCGTCCGGGAACGAGCTGGAGCGCAAGTGGTTTGTTTTGGACGCGGAAAACGCTGTCCTCGGCCGACTCGCCTCCAAGGCGGCGACCCTTCTGATGGGCAAACACAAGCCGACCTATACGCCGTTTCTGGACACCGGCGACCATGTGGTCGTGATTAATGCGAAGAAGGTGAAGCTCACCGGCCGCAAGGAAGAGCAAAAGTACTACCGCACCCACTCGGGCTATCCGGGCGGGCTGAAGGAAGTGCAGGCCCGGCGGATGCGCGAAACGCGTCCGGAGCGCATGCTGGAGCTGGCGATTGCCGGAATGCTGCCCAAGAGCAAGCTGGGCAAGCAGATGGTGCGCAAGCTGAAGGTGTACTCGGGCGACCGCCACCCGCATTCGGCTCAGAAGCCGGAGCCGATGGCCAGCTAGAGGAGTTGAAGGAGATTCAGTGCCAGCAATTCTGACGCAGTATCTGGGGACGGGCCGCCGCAAGACCTCGACGGCGCGCGTGTTCCTTCGTCCCGGGACCGGCAACATCACCGTGAACAGCCGTCCGCTGGATGAATATTTCAAGGCCGAAGCGGCCCGCGGCATGGTTCGCCAGCCGCTGCTCGTCACCGAGACGGCCGACAAGTTTGACGTTCTGATCCTGGCTGACGGCGGTGGCTACACCGGTCAGGCGGGTGCGGCGCGGCTGGGCATTGCCCGCGCCCTGTGCGACTTCAATCTGGAGCTGCGGCCCAAGCTGAAGTCCGAAGGAATGTTGACGCGCGACCCGCGCGAGCATGAGCGCAAGAAGTACGGACAAAAGGGCGCCCGCAAGCGCTTCCAGTTCTCCAAGCGCTAGTATCGGTTCGGAGAAGGCCGCTTTCGGGCGGCCTTTTCTGTTGTTTGACATCCTCGGTTGTTCCTTGTCCTTCGCGGCAAATCTCGCTTTGGGCCGCCGCGACCGCAACGTGCCACCGCAACATCGGTTAACCCGAGGCCGTCATCGGCCCCGGCACTCCTGGGAGGAATTTTGGCGTCGATTTCGATGAAGGAATTGCTCGAAGCGGGCGTTCATTTCGGGCACCAGACCAAGCGCTGGAATCCAAAGATGAAGGAATACATCTTTGGCGAACGCAATGGGATCTACATCGTAGACCTGCAGAAAACCCTCAAGTTGTTCAAGGACGCCATGCGGTTCGTGGCCGAAATGGCGGCGCAGAACAAGACCATCCTCTTTGTGGGCACCAAGCGCCAGGCGCAGGAAGCCATCGCCGAAGAGGCCACCCGTTGCCAGATGTACTACGTGAACAACCGCTGGCTCGGCGGACTGCTCACGAACTACTCGACTGCCCAGCGCTCCATCAAGCGTCTGAAGGAGCTCGAGGCCATGGCCACCGAAGGCAATTGGGAAGGCCGCCCCAAGAAGGAAATCATCCGTCTGGAGCGCGAGCGCAAGAGCCTCGACGCCAACCTGAAGGGCATCAAGGACATGAACGGCCTTCCGGACGTTCTGTTCGTCATCGATTCCAGCAAGGAAGCGATTGCCGTCAAGGAAGCCCGCAAGCTGAACATCCCCGTCGTCGCCGTCGTTGATACCAACTGCGATCCCGACGAGGTGGATTACGTCATTCCGGGCAATGACGACGCCCTCCGCGCCATCAAGCTGTTCACCAACAAGATCTCGGAGGCCGTCATCGAAGGCCGCGCCCTCGCCACCGAGCACGACTTCGCCGCCGCCGAAAAGATCGTCGCCGACGAAACCGCCACCATGGAAGACCTCTCGCAGTACGCGCCGATGTTCGACCCGCAGTACTCCGAGCAGCTCATGTCGGAAAGCCTCGTCTCCGACGAGGACCTGCCGAACGTTTCCCTTCCGAAGAAGGGCCCTGCCTCGGAGGCCGCTCCGGCCGAAGAGCCGGTCGGGGCCAAGGCCGAGTAGTCATCTCTTTCAGCTCCGCCGCCCGGACCAACTTGCTTCGGGCGGCGGATTCCCCCCACAATCAAAGACGAACCCAAACTCATGGCGGAAATCAACGCTCAACTTGTGAAACAGCTCCGCGAACGCACCGGCGCGGGCATGATGGAATGCAAAAAGGCCCTGGAGGCCACCGGCGGCGACATCGACAAGGCCGCTGAAGAGCTGCGGAAACGCGGCCAGGCCTCGGCCGACAAAAAGGCCTCCCGCTCGGCCAAGCAAGGCGTCATCGGTACCTACATCCATCCCGGCGCCCAGCTCGGAGTCCTCATCGAAGTGAACTGCGAGTCGGACTTCGTCGCGCGCACCGATGATTTCCAGGACCTCGTCAAGGACCTGGCCATGCAGGTGGCCGCCGCCGACCCGAAGTTCCTCCGGCGCGAGGATGTC
>CAYNDS010000302.1:0-4435 GCA_964395885.1 uncultured Solibacteraceae bacterium | reverse complement strand
TCACGGTCCCCAGTTTCGGCACGGTGATCTGCCAGTCAGAGAGGATTTCGAGCAAAAGGGCCTCGAACTTCTGATCAACTTTGTCGAGCTCGTCGATCAGAAGGACCACCGGCTTCGGCTGAAGCACGGCCTGCAGCAATGGCCCTTGCGTGAAGAAGTCCAGCGTATGGAGCTGCGAACGGAGTCGATCCCACTGGCGGTCCACCGCATCCGGTTGTGTCTCCAAGAAGAGCTTTTGCAAGGCTTCGTCGAAGGCCCCGATCGCCTGCCGCTCGGTAATCCCCTCGAAGCACTGGAGTCGGATTAGGTCGGTATTGACGGCGGCGGCGAAAGCTTGCGCGAGGTAGGTCTTTCCAGTGCCGGGTGGCCCTTCGATCAGAATCGGCTTCTGCATCCGCGTCGCCAGCCAGATGATCTGGACGAGCACCGGGTCGGTGGCGTAACCAGCTTCGCGCAAGCCCGCGGCAACCAAGTCGGATGAGGCGAACATGTCGCGAGTGTAGGCCGCCCCGCCGATTTCACAAAACCACTTCCACAGAACTTCCTTGGTCCGCTGCTCCGCCTCGCCTATCGTGGAGTCACCATGCGCCTACGAACCCTTTGCATCTGGGTCCTCTTCGTCTGGATGTCGCTGGCAGGCTGTGGGCTGGTCCGGCCATGCGAGATGACCAACGCCGGGTGTGAGTCCAAGCCCGATCAGCCGGACTGCCCGAAGTTCTGGCCCGGCTCTGCCCGCTCCTCTTGCAATGAGGGCAACGAAGGCGGCGAATAGCGCTATGCTCCTCACCGACCCAGTCCTGCACGAACTCGAAGGTCGATCGGCGCGCTCGATTGAAGATGCCGCTCTTCAGTTTCTGGCTTTTCGCCGGGCGAAGAGGCGACCAGTGGACCTTATCAGTGCGCAACTTCCTTGCGGTGCATGGTCGAATCAGCTCGTTACGGCAGTCCCCAACGTCTACAGCACTGCGCTCGCGCTGATCGCCTTGGCTCACTCCCAGCCGGCGATCGAAATTGAGCAGGCCGTCAACAGAGGATTCGATTGGCTCGACAAAACGCAGGGGCGCGAAGGCCATTGGCTCTGGCAGTGGAAGTTCCGCGTCTTTGATCGCCGGGTTCGATTCGATCCGCGCAAGTTCGGATGGCCCTGGGTCGAGGGAACGGTCAGTTGGGTTGCGCCAACAGCGGCCGCGCTGCTGGCGTATGCCGCTTCGCGCCGCCAGTCCCGTCGAACGCCATTAGGGCTCGCGATGCTCGAGGACCGGGCGTGCGCCGGCGGAGGGTGGAATGCCGGCAACAGTAGGGCGTTCAACGTCGATCTTGACCCGCACCCGGACTTCTCCGCAATGGCCGTTTGCGCGCTGGCTACCCATGGATCCGGTGAAACGTCGACAGTGGGAGCCGCCGTTCGCTATCTCGCCGAACGTCTATCCTCGTGCCGCTCGGCGTACTCTTTGGCATGGGGAGTCCTATCTCTTCAGCCGCACGATGCCAAGAGCGCGGAGCGCCTGCGCCTTTCTCTCCAGCGAGTCCTTCGGTCCGAAGCACACCGGCTGCCGACGGCAACCCTTTCCCTCGCAGCCCTTGCGGTCGAAACCCCAACATTCCAATGGCTGCCAAAACGATGAAAAGCCGAAGGCAGGTCGTTGGCGCTCTTGCGCTTGCCGGCACAGGCGCCCTGGCAGTGCGCCAAACGCTACACGGGCGGCTTCCACGCCGCGCACCGGCGCTTTCACGGGTTGCCGTCTTGCGATGCGAGTCTTACGACAGAGCGGCTCAAGTTGTCTGGGATGGGCTCAAGCTCCTGTCACCGGCAGTAAAGGGCAGGACCGTGCTACTCAAGCCCAATCTCGTTGAGTACTCGCCGGTCGCGCCGATAAATACCCATCCCACGGTCATTGCGGCGGCCGTGGACGGTTTCTATCGGATGGGCGCTGCGCGTGTCGTCGTGGGCGAAGGGCCTGGTCACGTCCGCGACATCGACCTCCTGCTGGATGAATCCGGAGTTCGGGACCCTTTGACGGCCGTGGGAAAGACTGAATTCGTCGATCTGAACAACGACACCGTTCATCGCGTAGCCACGACAACATCTCTGACGACCCTCTCGGAACTCTGGCTACCAGAAACACTTCTGGCCGCGGACGTCGTCGTCTCCATGCCCAAAGTGAAGACCCATCATTGGGCCGGCGTCACGCTTAGCCTGAAGAACCTCTTTGGCGTCGTACCTGGCTCTGTGTATGGGTGGCCGAAGAACATCCTGCACTGGCAAGGGATCGACAACTCCATCCTCGAACTCGCTGCAACGGTGCCGATCCATTACGTCATCGCCGATGGCATCGAAGCAATGGAGGGAAACGGCCCCTTGCACGGCGATCTGCGGCACCTTGGCTGCCTGGTGTTTGCGGATGACCCAGTGGCTGCCGACGCGGCCTGTTGTCAACTCCTAGGAATCGCGCCCCTCACCATCCGTCACTTGGCCAACGCGACCCCGCTGGGCAACCTATCTCCCTCCCGATGGGTTCAAGTCGCCTAACCGGGAGTATTCGCCCTATGAGCTGCAACCAGTCGATGGGCAGTTTCCGCGATGGTCCTCTCTCTGTTCCCAATCTCCAGATCGGCGACGGTCCGCTCGGAGGGTCCTAAACCCTGCACCGTTTGTCGCGATCTATTCCGTTTCCCGCAGCCGTCGCTCCAACTCTCGCAGCAATTCGACTGCGGCGCGAATGTTTTCGGGCGTCACGCCGGCAGCGAGAACATTCACCCACTCCACCTGCTTTCGCGTAGCCGCCTCGAAGGCCGCTCGGCCTCCCTTGGTGAGAACCACCAGCGGAGCCCGCTTATGATGAGGATTCTCGCGATACTCCAGCAGTCCTTCCCGCATGAGAAGGTCCGCTAGCCGCTGCACCGATTGCCGGGACAAGCCCATGTCGCGAGCAATGTGTGCCACCGGTCCAGGTTGCGCCGCGCGGGCCACACTGCTGATGACCTGCCAGCGTGCGGCCGTTAATCCGACCGGCTTCATCAGCCGCTCGCCAGAATCCATCAGTGCGCCGTGTAAACGGAAGGTCTCGAGAATGAGTTCCGTCATGGCAGACCCGGCTTTTGAATGTCCAGAGTAAAAAGTCCTCATAAGTGTGTCTTCATGTCGGATTGACAGCATGCTGTCAATGTGGTAGCCTTCTGTCGAAGTGATTTCATCTTAACTGAAAGAGACTTGTCAATGGCGCACCGCTTTCAACTCGAAGACACCGCCGTCATCCTGATTGACCATCAGGTCGGCACGAACACTTGGGCCAGCACGACCCCCCTGGCGTTATTGCAACGCAACGTCCTCATCCTGGCGAAGTTCGCCAAGGGCACCGGGATGCCCGTCGTGCTCACATCGAGCCAGGAAACGAATATCAACGTGCAGGGTCCGCTGATGCCCGAACTCCAGGAAGCGTTGCCCGAGGCGTTTGCCGCACGCATCAAGCGGCAAGGCGTGGTCAATGCCTGGGACGACGCGGATTTCGCCCGGGCCTGCCGGAATACGGGCAAACGCAATTTTGTAATGGCGGGTGTCACCACCGATATCTGCATGGTGTCTCCGGCGATCAGCGCCGTGGAAGAAGGCTTCAATGTAAAGGTAGTTTGCGATGCGTGCGGGTCGTCGAATCCAATCGCGGAGGAAATGTCATGGCGGCGGATGGAGCGTGCGGGTGTCGAGTTGACCAGCACGGGCGCGATCGTGGCCGAACTGGTGAAGAACTGGGCGTCGCCCGCTGGCGCCGTGGCGTTCCCGCTACTGACGGCTTGAGTTGTTGCACGCTGGAACATATATGAAAGCGATTCGCCTCCACGAGTTTGGACCGCCTGATCTCCTGCGCTACGAAGAAGTGGCAATACCGGCGACCGGCGCTTCGGACGTGCTGATCCGGGTGGTGGCCGCATCGATCAATCCGATTGACTGCAAGATTCGCTCCGGCGCAATGAGGGGCGCATTACGCCGCCCACCACCGGTCGTCATCGGATGGGATGCGGCAGGCGTAGTGGAATCGGTGGGTCCGGCGGTCACCCGATTCCAACCAGGCGACGCGGTATTCACATATCCGGAATTCGCGCGCGGTGGAACGTATGCCGAGTTCGTGGCCGTGGATGAGTCGCAGGTGGCTCGCAAGCCGCGAACGGTTCCGTTCGCTAGCGCCGCCGCCCTCCCGATGACGGCGCAAGCCGCGTGGACAGCGTTGATCAAGACCGGCGGGTTGGCGGCGGGGCAGACGGTGCTCATTCATGGGGCGGCGGGAAGCTTGGGCTCCATTGCGGTCCAACTCGCCAAGAATGCAGGCGCTCGCGTGATGGCCACGGCATCGGGCGATGGCCTGGCTCTGGTCCAGTCGCTTGGGGCCGACGATGTATTCGACTACAAGAGGCCGGGTCATCTGGACGGCGTGCAACGCGT
>CAYNDS010000301.1:0-4475 GCA_964395885.1 uncultured Solibacteraceae bacterium | reverse complement strand
ATGCTGAAGCTCTCGCACCTGGTGGACGACAAGATCCACGCGCGCTCGATCGGGCCGTACTCGCTGATCACGCAGCAGCCGCTGGGCGGAAAGGCGCAGTTCGGCGGGCAGCGCTTCGGCGAGATGGAGGTCTGGGCGCTGGAGGCCTACGGCGCGGCGTACGTGCTGCAGGAGCTGCTGACGGCGAAGTCCGACGACGTCTATGGACGGGCGAAGATCTACGAGGCGATTGTGAAGGGCGAGGCGGCAGCGGAGCCGGGTGTGCCGGAGTCGTTCAACGTGCTGATTCGCGAATTGCAGTCGTTGTGTCTCGATGTGGAATTGATGAAGGCGCCACGCGACGTGATGGATCTGGCGCCGGCGGCGGACTAGCGGCCATGAGCGTCTGCGTGTCCTCAGATTGGACGGGGGTGCCGGTGGCGCCCCGGTCATTGTTCTCGAAGCGGAAGGAGAGCTAATTCATGTTTCGTTCAAGCCCTTATGATCGGGCCAACCTGATCGCCGATTTCGATTCCATCCGCATTTCGCTGGCGTCGCCGGAGAAGATCCGCAGCTGGTCGCACGGGGAAGTGACCAAGCCGGAAACGATCAACTACCGTACCTTCAAGCCGGAGCGCGATGGTCTGTTCTGCGCGCGCATTTTCGGACCGATCGCCGATTGGGAATGTCTTTGCGGCAAGTACAAGCGCATGAAGCATCGCGGAGTGATCTGCGATAAGTGCGGCGTTGAGGTGACGTTGTCGCGCGTGCGGCGTGAGCGTCTCGGGCACATTGAGCTGGCGAGCTCCTGCAGCCACGTCTGGTTTTTCAAGGGTCTGCCGTCGCGCATCGGCTACCTGCTCGATATCACGCTGCGCGAGTTGGAGCGCGTTCTTTACTTTGAAGCCTTTGTCGTCGTCGATCCGGGTGAACTGAAGGAACTCTCGATGGGCGATGTGCTCTCCGATGAGGAGAAGCGCAAGCTTGATCAGGAGAACGGTCCGGGCAAGTTCGTCGCCATGATGGGCGCCGAGGGCATCAAGGAACTGCTGAAGAAGGTCGACACGGAGACGCTCTCGGTCGAGATTCGCGAAAAGATGAAGACCGAGGCGTCGCAGCAGAAGAAGCTGAAGTTCGCCAAGCGTCTGAAGGTGGTCGAGAGCTTCCGCAAGTCCGGCAACAAGCCGGAGTGGATGATTCTCGACGTCATCCCGGTGATTCCGCCGGAGCTGCGTCCGCTGGTGCCGCTGGATGGCGGGCGCTTTGCGACCTCCGACCTGAACGATCTGTATCGCCGCGTGATCAACCGCAACAACCGGTTGAAGAAGCTGATCGAGCTGCATGCGCCGGACGTGATCGTGCGCAACGAAAAGCGGATGCTGCAGGAAGCCGTCGATGCGCTGTTTGACAACGGGCGCCGCGGCCGCGTGCTGCGCGGGGCGAACAACCGCCCGCTGAAGTCGCTGTCCGATACGCTGAAGGGCAAGCAGGGCCGCTTCCGGCAGAATCTGCTCGGCAAGCGCGTCGACTACTCGGGCCGCTCGGTGATCGTGGTCGGTCCGGAACTGAAGCTGCACCAGTGCGGTCTGCCGAAGAAGATGGCGCTGGAGCTGTTTAAGCCGTTCATCTACCATCGCCTGGAGCAGCGCGGCCACTGCACGACGATCAAGCAGGCCAAGGAGCTGGTCGAGCAGCAGGACCCGGTGGTGTGGGACATCCTTGAGGAAGTCATCCGCGACCATCCGATTCTGTTGAACCGCGCGCCGACGCTGCACCGCCTTGGCATCCAGGCCTTTGAACCGGTGCTGGTGGAAGGCAAGGCGATCAAGCTGCATCCGCTCACCTGTACGGCCTTCAACGCGGACTTTGACGGCGATCAGATGGCCGTCCACGTTCCGTTGTCGCCGGAAGCACAGATCGAGGCCGGCACGTTGATGCTGTCGGCGAACAACATTCTTTCGCCGGCGCACGGTGATCCGATCGCAATTCCGACGCAGGACATGGTGCTGGGGCTGTACTACCTGACCAAGTCCAAGCCGGGTTCGACCGGTGAGGGCCGCACGTTTGCCTCAATCGACGATGTTCTGATTGCGCTTGAGATGGGTGAAGTGGAGACGCTCACCCCGATCAAGCTGCGCTATACGGGCCGTGTGCTCGACATGACCAAGGCGTTCGACAACCAGAACCTGTTGCACGCCGAACCGGTCGAGTACGAGAAGCAGTACATGGACACCACGGTGGGGCGCGTCATCCTGAATGACGTGCTGGCGCGGGCGATCCAGAACGCGCATGCCGCCGAGGCGATGCCGTTCATCAACGGCCTGCTGAAGAAGAAGGGCCTGCAGCAGATGGTGAAGTACTGCTATCTGAAGTTCGGCCTGCATGCGACGGTGATGATGCTGGATGAGGTGAAGGCGCTGGGCTATCACTACGCCACGCGCGCCGGCATCTCGATCGGCATCGACGACATGGTGGTGCCGGCGTCGAAGCCCAGCCTGGTGAACAAGGCGGAAAAGGAAGTCATCGACGTTCAGGCGCAGTACCAGGAAGGCGCCATCACCAACGGCGAACGCTACAACAAGATCATCGAGATCTGGCAGAAGGTGACCGAGGATGTCTCGCGCGAGATGTTCAAGCGCATGGAAGAGGACGACTCGGCGGGCCGGCTGAACCCGATCTACATCATGGCCGACTCCGGCGCGCGCGGATCGAAGCAGCAGATCCGTCAGCTGTCGGGCATGCGCGGCCTGATGGCGAAGCCTTCGGGCGAGATCATCGAAACGCCGATCACGGCCAACTTCCGGGAAGGCCTGAACGTGCTGCAGTACTTCATCTCGACGCACGGCGCCCGCAAAGGCTTGGCCGACACGGCACTGAAAACGGCCGACTCCGGCTACCTGACCCGCCGCCTGGTCGACGTGGCGCAGGACGTGATCATCTCGGAGACCGATTGCGGCACCGGCGACGGCATCTACGTCGAAGCGATTGTCGAATCCGGCGAAACGATCGAAGCGCTGCGGGACCGCATTGTCGGCCGCGTGGCGCTGGAAGATCAGATCGACTTTGAAGGCAACATCATCGTCAACGCCAACCAGTTGATCGATGAAGCGATCGCGGCGCAGATTCAGGCGGCCGGCATTGAGCGGGTGAAGATCCGTTCCGTGCTGACGTGCGAATCCCCCCGGGGCGTCTGCCAGCTCTGCTATGGCCGCAACCTCGCCACGGGGCGCCTTGTGGAGCGCGGCGAAGCGGTGGGCATCATCTCGGCGCAGTCCATCGGCGAGCCGGGTACGCAGCTCACCATGCGAACCTTCCACGTCGGCGGCACGGCGTCGGGTCAGGCCGAACAGTCCAAGCAGGACGCCAAGTCCGACGGCTTTGTGAAGTTCGAGGGAATTCACTCGATTCGCAATGCCAAGGGTGAACTGATCTCGATGAACCGCTCCGGCAAGCTGATCATTGTCGATGCGAAGAATCGCGAGAAGGAGCGCTACGAAGTCGTCTACGGCGCGAAGATCCTGGTGGAGGAAGGCGCGCCGGTCAAGGAAAACGACCTGCTGCTCGAGTGGGATCCTTACGCCTTCTCCATCCTCACGGAAGTGTCGGGCAAGGTCCACTTCAAGGACCTGATCGACGGCGTGACGATGACCGAGCAGGTGGACGAAATCACCGGCATGTCGCAGTGGGTGGTTTCCGATTCCACCGACGAGAAGAAGGTCCCGACCATCATCATCAAGGGCGACGGCGGGCGAGCCGATGAGCGCCGGTACCTGATGCCGACGCACGCTCACTTGATGGTGTCCAACGACGACGAAGTGCACGCCGGCGACGTGCTGGCGAAGATTCCGCGTCAGGCGAAGAAGACCAAGGACATCACCGGCGGTCTGCCTCGCGTCGTGGAACTCTTTGAGGCTCGCAAGCCGCGCGAGACCGCGATCATGGCGGAGATCGACGGCGTGGTGAAGATCGGCGACGTGACCAAAACGTCGCGCAAGCTGACCATCGCCGGCGAGGATGGCATTGAGCGGGAGTACGCCATCCCGCGCGGCCAGCACATCAACGTGCAGGACGGCGAGCGCGTCAAGGCCGGTGACCGGCTGAACGACGGTCCGCTGAACCCGCACGACATCCTGAGCGTGCTCGGCGAGAAGGAACTGCAGAAGTACCTGGTGAACGAAATCCAGGAAGTCTACCGCCTGCAGGGCGTGAACATCAACGACAAGCACCTGGAAGTCATCTCGCGGCAGATGATGCGCTGGGTGAAAATCGAGGACATCGGCGACTCGGAGTTCCTGCCGGAAGAAGTGGTCGACAAGTTCCGCTTCAAGCAGGAGAACGATCGGGTGATCGAAGCCGGCGGACGTCCGGCGCAAGGAAAGCCGGTGCTGCTCGGCATCACGAAGGCATCGCTGTCGACCGAGAGCTTCATCTCGGCGGCCAGCTTCCAGGAAACCACGCGAGTGCTCACCGAAGCCGCCATCAACGGCAAGGTGGAC
>CAYNDS010000300.1:0-4514 GCA_964395885.1 uncultured Solibacteraceae bacterium | reverse complement strand
CAAGGGGACCATCCGCGCGCAGCATATCGGCAACGACGACTTCTTCAAGAACGAAGAGGCCAACATGCGCTCGATGGTGGAAAAGCTGCTGGCCGAAGGCGGCGCGGTACCCGCCCGGAAGTCGAGCGGCAAGACCGCGCCGGCGGCGAAGAAGTCCGCTTAATCCGTCAGCTTTCCCGGCATGTCGGCCAGCACGTAGCTGAGCACGGCGAGCGCCGCCACGCACTTGCGGAACTCGACGGGGTCGACCTTGTCCAGCGTGTCGGCCGTCGTGTGATGCCAGTCGAAGTAGCGTTCCCCGACCGTGCGGAGTCCGATGCCGGGCACGCCTTCGCGCATGATCGGGCCGATGTCAGCGCCGCCGCCGCCGATGGTCATCTGCCCCGCGCCGATGCCTTCCAGTAACCGGCCCACCTGCCGCAGGAGCGCCAACTGCCGCGCGTCGCCACCCGCCAGGCCGAAGCCCAGGGGACGCTCCGCGCCGCCGTCCATTTCGATGGCGGCCACGTGCTGTTTCACCTTGTCGCCGAGCATGTCGCGATAGGCACGACCGCCGGCAAGTCCGTTCTCTTCGTTGGTGAACAGGACGACGCGCAGCGTGCGGCGCGGACGCAGTCCGAGTTTCTTCACCAGCGCCACGGCTTCCAACGCCGCCATCACGCCGGACCCGTCGTCCTGCGCGCCCTGGCCGACATCCCAACTGTCGATGTGGCCGCCCACCACGACAACTTCTTCGGGCTTTTCGCGGCCCGTAATCTCGCCGATGACGTTTGCCGATTCCGCATCGGGCAGCATACTGGCTTCCATGGCGAGCTTCACTCGCACGCGATCCCCGGCGTCGATCAGCCGCTGCATCAGCAGCGCGTCCTCCATCGTCACGCTGGCCGCCGGAATCCTGGGCACGTTGGGGGCGTAGTTGAGCGCGCCGGTGTGCGGCGTCTGCAGACTGGCGGAGCCGACCGCGCGGATCAGGATTGCCGCGGCTCCCATCTCCGCCGCGCGCGACGGTCCGGTGCTGCGGAAGACCACTGTGCGTCCGTAGCCTTCATAGGCGACGTTGTAGAGCACGATCTTCCCGGCGACCTTTTCCTTGCCGAGGGCGCGAAGCTCATCGAAGTTCCGCACCGCGATCACGTCGGCCTCGATGCCTTCCGGCGGCGTGCCGACGCTGTTGCCCAGCCCCAGCATCGGCAGTGTCCGCCGGAACGGAGCCACCATGACCGCGCTCTCGTTGCCGCGCACCCAATGCGGCACCATCACCTTTGGCGTGGCGACGTTGTCCAGGCCCGCCTTGCGCATCTCGGCGGCGGACCAGCGCACGGCCTCCTGCAACTGTGGAGATCCGGCCAGGCGCGCTCCGATGCGGTCACACAGATATTGCAGGCGGGCGTAGCCGTCCCGGCTGGTCAGGGCTTCGCCGATCAGACGCGCCGCCGGGTCCTGATAGGTGACGTCCAGCGTCTGCGCCGCCAGGGCGAAGGGCAACAAAGAAAGGGCAAACCGTCTCATCATGGGAATCTAGAACTGTAGCAATGTCCGACGCGATCCTGTTTGTCTCCTTCGGCGGCCCGGAGTCACACGACGATGTGATGCCGTTTCTTGAGAACGTCACCCGAGGCCGGGGCGTTCCGCCGGAGCGCTTGCAAGAAGTTGCCGAGCACTACCACCACTTTGACGGCCGTAGCCCGATTAATGATCAGAACCGGGCCGTCATTGCCGCGCTGCGCGAGAAACTGGCCGCGGAAGGGCCCGCACTGCCCGTCTATTGGGGAAACCGGAACTGGCATCCGTTCCTGGCCGACACCTTGCGTCAGATGAAGGCGGACGGCATCACGCGCGCGTTTGCCTTCGTGACCTCGGCGTTCTCCAGCTATTCCGGCTGCCGGCAGTATCGCGAAAACATACAGCAGGCCAGGCTCGACGCCGGCTTCGAGGACCTGGAAGTCGCCAAACTGCGCGTTTACTATAACCATCCGGGATTTGTGGAACCGATGGTGGACCGGGTGCGGCAGGCACTCTCGCAGGCGCCGGGAGCCCGGCTCATCTTCACGGCGCACAGCATTCCGGTCTCGATGGCAGAAGGCTGCGACTACCAGGCGCAACTACACGAAGCCTCGCGATTGATCGCGGAGGCGGTGGGCCATGCGGAGTTTGACCTGGTGTGGCAGAGCCGCAGCGGTCCGCCGACGGTTCCCTGGCTGGAGCCCGACATTCTCGACTTCCTGCGCGCACGGCACGCCGCCGGAGTGCAGGCCGTGGTGCTGGTGCCGGTCGGGTTTGTGTCCGATCACATGGAGGTGCTGTATGACCTGGATACCGAAGCGTCGGAGCTGTGCCGCGAACTGGGAATGCACATGGTGCGCGCCGCCACGGTGGGCGATGATCCCCGCTTCATCGCGATGATCCGGGAACTGGTGCTGGAGCGGCGCGGGGAGTTGCCTCGGCGCGCGATCGGGCTGCGCGGGCCGAATCATGATGTCTGCCCGGAGAACTGCTGCCCGCCGCCGCGACGTCCGCCGCAACGTCCGGCCTCCCCTCCGCTACCATAAAGCCGGGAGTCCGAATTGGGTATTGATGAGCACGTCAAGCTGCTCGGTGGTCTGCTGGTCCTGTTCGGGATCCTGGCTATCGTTGTCGCTGTCGTCGCGCTGTTGATCGTCGGCAACCCGTTCGCCCTGATCGGGGACGTGGCGCAGACGGCAACCGGGCGGGACATTCAGTCGCTGGTACTGCAGATCTATGTGGCGATTGCGATCCCGCTGACGGCGGTGGTGGCGATCCCCTCGATTCTGACCGGAGTGGGGCTGCGCGGATTCCGTCCCTGGTCCCGGGACGTGGCCATGATCACGTGCACGCTTCTGGCGGCGTTGGTGCCGCTGGGCACCATCCTGGCGATCTATGGTTTCTATGTGGTGCTTTCGCCCGAGGTAGAGCCCCTGTTTTCGCCCCGAGAGGAGTAGCGGCGTCTACTTGCGGCGGAAGCGCCGGCGATGGTCGAGCAGCGGCCGGGATGGCTCCGCGGGCGCGGCCACGGGCGGGGCGATGGGGGGCGCGGCGGCAGCGCTCCGCCGAAGTTCATCCACCAGCGGAAGGGTGAGCCGCTGGATCAAGTCGCGCGCACGACGGTACTCGTCTTCGGCCCGGCCCACGGGGTCTGCCACTTCCCACTCCACGCGGGGCGCTCGAGCCAGCGGCGCGTCGGCGGGAAGCTGCGGCAGCGTTCTGCCGCTCATGTTCACCACCAGGTCAAATTCCATCCGCGCCATCGCCTGATAGTGCTTGGGAAATCCGTCGGCGATGGCAATCCCGATCTCCTCCATCACGCGGACGGCCGTGGGATCGATCTTGCCTGCGGGTGAGACTCCGGCGGAGGCGGCGGCGACTACGTCAAAGCCGTACACGCGTGCAAAGCCTTCCGCCATCTGGCTCCGGACGGCGTTCCCGATACAGACGAACAGGACTCGTTTCTTCACCTACGGCTAGTGTCGCAGTCTGGCGGGGCGGCTACAGCTTGGCGAGAAACTTCGCGTGCAGGCGGCTGTCGGCGGTGAGTTCCGGGTGAAAGGTGGCCGCCATGTGCCGGCCCTGTTCGACGAGCACCGGGTCCCCGCGGTGCGTGGCCAGAACGTGAACCCCTTCGCCCACGCGGCGGATGATCGGCGCACGGATGAAGACGGCTTCCACCTCGCCGACGCCTTGGGCCGAGAGCCTGGAAATGTGACTGTCCAACTGACGGCCATAGGCATTGCGTTCGACACCGATGTCCATCAGGCCAAAGCTGGCCTGCGCCGGATTGTGGACGTCGCGCGCCAGCAGAATGGTGCCGGCGCAAGTGCCGAAAATCGGTTTGTGACGGCCGAACTCCCGAAGCGGCTCGAAGAGATTCTCATAACCGATGAGCTTGAGCATCGTCGTCGATTCGCCGCCGGGGATGATCAGGCCGTCGATGGTGTCGAGATGGGACGCGCGGTTCACCTCAACGGCGCGTCCCCCCGCTTTCTCGATGGCGCGTGCATGGGCTTCGTAGTCGCCCTGCAGCGCCAGTACGCCCGCGATCTTCACCAGCCGCGGCCCGCCATCAACTGCTCTTCGGGAAGCTGGCGGATGTCGAGACCCGGCATGCCGTCCGGCAGTTCTTCGCTGGCCTCCAGCACCTTCAGAGGATCCTTCCAGTACGTGGTGGCCTTCACGACGGCCTTGGCGAAGCGCTCCGGATCCGGCGACTTGAAGATGCCCGAGCCGACGAAGACGGTTTCCGCGCCGAGTGCCATCACCAGAGCCGCGTCGGCCGCCGTTGCCACGCCGCCCGCCGAGAAGTTCGGCACCGGCAGCTTGCCGTTACGGGCCACATACTCGATCAGCTCAAACGGCGCCTGATGACGCTTGGCCTCGGCCATCAGCTCGTCGGAGTTCAGCACGGTCAACTGCTTCATCTCCTTCTGGATGGTCCGCATGTGGCGAACCGCCTCGACGATGTTGCCGCTGCCGGCCTCGCCCTTGGTGCGGATCATCGC
>CAYNDS010000299.1:0-4531 GCA_964395885.1 uncultured Solibacteraceae bacterium | reverse complement strand
GCGTCAGATGTGTATAAGAGACAGGGCATTCGGCGGGCCTGCCTATCAGGCGCTGGTCCCGTCTCTTGTACCGAAGGAAGATTTGCCCAACGCGATCGCGCTGAACTCGATCCAGTTCAATTTGGCGCGTGTCGTCGGTCCTGCTTTGGGTGGGCTGACACTGCACAGTTTGGGAGCCGCCTGGTGCTTCTCGCTGAACGGCTTTTCCTATATCGCGGTGATTGCGACGCTGCTTCTGGTAAAGCCGGCGTTCACACCGACCAACAAGGGCGGAACGATTCTCGAGGGCATTCAGCAGGGGATCAGCTTCATTCGCAAGCAGGGCGCGATGGAGGCACTGATCGGCCTGGCCTTCTGCATGACGGCGCTTAGTATTCCCCTGGTGGTGTTCCTGCCGGTGGTCACAAAGGAAGTCCTGCATGGGACAGCCGACACGTTCACCGGACTGCTGAGTGTTTCCGGTCTCGGCTCCATCGCCGGAGCGCTGATCGTCGCGTCCACCGGACAGATGAAGAACAAGGGCCGCACGGCATTGTTGACGATGATCTTCCTCGGCCTCACCATTGTGGGATTCTCCCTTTCCACCAACGTGTGGGTGACCGGGGTGCTGGTGTTCATTGCGGGCGCGGCGCTGATCATGGTCTTCGCCCTCATCAGCTCTCTGGTGCAGATCATTACGCCGGACGATCTTCGCGGGCGCGTGATGAGCGTCTATAACGTTGCGTTCCGGGGCGGAATGCCGGTGGGGTCATTGGCCACGGGCAAGCTGATTCCCATTTTCTCGGCGCCTCATGTGTTGGCCGCTAACGGCATCTTGCTCGCATGCCTGGGACTGTACTTCCTGTTCGGACAGCGGCGCGTCGCAGCCCTGTAGGTGGCATACACTCGAATCAAGATGCGCTGGATCGCCATCTTCTCTGCACTCGCAGTCGCCGCTGCTACTCCGGAACTGGACCGCGCGCGCGACCGGCAGGACCGCGCGTCGATCGAAAAGCTGCTTCCCGGGCTTGCCGCAGCGGCGCAACGCAACGCGAGTGATGCCGGGGCGCAGTACCAACTGGCGGTCGCGCAGTCCTACCTGGCCGAGGTCGAACTCGAACTCCGGAACAAAGAAGCCGCCGGCAAAGCCGCCGAAGCGGGCATCCGCGCCGCTGAACGGGCCGTTCAGATCGATCCCGCGAAGGCCGAGTATCACCGTATTCTGGGTGCCCTCTGCGGTCAAGTCATCCCGGCGAATGTTCTCGCCGGCATCAAGTACGGGAAGTGCGCGCTGCAGGCGGTGAACAAAGCCATTGAGCTGGACCCGAGGTCGGGAGACGCGTACATGAGCCGCGGCGTCGGCAACTACTATCTGCCTCCCACCTTTGGAGGCGGAGCCGACAAAGCCATTGCCGACCTGCAAAAGGCCGTGCAGTTGAGTCCAAAGTCCGCCGATGCTCATCTGTGGCTGGGCATCGCTCTGCGGAAGCAGAATCGAAACACCGAGGCGCGCCGCGTCTTGAGCCGGGCAGCGGAACTGAACCCGAACCGAATCTGGATTCGCCAGCAGTTGGAAAAGACTCCGGCGCAGTGACCGTAGCGAGGTTCGGCGTCGTTGCGGCGCTGCTGGCGTGGCTGGCTTTCGGGTGGTTCGTCCTTCCCGGCCACACCTACCTGCTGTCCGATACGCAGATCTACGCGCCTGTCATCGAACGGCTGGCGCAGCCCTCGTTGTTTCGCAACGATCTCATTCCTCGCGGCACACATGTCACGTTGACGATCTACGACGAAGCGGCACGAGTGCTCTTGCCGCTAACTGGAGACCTGCAACGAGCGCTGCAGATCCAACAGCTCGCGTTCCGCTTTCTCGGGCTGCTGGGCGTGTATGGGATTGCCCGAGCATTCGGCTTGCGCCGCCGGTCCGCGCTCCTGACGGCAGGTCTCTGCCAGCTTGGGGTCGCGGTCGCCGGTCCGGCCGTGCTGACGGTGGAGTACGAACCGGTGCCGCGAGGCTTTGCCATCGCGCTGCTCACCAGCGCGTTGGGGGCAGTCGCGCTCGGCCGGTGGTGGATCGCGGGCGGCGCGGCGGGGCTTGCCTTTCTCTACCACGCGCCCGCGGTGTGGCCCTTCTGGCTGTTGGCCGCGGCGTATCACCGCCGGCGGGAGCTTTGGGTTCCGTTTGGCGCGGCCGTGCTGATCCTTACGCTATGCGCAGCCTGGCAGGAGCCTGCGGTGGAGCGGCAGTCGATCTTCACGCAGTTAAGCCCGCCCCTGGTGGCTCTCCAGAAACTGCGCGCCAGCTATAACTGGATCTCGATCTGGTTCACACGCTGGATATGGCTCTATGCGTTGGCGGGCGCGGTGACCTGGATCGCCTTGCGACGGCTTTCCGCTCCGCAGAACCTGCGCCCTTACCTGATCGGGCTTCCTGTCATTGGCCTGGCCACGATGCCAGCGTCGTATCTGCTTCTGGAGCAGGCCCACTGGGCACTGCTCCCGCAGTTGCAACCGATGCGCGCGCTCTTGTTCACGCTGTGGATTCCGTTGCTACTGGCCGCGATCCTGATCTTTCGCGGGCAGTATCGTCTGGAACGGGTAGCCGCACTCGCCTTCGTTCTTTGGATGCCGTTCGCAACCATGGCGAAGATCGACTGGTCCCGCCTCCTCGCCGGCACCCTCAACTACACACCCGCGGAAACGCCGGAACTGGAGCGCCTTGCCGCGTGGGCCCGTGCGAATACGCACCCGGATGCTGTCTTCCTCTTCACGGAAGCGGGGCGTGGCCCGGTGCCGGGCATCTTCCGCGCCAGGGCCAAGCGTGCGGTCTTTGTCGACTGGAAGTCCGGCGGACAGGTGAATTATTTCCCTGGGTACGCGCAGGAGTGGTGGCGGCGCTGGCAGGCGGTCCGCCAACTGAATCCACCCACACCGCCGGATGAGCAACTCGCCGCCCTCGGGATCGAGTACGTCGTCGAACGGACGGGAACCGATTACCGCGTCCGCCGCCTTCGCTGACCCAAGCGCCGCGTGATGATCTCGATACACTGAGAGATCCCATGCCTGAGACGTTCGCCAACTACATCAACGGAGAGTGGGTCTCCGGGCCCACGTTTGAGAATCGCAATCCCGCCAACACGGACGAAGTGGTCGGCTTGCATACCAAGGGTTCCGCGGCCGACATGGAGGCTGCGTGCGCCGCGGCCGAGTCAGCCTTCCCCGCTTGGGCGGCCATGCAGGCTCCGGTGCGCGGGTCTTACCTGTTCAAGGCCGCCGACTACATCGAGAAGCGTTGGGATTCGATCGCGGCTGACATGACGCGCGAGGAAGGCAAGACTCTTCCGGAGGCGAAAGGCGAGGTGGGCCGGACGATCAACATCCTGCGCTACTTCGGCGGCGAGGGAGCGCGCATGCCCGGGTTTGTCGTCCCGAGTGAGCGCCCGCGAGTCCACATGTGGGCCTATCGCAAGCCGCTGGGCGTCGTCGGCTTGATCACCCCGTGGAACTTCCCAAGTGCGATTCCCGCATGGAAGCTGGCTCCGGCGCTGATTTGCGGCAACACCGTCGTGATGAAGCCCGCCTCTGCGTCACCGCTCAGCGCATGGCGCTTGGTCGAGGCGTTCCATGAAGTGGGCCTGCCCAAGGGCGTCTTCAACCTCGTGCAGGGCTCCGGCGGAACGCTGGGTGAAGCGCTGGTGAAGGCCAAGCCGCTCAAGGCCATCTCGTTCACCGGTTCCTGCGGTATCGGCGAGTGGCTGCACACGGAAGCCTCCAAACGGCGCCTGCGCATTCAACTTGAGATGGGCGGCAAGAACCCGACAATCGTGCTCGCGGACGCCGACTTTTCGAGCGCGGTGGCAAACGTCGTGAATGCGGCTTTCTTCTCGACCGGCCAGAAGTGCACCGCCACCAGCCGCGTTATCGTCGAAGACGCCATCTACGACAAGTTCCTGGCCGCTCTCGTTGAGGCGACCTCGAGATTGAAGACCGGCGACGGCATGAAGGCCGGTGTCGACATGGGTCCGGCCGTGGACGAAGGCGCGCTGCAGACGATCCTCGACTACATCGAAGTTGGCCGAAAGGAGTGCGGAGAGCCCGTGCTCGGCGGCAAGCGTCTCACCGGCACCGGGCCGAACGGAGAAGATCTTTCGAAGGGCTACTTCGTCGAACCTACAATCTTTGCCAACGTGAAGGAGTCCATGCGGATTGCCCAGGAGGAGATCTTCGGACCGGTGCTGGCTGTGATGCGCGCATCGGATTTCGAAGATGCCATGCGCATCGCCAACAACATCCCGTTCGGACTCTCCGCTTCCATTCAGACCACCAACGTATCGCGCGTGTTCGACTTCGTCTATCGGATGGAGGCCGGACTGCTGACCGTCAATCTGCCGAGCGCGGGCGTCGAATACCAACTGCCGTTCGGGGGCACCAAGGATTCCAGCTTCGGCCCGAAGGAGCAAGGCCCGGCCGCGATGGAGTTCTTCTCCGACTACAAAACGATCTATCTCAAGTACTAGACTCAGGACTCGAAATGAAGCTTGGACAAGTAGTGCAT
>CAYNDS010000298.1:0-4601 GCA_964395885.1 uncultured Solibacteraceae bacterium | reverse complement strand
CTGCTACACTTCTTGTTTGGGCTCAGCCCGCACCAGGTGAACTATGCCGAAACGTACTTTTCAGCCCAATAATCGCAAGCGGGCCAAGACCCACGGATTCCGGGAGCGCATGAAGACGGTCGATGGCCGCGCGGTGTTGTCCCGCCGCCGCGCCCGTGGCCGCTGGAAGCTCACCGTCAGCGACGAGCGCAACGTCCGCGCTGCGAAGTAACTGAAACGCCTTCCCAAAAGTTTCCCAAGAGTGCGCGCCTCCTTCGTCCCGCTGAATTCCGACGCGTGTATGACGAAGGTCGCCGCTACACTTGTTCTCTTTTCGCCGCGTTTTCGCTCCCTGCTCCCGTCGATACTCCTGCGCGCATTGGCTTCACGACGCCGCGCGCTCTGGGGAAAGCAGTGGTCCGCAACCGCGTTCGCCGCCGTCTCCGGGAAGCAATCCGGGTGCTCGGCGGAGTACCAGAACGGTACTGGATCGTGTTCAATCCGCGCCGTTCCCTGGAAGCCGCACCGTTGGAGCGCCTCCGCGCCGAAGTCACTCGTTACCTGTCATGGCTGAAGCCCCCGGCGTGATTGCCCGCACCCTGGTCACTTTGCTTGGCGTCTATAAGGTAGGCGTCTCTCCCTTGCTACCCTCGGCCTGCCGCTTTCATCCGACCTGCTCCGTCTTCATGCGTGAAGCGATCGAGCGCCATGGCGCCCTGCGGGGCGTGTGGCTCGGGCTAAAGCGTCTGGGCCGCTGCCACCCGTTTCATGCCGGCGGATTTGACCCCGTACCCTAATGCCGAATCCTCCTCAAAAGCCAAAAGAACTTTCCATGGAGGCACGGCTGGCCATCGCGCTGGTGCTGATGGGCGCCGTGCTGTTCCTCACTCCGTACTTCCATAAGCCGGAACCGGCGTCCCCGCCGAAGAAGGACGAGCCGAAAGCCGCCGCCCCTGCGGCTGCCGCACCGGCAAGTCCCGCGCCCGCTGCCCCGGCTGCTGCTGCTGCCCCTGCCGCCCCGGTGCCGGCGTCCACGATTGCCGCCGCCAAGGAAGAGACCGTCGTCGTGCAGACGGAACTCTATCGCGTCGAAATCACGAATCGCGGCGCGCTGGTGAAGAGCTGGATTCTCCGCAAGTTCAAGGATGCCAATGGCAAGCCGCTCGACCTGGTGAACCCCGCCGGCGTCAAGGCCGTTGGCTATCCGTTCGCCCTCGACATCAAGGGCCGCACGGGCTGGGCGCCCATCAACAACGCGCTCTTCCAAGCCACTCCGATTGACGGCGGCTACCGTTTTGAGTACTCCGACGGGCGGACCCGCGCGGTGAAGACCTTCCGTTTCCCGAAGGCTTCCTACCTGAGCGACTTCAGTTCGGAACTGACCGAAAATGGCGTCGCCGTCCCGCACCTGATCGTCTGGCGCGGCGGCTTTGGCGATTGGACCGTTTCCACGTTTGCCACCAACTCGCAGGCGGTGCTGTTCAACGTCGCCGACAACAAGCTGGTTTCCCATAAGGCCGACTTCGCCAAAAACGCGCCGGTGTCACTGGGCGGCAACTTCGCCTTCGCCGGATTCGCCGACGCGTACTTTGCCATCGTCCGTTTGCAACAGGGCGGCGGCGCGACGGAACTGACCGTGATCAACGATCTGGTTCCCGACACGACCGGCGAGAAGGTGCCGGTGGTCGGCGGCTCGATCGGCGGCGAGGGCCGGAACACGATGAGCCTGTTCGTCGGGCCGAAGGACTACTCGCTGCTCAAAAGCGTCGACCCGCGCCTGGACGGGCTGATCGACTTCGGCTGGAGTTCCTTCCTGGCCAAGCCGTTGTTCGTTGCGCTGAAGTACGTCAACGATCACTGGGTACGAAATTGGGGCTGGTCGATCGTTCTGGTCACGGTCATCATCAACATTCTTCTGCTGCCGTTGAAGATCTCCAGCCTGAACTCGATGCGCAAGATGAGCCTGGTGCAGCCGGAGATGCAGGCCATCAACGACAAGTACAAGGGTCTCAGCATCAAGGACCCGAAGATGGCCAACAAGAACGAAGAGATTATGGCGCTGTACAAAAAGCACGGCGTCAATCCGGCGGGCGGTTGTCTGCCTCTGCTGCTGCAGTTCCCGTTCCTGTTTGCCTTCTATGCCGTCCTTTCCGTGGCGATTGAGCTCCGTCAATCGGGCTGGCTGTGGGTCAACGACCTGTCGCAGCCGGAAACGATCGCCATTCGCGTGCTGCCGCTGATCATGATCGCCTCGCAGTTCTGGATGCAGAAGATGTCGCCGCCCTCCAGCATGGACCCGGCGCAGCAGCGCATGATGCTGATGATGCCGCTGGTGTTCGGCTTCATGTTCTACGGTGCCCAGAGCGGACTCGTACTATACTGGCTGACTGGTAACGTCGTCGCGATCGTTCAGCAATGGATCTTCAATAAAACCATGCCCGCACCGGCTCCCGCAGTGATCAACACCAAGCCCGTCGGCGCGCCGAAGCGGAAATCGAAATGAGCGCGAAATACACGGTCGATCAGCACGCTGACGACATTCTCGACATTCTGGAGCCGTGGCTGGATCTGGCCGAGCTGGACCTGGACGCCGAGGTGACGCCCGGTGAAGAGATCCACCCCGACTTTGACACGCCGGACCTGATGGTCCGCTTCACGGGCGAGGACGTGGACCTGCTGCTGGCCAACAAGGGCGAACTGCTTCTGGCGCTGGAGCTTCTCACGATGGAAGCGCTGCGCATTCCGCCGGAAGATCACGCGCGCCTGTGCTTTGACGCGAATGAGTTCCGCGTGCTGCGGATGCGGGAACTGATGCTGAGTGCGCAGACGGCGGCCGAGATGGTGAAGTCCAGCGGACGGCCGTTTTTCTTCAGCCCGATGAGCAGCCGGGAGCGCCGCATCATTCACATCGCGCTGCGTGAGGAAAAGACGCTGCGCAGCGAAAGCGTCGGCAACGGGCCGTTCCGTCAGGTGTGCGTGCTGCCGGTCGATATGCCGCTGCCGCCCGCCCCTCCTCCGCCGCGCCGTCCTCCGGGTGGTCCGGGTGGCGGAGGCCGTCCGGATCGGGATGGTGGACGAGGCGGACGAGACGGCGGTCGCGACCGGGGACGAGGCCGTGGCCGTGGCGGAGACTCCCGCGGTGGACGCCGCCGCCCCTAATCAACCCCGTTATCTCGACACCATCGCCGCGATTGCCACGCCTCTCGGACGAGGCGGCATCGGTGTGCTCCGGGTCTCCGGCTCCCGTGCGCGCGAAATCGTCAACCGGCTCCTGGCCGAGGCAATCTCCTGGCCGCCGCGCGTGGCCACGCTGGGCGAAGTGCGGGACGCTGCGGGCGAACTGCTCGACCATGGCCTGATCACCTGGTTTGAGAAGCCGAATTCCTATACGGGCGAGGATGTGGTGGAGCTCAGCCTGCACGGCTCGCCTGTCGTTCTGCGTGCTGCGCTTGACTCTTTGTGCCGCACCGGCGCGCGGCTTGCCGACCCCGGCGAGTTCACGCTGCGGGCCTTCCTGAACGGGCGTCTGGATTTGGCGCGGGCGGAAGCCGTTCGCGACTTGATTGACGCCACGACGCTGCACCAGGCTCGCGTGGCGGCGCAGCAGGTGGGCGGTTCCGTCTCGCGCCGGCTGGCGCCGTTGAAGGCGCAACTGGTCGAGTTGATTTCACTGCTCGAAGCGGGAATCGACTTTGCCGAGGACGACGTCAGCGTTGCCAGCCCGGCCGAAATCGCCGCGCGTCTGGAGCCGCTGGCCGCCGGTGTGGCGCGCCTCATCGAAAGCTTTCGCTACGGCAAGCTGGTGCACGACGGCATCACGCTGGCGATCGCCGGACGCCCGAACGTCGGCAAAAGCAGCCTGTTCAATCGTCTGCTGGGGCAGGACCGCGCGATCGTCACCGAGATTGCGGGCACGACGCGCGACACGGTGAGCGAGGCGGCGGAGATTGAAGGGGTCCCGGTGAAACTGGTCGACACTGCCGGCGTCCGGCAGTCCAGTGACCGTGTGGAATCGCTCGGGATTGCACGAAGCTGGGAAGCGGTCGCCGATGCCGACCTGACGCTGGCCGTCATCGACCTTTCGCAGCCGCTAACGCCGGACGATGAGGAGATTCTCGACCGTGTCCGGCAAGCCGGACGTCATCTGATCGTGGCGAACAAGGCAGACCTGCCGCCGCGCGCGCTGGCCATTTCCGGCGTGATCCCGGTGTCGGCTCTCACCGGCGAAGGAATCGATGCTCTGCGCGCGGAGATTGCCCGGGTCATGACTCTGACGGATGGCGGCGGACAGGAAGAGGGCTTTCTCACCAGCCTGCGGCATGAGCAGCTGCTGCGCGAGACGGCGCACTTTCTCGCCAAAGCCGCCGAGGCAAACCTGTCGGGCATTCCGCATGAGATGCTGCTGATCGATCTGTACAGCGCGCTGCGTCCGCTGGATGCCATTACGGGCGCGACGACGGCGGACGATATCCTGAACCGGATCTTCGCCACGTTCTGTATCGGGAAATAGGGACGCACGGAGACACTTCGGCCTCGCCCGTTCTGTGTCTCGCTGCTTCTCTTTCGTTTTCTTTCGCTCCGGAGCGGCCGTTTGTTTGCTCTGCAACGGCAGGAGAGACCTG
>CAYNDS010000297.1:0-4626 GCA_964395885.1 uncultured Solibacteraceae bacterium | reverse complement strand
TTCTTGTACAGCGGCGACTCACCCAGATAGGCGCCTGTCGCGCTAAAGATCCCGATATCCCACGCCAGGCCAAAGTTGTGATTGCTCTCCCCGCCGCGGGACCTTGTCACCACCGGGCCGGGGTTGCCGAACCGGCCCTTCCGGAACAGCGCGTTCTGTTCGGCGTAGCTGCGGGTGCCGGAAATGATTCGGGCGTCGATCCCCTGACCGCGAAGGGTGGCGATCACTCTGCGCGCCAGTTCCTGCACGGGCAGCTGCAGTCCGAAGATCAGGCGCTCCGTGCGGAGATCGAACCTTCCAAGTGTTTCCGCCAAACCGGTCGAGGCCTGTTCGAAGGCCCGTTGCGCGCGATCCGTGGCCGCGTCGTGGGCCCCGCTCAGCGGGACCTGATTCGCGCCGCCGGAGCGCAGAAATCGTTGCAGGAACAGGATATCGTCGGCAAAGATGGGTGCGCTCATGGCCTTACACTCTCCCGTGAGATGGTGAGGCATGCTCGCCCTTCGTTGCACCGGGGACAAGGGGAAGCCGCTGATTCCGGGGAACTTTCCTCCTTTCGACGGCCGTGACCGAGTCCCTGCCGATTGCCCAGCCGCAGTCGGATCGGCTACACTAACAGGAGTGCCCCGTGCTCCTTTGGAGCGCCGGAGTGCCCCCGCGCCCCCAAACCAGAAGTGACGGGCTGTGAGAAAAGGGTATTTGTATGCCGAAAATGAAAACGCACAAGGGCGCGGCCAAGCGCTTCAAGAAGACGGGAACGGGCAAGATCTCGCGCCGCAAGGCGTTTGCTCGCCATATCCTGACTTCGAAGTCGCCGGCTCGTAAGCGCCGTCTCGGAGCATCCACCATCGCCAGCGACGCCAATTCGTCGGCGTTGGCGGTGATGCTGCCCTACTAGATTTCTTCGCCGCGCGGACAGGCTGCACACGTGCCTGATCTGCCGGCTTCGCGGCGGGACGTCCCGCCGACTTCACTCCAAGGAGAGCAAACGTGCCCAGAGTTAAACGCGGTACTCATCGCCGCGCCAGCCGCAAAAAGACCCTCGCGCTGGCGAAAGGCTTTTTCCTCAACAAGAGCAAGCTCTATCGCGCCGCGCAGGAAGCGGTTGAGCGCTCGCTGCGCCATGGCTACATTGGCCGGCGCCTCAAGAAGCGCGAATTCCGCAGCCTGTGGATTCAGCGCATCAACGCTGCCGCGCGCAGCTGCGGCATCAGCTATTCGCGCCTGATGGACGGCTTGAAGAAGGCCGGCGTTGAGCTGAATCGCAAGATCCTGTCCGATATCGCCATCCACGACGCCGAGTCGTTCTCCAAGCTGGCCGACAAGGCGAAAGCCGCGCTCGGCCGGGCCTAGAGCAATCGTATGGCTTCTGAACTCGAGCAGACCGACGCGCTGCTTGCGCTGGAAGAGCGCGTCGCCAAGGCCGTCGAACTGATCGCCTCGCTGCGCTCGGAGCGCGACCAGGCGATTCGCGAGCGCGACCAGTCCCGCCTCGATCTGAAGACCCTGCAGGCTCAGGTGGACCAGCTGCAATCGGAGCGGGAAACCCTCCGCGGCGAGCGGAAGGCTGTGCGGTCCCGTATTGAAAAGCTGCTGGGCCAGATGGACCTGCTCACTCCCGAGGCGTAAACTAACCTTCGGGAGCGTTCTGCTACGTCAACGAAGCAATCGGTCCGGGTTTCCATCTACGGCCAGACATTCAGCGTCCTGACCGACGGGGACCCGCGCGAGCTGGAATCGCTGGCAGCGGAGATCGACGACACGCTTGCGCGGCTGGCTTCACAGACCGGCATCACAGATGTAGCGCGCCTGGCGCTGCTCGTCTGCCTGCACCTCGCCGATCAATTGAAGCAGGAGCGCGGAAAGCCCGTTCTCCAGTCCGATTTTGACGAACGGCTGCGCCGTGCGGCGGAAATTCTGAGCCAGGCGACCCGCACCGAGGCAGCTCGCCTGAACGGATAACGGACTACTGGGAGCCGCGCCGTAGAATGACCGTCTTGACAGTCTGGAAGGCGATCAACAGGTCCATCGTCATCGACAGGTTCTTGATGTAGAACAGATCGTACTCCAGCTTGATCTTCGTGTCTTCCAGCGTGTCCCCGTACTTGTGATTGATCTGCGCCCAACCGGTGATGCCGGGCTTCACGGCGGTGCGGAGTCCGAAAAAGGGGATGATCTTCTCGAGTGACTGGGTGAATTCGGGCCGTTCGGGACGCGGCCCGCAGAACGCCATTTCTCCCCGCACGACGTTGAACAACTGCGGCAGCTCGTCGAGGCGCGTCTTGCGCATGAACTTCCCGAAGCGCGTAATGCGCGGGTCGTCCTTGCCCGCCCATACGGCACCCGTTTTGGCCTCGGCATCGACGCGCATGGAACGGAATTTGTAGATCGTGAAGTGACGGTTATCCTTGCCCACCCGAACCTGGCGGTACAGGATCGGTCCCTTCGACGTCAGCCGGATGACCAGCGCGGTCAGCAGCATGACGGGCCAAGCCACCAGAAGCAGCAAAACGGCAAAGACAAACGAGTAGATCTCCTGCGCGCGCAAACGGCCCGCGCTGGGTCCGAGCAGTTCCGAGTAAATCAGATCGGACGGGCGCAGCGTTTCGAGGGCGGTCCGCCGGAAGATCCGTTCATAGATCGTGCTCAGTTGCTCGATCCGCACGCCGCCGAGGCGAAGCTGGAGCAGTTCCTGCATCGGCAGAGTGCCCCGCCGCTCCATGGAACAGACCACGATCCGGTCCGGCTTGCAGGCGGTCACCAGTTCGCGGAGCTTCTGACCCGGCGTGAGCGCCGGATCGGTTAACGTGGCCACCCGTTTGGCAACGCGATAGCCCCTCCCCGGGCTCTCCTCCACCGCCTCAATGACCTTGTCAAGCAACGGATGCTCGCCGACAAACAGCACCGCTTCGGAGACAAAATCCGCGGCGCTGATTCGCGCAAAGGCCAACCGCCAGGAAAACAGTGCGCCAAACGTCAGCAGGGAACCCAGAACCAACACGGATCGGGGCGCTGCCAGGTCCGGCAGTGCATAGGCCACCACGGCCTGTGCGAGCAGGGAGACGCCGAAGGCCGTCGATAACTGTTGAAAGAGAACCAGCCGGGAAAGCGACTTCGGCTCGGCGTACAGGTCTTGAAAGTAGAGCGCCATCAGCATGATCGCGACGACGATGCCGAGTTGCTCAAAGCCCCGCTCATACTCCAGGTACAGGATCGAGCCACTCGGCGTCAGGATTTCGGCAGCCGCCCCCATGGCCAGCGAGGCCAACAGGGCGTCCACAAGCAGCAGGACAAGAGTGCGCCCGGAAATCAGCACGACGGCGCGTCCTGCCCCGACAGCCGGCCATCGAGGGCCGCGAAATGTCCAACGATCATCATAGGAACGGGAAGAGCCGCAATTTGAATCCGGACTCGGCTCTACCAGGACTTATCGGCGAGCCACTTCATTATAAGCAGACGAATGTTTCACTTTGTCGCAGCGTAGAGCAGAAACATCCTTCCGAACGCCAGGGCAGTGAGCGCCAAACAGGCGTAGCTGGCCCAGCGCCAGATGGTATCGGCGCGGGTGACGAAGGCGCTGGGCAGTCCCGCAATCCGCGCAATGGCGAACCCGGTCAGCCCGCCTCCCAAGTGCGCCCACAGATCAACGCCCGGCAGGAAGCTCATCACCAGACCGAACGCGGCCCACTTGGTGTAGGCGGCGGCAATCTGGTCTCCGAGAGCGGATTTTGCGCTCAAGCCCAGGCCGATCATGACCCCGATCAGCCCGAAGATACCCGCTGACGATCCAACCGAGAAATGTCCCATGGACGAGGACAGCAGGAAGCCGGCCACCGTAGCGAAGAAATAGAGAACAATCAGCCGCTCTGACCCGTAGACGTCCTCCACCTGGGAGCCGAGGTCAAACAGCGCCCACGAATTCATGAGGATGTGGAACATCCCGCCGTGAAAGAATCCGGCGGTAATCAGCCGGAACCATTCGCCGTACATCCAAACGGACGGGTCCGACCGCCCCACCGCCTGCAGCGCGCCGGAATCGACCATGCTGGCGATATACAGCGCGAAGTTCAGCAGCAGAATCAGGGACGTGGTGAATCGGGCGCTCGGGATCAGGCCCGCGCCAATGACGCCGCTCGCGTCCCGCCGCCGCGCCGCCCGGGGTTGCGCTCCGCCAAGGTTGGTCTCGCAGTAGGGGCACACGCGATCCGCCTGGCTGACGAATGCGCGGCAGTTTGGGCACATCCGCCTTGCCGGGCTCTGACTCTCCACTCCCCCATTCTATCGGGCAGAAAAGTCCGGTTCGCGCCTGCTACAATCAGGGACTCCCCATGCAGGTGTGTGAATCTGAAGCCCGGCAGGCCATCGTCGAAATCGGGCGTCTGATGTATCAGAAAGGCTGGGTTGCCGCCAATGACGGCAATCTCTCCGTTCGGCTCTCGGACGACCGGATTCTGTGCACGCCGACGGGTGTCAGCAAGGGGCGCATGGAGGCCGATGACCTGATCCTGGTGGATGGCCAGGGCACTAAGATCGAAGGTCGGCGGGAGCGTACTTCCGAAATCCTGATGCACCTGACCGTGTATCAACTGCGACCGGATGTCTGCGCCGTCGCGCATGCGCACCCGCCGG
>CAYNDS010000296.1:0-4645 GCA_964395885.1 uncultured Solibacteraceae bacterium | reverse complement strand
GCGGTGGGTGGGATCAGGTATACCGCGACGCATGCCAGCTCGAGTAGAGCGATGGGCCGAACCAAATCGGGGCGGATGCCCAAGTGGGCAAAGCCTTCGGCAGCCTGAGGCGCGCCGCTGAGTTTGCCTGCGGCACTCAGGAGAAAGAGAACCGCCATCAGCGCTGAGATCGCCCAACCCACGCGGCCCATCGCCTTTTCTGACATGCCGCCAATTATAGCCGTGATGCCCCGCAGCTAGCGGAGCAAACTCTCCGCCATGTCGACCTGTTCCTTCTGCGCGAAGCCATCCGGGCGAGCCATACCGAGATTAGGCTCGGCACCCAGCGGGCGGCCTTCCTGCAGTTCGAAGCGGCTCCTGCCGTCGAGGGAGCGTCCTTGCGACCAACGGCCCTCGGGGGGGATCGCGCCGTCGATGCCGGTGGTGATGAACTTGTAGCTGAACTCCTGACGCTCCAGGTCCTGCGGGAAAGAGTTCGGGATGGGGAACTGCGACTCGTATCCGCCGAGTTCCTCGACAACGGCGAGCCACTGCTGCTGGTGCATCGTGTCGCGCGCGATCAGGAAAGAGAGCATGTCCTTCATCCCGGGGTCGCTGGTCATGTTGTAGAGGCGGCAGGCGAGGGCGCGGCCGGTCATTTCGGCCACGGCGTTGGCGTACATGTCTGCCGCGATGTTGCCGCTTCCGTAGACGTGCGAGCAATCGAACGGGACCCCGGAGGCGTCCACCGGCATGGCACCGAAGCCTGCAGAGAGGTAATGCCGCGGGTTCATTCCACCGAACACGGCAGCGACCAGAGGATTCTGGGAGGCGGCGACATCCTTGACGCTGGCCGGGGCGTTTTCCAGGTTGAGGGCAACGGCGGTGGAGAGCATCTCAATGTGGGCGATCTCTTCCGTGCCGGTCTCCATCAACATGTCGCGGTACTTCTTCGGGCCGCGGCAATTCCAGGCCTGAAACAGGTATTGAAGACAGACGCGGATCTCGCCTTCCACGCCGCCAATGGCCTGTTGCAAAGCCTTGGCGAACAGCGGATCGGGCGTTTCCACGCGGACGGGGTACTGCAGTTTGCTGTCGTGATAGAACATCGTGGACCTCTACTAGCTGAGGGGCGCAGGGCGTCGTCTGTTGCCGACCGATCGAAAGCAGCTGTCCAGGATGTGCGGAGTTGCTCCAGATGAAGCGTTGTTCACGAGAAATTCACGCTGCACGGCCGCAGCGATGCGAACGAGCGGGGGCCAGACGGAGCTAGAACCCGTCGATCAGGTGGCCCATCTTTTCCTTCTTCACGCGAAGGTAGTCCTGGGCCATGGCACCCGGGTCGGTATGGGCGGGCACACGTTCGACAAAGATTCCCGCAGCCTCCAGGGCGGCGATTTTGTCCGGGTTGTTCGACAGGAGGCGGACACGCGTCAAGCCAAGGTTCTGGACGATGGCGGCGGGCAGCGAATAGTCTCGGAGATCGACATCCAGGCCGAGCGCCAGGTTCGCCTCGACCGTATCCGCGCCCTGGTCCTGCAGTGCATAGGCGCGCAGCTTGTTGATGATGCCGATGCCGCGGCCTTCCTTCATCTCGTAGATGATCAGGCCCTTGCCTTCGGCGGTGATCTGTTCCATGGCGAGCTCCAGCTGCAGGCGGCAGTCGCAGCGGAGCGAGTGGAAGACATCGCCCGTGAGGCACTGCGAGTGGATGCGCAGCAGCGGCGCATCACCCGGGACGAACTCCCCGTAGGTGAGCGCGACTGCCTCTTCGATCCGGCCGTTCCAGACGCCTTCGAAACCGTAGATTCGGAATGCGCCAAAGCGTGTGGGCAGCTTGGCTTCCGCCGCCTGACGCAACTCAAACTTCATCTGGGATGTTTTCATTATAGAGAGCCGCGACGATGGACACTGCGCAACAGCAATGGGTGGTTCTACTGGTACGGATTGCGGTGGCGGCATCCGTGGCTAGTCTGCTGGCTCGCGTCGCCTTCTTCGAGAGGCTGCTGCTGCGAGACGAGCGCAGTCTGGCGCAGCGGACGCAGATGGCGCTCTGGTTGGCCGCACTGTTCGGGGCGGGCGTCGCGGTGCGCGTACTTGCACCGAACTATCAGGCCGTGGATCTGGGGCTGGCGGGAAGTTTGCTGGCGGGTCTGACCGGCGGCTACTGGACCGGGCTGTTTTCCGGCGTGCTGATTTCGACACCGGCCATGCTGCAGCGGGAATGGCTGGCCATGCCGATGCTGAGTGCCTTTGGACTGCTGGGGGGGTTGCTCCGCGACCTGGCGCCGCACCCGGAGGAGGTTTGGCGATTCTCGCCGGTTTTCGATCTGCTCACCGGGTTCGGTCTTCTCCGTAAGCCGCGAGATATGGCCCGCGGGGGATTTCAGCTGCTGTTTCTCTGCTCGATCGTGCTGGCGGCCATCATTTATGAGTCCGTGAGCGCACTGTTTGGCGGGCGGCTGTTGCATGCGACGGCGCCCGGCTCGGCGGAGCTCCGCGCGGCGGGCTATTTCGCGATTGTTCTCTGCATTGCTCTTCCGCTCAAGATCTGGCACAGCTTGCGCACGGAGCGGCAGTTGGAGGCCCAGAATCGACTGCTGGTGGAAGCACGCCTGGCGGCACTGACGAATCAGATCAACCCGCACTTTCTGTTCAATACGCTGAACACGATCGCTTCCCTGGTGCGGGTGAACCCGGAAGACGCCCGAGGCGTGATCTACAAGCTGTCGAACATCCTGCGGCGGCTGCTGCGAAAGCCGGAGCCTCTGACGACGTTGCGGGCGGAACTGGCCTTTATCGAGGATTACCTGGCAATCGAGATGGTGCGGTTCGGAGACAAGCTCCGGTTTGAGCGGGACGTGGAGCCGGCGGCGCTGGATCACGAGACGCCGAGCATGCTGCTGCAGCCGGTGGTGGAGAACTCGATCCGCCATGGGCTGGCCCCGCGTTTGGATGGCGGAACGATCCGAATCCGGGCGTCCGTTGCGGGCGGGCGACTCCGAATTGTTGTGAGCGACGACGGAGTGGGGATCGAGGCAGAGCGATTGGCAGGACTGTTCGACGAGCCGGGGATAGGCGTGGCGAACGTCAATGCCAGGCTAAAAGTTCTCTATGGCGAGGACTACCGGATGACGGTGGAGAGCCGTCCGGGAGAAGGGACGCAGACGGAGTTTGATCTGCCGGCGCGCCTACAGGGGACTTCACAAACAGCAGCGCCTTCGCGGAACGGTCGCGCAGTGTCCAGTCCGGGCGCGCGCGCAGATGAGCCGTAAGCGCCGTATCAGGCGGCACCAGCATGGCGTCAAAGCGGTACTTGGCGGCAATCGCGTCCCAGCCGGGCATCCCGTGGATGAGCGTCAGGAACTCATTGCCGATGACCGGGCCGAAGTAGTTGTGACGGGCATCCATGAACACGCGCTGTCGTTCGCGGGCCTCGAGCGGCCGGTAGTTCCGGTAGAGCAGGTAGTCGGCCCATTGATCGCTGGCAAAGACGCGAGCGTCCTCCAGGTAGGCCGCATTGCGCTCCACGAGTTCGACCGGAAAGAGGTCCGCCGGCATCTGCTTCGGCCAGTTCTGGGGAACGAAGGGCAGTAGGGCGAGGAGAACGACGCTCCACGGCGACAGGGAGCCAGGGGAGAAGCGCACCGCGCTGCGCAGAGAAGGCCACCAGGCGGAGAGCTCTGCCGCGATGAGCGGCGCACACACGACGAGAAAGATGGTGGTGTGGCGGACCGATACGAGGGCGCAATAGCCGAAGAAGGCGATCCAGCTGGCTTCGACATAGCGTTTCTGGCGGAGGAGAATGCCCGCAATGGCGAGTCCGGCGAAGAGCATGAGCACGAAGCAGAGCATGGTTTCACTGCGGAACTGCGGTGACTTGAACTCGTCGACATGGCGAATTACCCAATCGCTGCGCAGGTACTCAATCACATGGGCGTGGAGCTTCCAGGTGTAGGGATTGCAGAGTGTCGCGGCGGCTGCGGCGATCGAAAGCAGGCCGTATCGCAGCGCGCCGGTGCGCCCTTCCAGCCAGCAGCCGGCGGTCAGCAGCGCGAGGTACGGAAACACGATGAAGAAGCCGCCATGAAGATTCGACCAGAGGGCCATGATCGGAATGAGCAGCCAAACGCGGCGCGACGGGGAGCGCCGGTCACCATCAACCAGCCACGCGGTGAGAGAGACGAAGAGGAGCGTGAAGATGTGCGGGCGCGCCAGGAAGTGCGTATTCAGGGCGTTCGTGGAAACGAGGACGACGAGGAGCGTGACCACACCCGCGGCTCCCATCCAGGTAGCGCGCAGGGCCAACGTGACGGCGGTGAGCGCCAGCACCACGCCGGCAAACCCAGCAACACCGGCCAGTCCGGCCCAGGAATGTGCGAACGAGAACAGCACGCCGGCCAGCCACTCATAGGCGAACCACTCGCCCGCAGGCTTGGAGAATCCAAACAGGTCGGTATCGGGCACGCGACCGTGGGCGCGAACCCAGTCACCGATGCGAATGTGCACACCCGCATCGCCGTCCATCAAGAGCCGAGCCCAGCCGCCTTCGCCCGCCGCGAAGGACCAGACCAGGACTGCGGCCAGCAGCAGGTCCGCGTGGCTGGGCAGAGCCCGCAGACGGGGAGCCGACACCGCGGGGACTGCCACTTGCATGACGGACTTA
>CAYNDS010000295.1:0-4654 GCA_964395885.1 uncultured Solibacteraceae bacterium | reverse complement strand
GATCAGGCCTACACGACGGGGATTGTCAACGGGCAGTACGTCGGCCTGAATCCGGAACCGGTGACGGCCGACCTGCTCAAGCGCGGGCAGGAACGCTTCAATATCTACTGCGCGCCGTGTCATGACCGGACCGGGCAGGGGCAGGGGACCGTGCCGCGAAAGTCCGGCTGGATCCCGACGAATTTGATGGAAGAGCGCGTCCAGACGACCGCCGACGGCGACATCTACGACGTGATCACCAACGGGCGGCGCTCCATGCCCGCCTACAAGTACCAGGTCGTCGAGCGCGACCGGTGGGCGATTGTCGCCTATCTGCGCGCGCTGCAACGCTCGACGCGCGGGACGGTGGAGGATGTGCCGGCGGCTCTCAGAACGGAGCTGCGTTAGGAGAACGCCATGGAACACGCAACACTGGCACAAGCTCGGGAAAGCTGGCGGATCGAGCCGGCGACGGCGGCAAAGGTCCGCAACGCGATCATTTTTGCCGCGCTGGTCGGCTGGCTGGCAACGCTTGCCGGCTACATCACGGACCCGCACGCCTTCTTCCCGTCCTACCTCGTCGGCTTCATGTCGGTGACGGTGATCTCGCTTGGCTGCATCTTCTTTCTCCAGGTGATGGTGCTGACCGGTTCGGCCTGGAGCGTGACGATGCGGCGGTTTTTTGAGACGATCGCGGCCACCATCCCGGTCGCGGCCATTCTGTTTATTCCCATCGCGCTTGGGGTGCATCACCTGTATCACTGGTCCCATGCCGAAGCCGTCGCCAAGGATGCCGTGCTGCAGGGCAAGGCGCCGTGGCTGAACGAAACGGGTTTCATCGTGCGGGGCTTCGTCTACATCGCGATCTGGTCGGCGATTGCCTTGAAGCTGTACAGCAACTCGACGACGCAGGACCGGACGCACTCGGCCGAGCAGATGAACTCCTCGTCGCGGCTTTCCGCGCCCGGGCTGCTGCTGACGTTTCTGACGGTGTCGGCGGCGGCGTTTGACTGGGTGATGTCGCTCAATCCGCACTGGTACTCGACGATCTTCGGTATCTATGTCTATGCCAACGGCGGGTGGGCGTGCATTGCGACGGTGACGCTGCTGTGCCTGTGGTTCCGGCGTTACGGGATGCTGGAGCACTCGATCCACGTCGAGCACTATCACGATCTCGGCAAGTGGATGTTCGCGCTGACGGTCTTCTGGACGTACTCGGCCTTCTCGCAGTACCTGCTGATCTGGTATGCAAACCTCGCCGAGGAAACGATCTTCTACATGGAGCGGTTCAAGGGCACCTGGGGCTGGGCGAGCGCGGCGCTGCTGTTCGGGCACTTCGTGATCCCGTTCTTCCTGCTTTTGCCGCGGGCGGCCAAGCGGAACCTGAACGTGCTGTTCTTTGCCGCGATCTGGATCCTCTTCTTCGCCTACTTTGATCTGTACTGGATCATCATGCCGAATTTTTACAAGGAAGGAATTCAACCGCACTGGCAGGATGTCGCCTGCTGGCTGGCGGTGGCTTCCACCTACGCGCTGGTGTTTTGGACACGTCTGGCGAAACATTCGCTCGTGCCCGAAGGGGATTTACGGCTGGCGCAGTCTTTGGCGCATCAGAATATTTAAGGGGACTCTATGGACGAGAAAGTACTCCGTTCCCTCAGCGATGAGCAGTTATCGGCCCTCGAGAAGGAGGGCTTCGACCGCACGGACCCAAGCGGCCCTTGGGTGGTCGGCTTTACGATTGCCATCGTCGTGACCGTCGTCGTCGTCGTCTTTGCGGTCGACTACCTTTACCACTCGACCTATCAGGCGAACGTCTATCAGCAGCAGCTGGCGCCGGAGTCGCAGGACCTGCAGGAGATCCGGCAGAAGGAAGCCGAGCAGCTGAATCACTACCGCTACATTGGCGGCGACAAGACCAAGGTCCGGTTGCCGATCGAGCGGGCGATGGAGTTGTTTGCCGCGGAGGCGAAGGCGGGAAAGACGTTCTACCCGGCCAAGCCCCTGCCGGTGAAGACACCGGAGCAGATCGCGGCGGCGGCGGCAGGCGCCAAGCCGGGCGCACCCGCGGCGCAAGGAGCAGGAGTTGGGACGAAGCAGTAGCATCGCAATGCTGGGCCTGGCGTTCGTGTCCCTGACGGCACGCGCGGCGGACCCCGTGTTGCCAAAGGAGTTAACGGGCGTCGGCGTCGAGGAAAAGCTCGGCGCGGCGATCGACCTGAACCTGGAGTTCGTCGGCACGGACGGCAATTCGCACCGTCTGGCGGAGTACTTCGGCAAGGGGCGCCCGGTGATCCTGAACCTGGTCTATTACACGTGCCCGATGCTGTGCAATCTGGTGATGAACGGGCAGGTTTCCGTGCTGCGGGAGATTCCCTGGCAGCCCGGCAAAGAGTATGACGTGGTGACGATCTCGATCGATCCGACCGAGCACTGGGGCCTGGCGCAGCAGAAGCGCGCGGCGACCCTGGCCGGTTTTGACCGCCCGGCACCCGGCTGGCACTTCTTCGCCGACCAGAATGGCAACGTGAAGAAGTTGGCGGAGCAGGTGGGCTGGAAGTATCGCAAGGATGAGCGGACGGGCCAATACGCGCATGCCTCGGCCATCATCGTGCTGACACCGGAAGGAAAGGTTTCGCGCTACCTGTACGGGATCAAGTACCGCGAGCGGGACGTGCGACTGGCGCTGGCCGAGGCCTCGGAAGGCAAGTTCGGCATGTCGTTTGAGCGCGTGCTGCTGATGTGTTTCCATTACGATCCGGACGCGTCGAGCTACGTGCTGTTCGCGGGCAATTTCATGCGGGCGGGCGGTGTGTTGATCATGGCCGGAATCGGCTTTTTCTTATGGCGGATGTTCCGCGCCGAGCGGAACCGGACCAGCGGCTTTACGGCCCAGGTGAGGACAAACTGAGATGCAATGGCTTCATGATTTGATGCTGCCCACCCAGGGATCCTCGCACGCGCCGAACGTGGACGGACTGTTCATGTTCGTGTTTTGGCTGTGCGTGATCTTCTTCGTCGGCATTGTCGTGCCGATCGGCTACTTCGCCGTGAAATACAAACGGCGCGGGCCGAATGATCGCGTCTCGCAGGTGACGCACAACACGCCGCTCGAGATCGCCTGGTCGGTCGGGCCGCTCCTGCTGCTGCTGATCGTCTTCTTCTGGGGCTTCAAGGACTACATGACGGCCTCGGTGACGCCCGGCGAAGCGATGGAGATCAACGTCACCGGCGAAAAGTGGATCTGGACGTTCGAGTACCCGAACGGCATGAAGATGATCGGCAAGCTCTATGTGCCGGTGAACAAGCCGATTAAGCTGGTGCAGATTTCCAAGGACGTGCTCCACAGCTTCTACATCCCGGCCTTCCGGATCAAGGCCGACGTGCTGCCGAACCGCTACACGGAACAATGGTTTGTCGCCGAGAAACCGGGCAAGTACCAGGTGCAGTGCGCCGAGTACTGCGGCAAGGGACACTCGCAGATGAATGCTGAGATCGAGGTCCTGACGCCGGCGCAGTATGAGGATTACCTCGAGAACGGTTCTCCGGAGGAGCGGGCGATGCCGCCGGCGCAGCTCGGTAAGGTGTTGTATGAGTCTCGCGGCTGTGTCACCTGTCACTCGCTCGACGGTTCGCGCGGGCAGGGGCCGTCCTGGAAGGGGATCTACGGCGACGAGCACAAGATGACCGACGGGCGGGCCATGAAAGTCGACGAGAACTATATTCGGACCTCGATCCTCCAGCCGCAGGCGATGATCGTCCAGGGCTATGAGGGCATCATGCCCACCTACCAGGGTTTGTTGCGCGATCGTGAGATCACCGCGTTGATTGCGTTCATCAAGGAACAGAAGTAAAGGAAAATCGAAGGACGGGGAATCGCAAACAATGGCAACCATCACCTCACCCCTCACCCAGGCGGGCGGAACTCCGCCGCGGGAACCGGATTACCTGAATGAGCACAAGGGCCTGAAGAGCTGGCTGGTCACGGTCGATCACAAACGCATTGGCGTGATGTACCTCTGGAGCGTCCTGGCGGCGTTTCTGGTGGGCGGTCTGTTCGCGCTCCTGGTCCGTCTCGAACTCCTGACGCCGAAGCAGGACTTCATGACGGCGGAGCAGTACAACCAGGCCTTCACGCTGCACGGCGCGATCATGGTGTTCCTGTTCATCATCCCGTCGATTCCGGCGGCGCTGGGCAACTTCGTTCTTCCGCTGATGCTGGGCGCCAAGGACGTCGCATTCCCGAGGCTCAATCTCGCCAGCTACTACGTCTATTGCGTCGGCGCGATCATGGCGGTGACGGCGATCATCACGGGCGGCGTCGACACCGGCTGGACCTTCTACACGCCGTACTCGACCTCGACGGGCGGCGCGGTGACGCTGATGACGCTCGCTGTGTTCGTCCTCGGCTTCTCCTCGATCTTCACCGGCATCAACTTCGTCGCGACGGTGCACAAGCTGCGCGCGCCCGGACAGGGCTGGTTTGAGATGCCGCTATTCATCTGGGGCATCTACGCAACGGCGATCATCCAGGTGCTGGCGACGCCGGTACTGGCCATCACGCTGCTGCTCCTGGTGATGGAGCGTGTTTTCCAGATCGGTATCTTCGACGCGCGCCTCGGCGGCGACCCGGTGCTGTTCCAGCACTTCTTCTGGTTCTACTCGCACCCGGCCG
>CAYNDS010000294.1:0-4664 GCA_964395885.1 uncultured Solibacteraceae bacterium | reverse complement strand
GCGAAGTGGAAAGGGCGAAGAAACATGCCGTTCCAGTGAGCATGCGAAACCCCTGTGGTCAACTTATCCGTGTTCCAGGTGGCAGTCGAGTGCCAGCAGGGTTCCCTGGTGCAAGCCGTCACTGCAAGTTACGAGCCAGTTAGCCGCGCGCGGCTTTCACGGCGGCCAGGTACTGCCGTGCGCGTTCCGTGAACACTTCGTACTTGCCGGCCTGGATCGTGGCCGCGTCCACCAATTCACTGCCGACGCCGGCCGCGCAGGCTCCGGCTCTCAGGAACTCGCCGATGGTTTCGAGGTTGACGCCGCCGGTGGGGGCCATTTCGACATGTGGCAGGGGGCCCTTCAACGCCTTAATGTACTTCGGTCCGCCGACATTGCCGCAGGGAAAGACCTTGACGACATCGGCGCCGGCTTCCCAGGCGGTCAATACTTCGGTGGGGGTCAACGCGCCGGGCATGATGGCCTTGTCGTAGCGATGGGCCATTTCGATGGTCGACAGGCGCAGGGCAGGGGTGACGAAGAACTCGGCGCCGGAGAGCATGCAGATGCGCGCCGTTTCGGGATCGAGCACGGTACCGGCGCCGAGCAGGATCTTCGAGCCCAGTTTTGCCGCCACGCGCTCCAGCGCCTTCACGGCTCCGGGCACAGTCATCGTGATTTCGGCACACGGGATGCCGCCTTCATAGATGGCTTCGACGGCGAGGACGGCGGCCTCCGCGGAAGACACGCGGACGATCGGGACGATACCGATCTCGCCGACTCTACGGACAAGTTCAGAACGGGTCACCCCAACAACATAGCAACCTGTTATGCTGCGGCCCATGCCTTTTCGCATTGCCACGCTTTTGCTTGCCGCCTCGCTCGGCCAGGCGGCCACGATCATTTCGACATTCGGGCCGGGTGACAGCTATGCGGCCACGTCGCGCCCGTTTGTCGTGCTGCCCAACAACACGCTGGCCTACGCGGTGAGCTTCACGCCTTCGGCCGACTATGTCCTGCAGTCGATCCGGCTGGCGTTGCAGAGCGCGGCGCAGATCCAGGTGGAGATCCGCGAGGGCGCCGACCCGGATGGGACATTGATCGAGTCGGTGTTCGACAGCTTTGCGCAGGGCATCCTGACGCTGCCTTCCGTGACGAATCCGGTGCTGAGTAAGGGGACGCAGTACTGGCTGGTGGCGCGCAGTCCCGGGCTTTCGTTTCCGGATACGGCGTGGTTTGAGAATGACCAGGGGTTGACCGGCTATTCCGTGAAGCCGAACGCGCAGCCGTGGGTGACGAGCACGAATGCAACGCCGGCGTTTGAGATCACGGGAACGTCGCGCGTGGTCGTGCCGGAGCCGTCCACTTGGGCGCTGGCGGTGCTGGCGGGAGTGGTTCTGGGGGCGAGGCGGTTACAGCGATCGTAACCAGGCGAAGGTCCCGGCCATGTCGGAAGATCCGAAGACGAGTGAACCGGGAACGATGCCGTCGGCTCCGGCCTCTCGGAGGAGGGGAACGGTCTGTTTGCGGATTCCACCATCGGCATAGATGCGGACGGAGTCGCGCAGACCGGCCTCGCGCAGCAGGCGGTCCATGGCGCGGATCCGGTTGCAGGCCGCCGGGTGGAGGTCCGCGCCTTTGATGCCGATGCGGGTCCCCATCAGGGTGACGGACGAGTAGCCGCGGACGTAATAGAGCGGTTCGTCGATGCCGATGGCGAGACCTGCTTCGCAGCCATGTTTGCGAATCCGCTCCCGGTGCGATTCACGCCCGTGGTGTACCGTGATGCGGTTGGCTCCGGCGCGGGCGAAGGCGTCGATCCAGGGCTCCGGCCGCTGTGCCATCAGGTGGACGTGCAGCGGCAGCGGCGTGAGGCCGCGGATTTGCTCGACGAGATCCGGAAAGAACAGTAGCGTGGGAGCGAAGACGCCGTCGCTGGCGTCCAGATGAAAGGAATCGGCAAACGGCTCCACCATCGCCACCGCTTGCCGGAGATCGACAAGAGGAGCCGACCAGAGCGAAACATCCGCCTGGAGACGATCCACCACGAACGATATACTACAGGATCGATGGACATCTATGACGAGGTCGTCCGCCTGCGCCGCGTCGGGCAGAAGTGCGCCCTGGCGACCATCGTGCAAGTGAACGGATCGATCCCCAGCTATCCGAGCGCCAAGATGCTGGTGCGGGAGGACGGTTCCATTGTCGGCACGATCGGCGGAGGATGCGTCGAGGCCGAAGTCTGGAACGCCGCGCGCGAGGTGATGGAGACCGAGAAGCCGCGCAATCTGAGCTTCAATCTGGGCAACGACGCCGCCTACGACAACGGGCTCATCTGTGGCGGGCAATTGAACGTGTTTGTCGAGCCGGTGATTCCGCAGCCCCGTGCGATTGTGTTCGGCGCGGGACACATCTCGCGAAGCCTGTGCCATCTGGCGTCGCTGGCCGGATTCCGTGTGGATGTCGTCGACAATCGCGAACTGTACGCCAACCGGGAACGCTTTCCGGAAGCAGACCAGATTCATGCCGCCGAGTATGAAGAGGTGTTTCCGCAGCTGGCTATCAACGACACGACTTACCTGGTGATTGTCACGCGCGGGCATCGCGATGACATGCGGGTGCTGCGCTGGGCGGTGGATCAGCCGGCGCGCTACATCGCGATGGTCGGATCGCGGCGTAAGGTGCTGGGCGTGGTGAAGGAGTTTGAGAAGGAAGGCGTCCCCCGGGCGAACTTCGAGCGAATTTTCGCGCCGATGGGGTTTGAAATCGGCGCGATCACGCCGGAGGAGATCGCCGTCAGCGTCGTGGCGGAAATGATCGCCTGCCGCCGCCTGCCGCAGGGAGAATGGCGGACGGCGTCGAAGAGTGTGTTCGCGCCCGGACAGCCGGCGGCGTCGCGTTAAGTGGCTGAGGAAGCGAAGACGGCCGCGGTCATTCTGGCGGGCGGTGAGTCCCGGCGCATGGGCAGCCCGAAGGCACGGCTGGAATGGCACGGCGAGACGTTTGCCGCCCGGCTGGCGCGCGTCTTCGGCGAGTGCTGTGATCCGGTGCTGCTGGTGACGGGCGCGATAGCCGATCTCACGGCTCCACCGGCGCGCGTCGTTCACAATCCCGATTGGCGGCTTGGCCAGCTTACATCGCTGCAGGCGGGCTTGCGGCAGGCCGGCGCGGCGGCATCGTTCTTTATTCCCGTTGACTGTCCGCTGGTCCGCCCGGAGACAGTCCGCGCTTTGCGGGAAGCCTGGAGCGCGGCGCCCGATGCGGTCTTTGTCATCCCCCGTTTCGGGCAACGGCGCGGCCATCCCGTGCTGGCTTCTCCAACGGCCGTTCGCGAATTGTTGGCTCTGCCCGCGGACGGACAGGCGCGTGAGGTGGTGCATCGCTACCGCGGCCAAACGGTCTACGTCGATGTCGAGGATGCGGGGATTCTTGCGGATGTCGATACGCCCGCTGATTATGAGGCAATCCGGCAATGAGACGCGTTGTGACGGTACTCGTGCTGCTGACCGTGCTGGGCTGGGTACTGACGAAGCTGTTTGACCCGGAGCGGTGGCGCACCCGGGCGCGGCAGTCCCTGGAACTCGCGCTGGGCCGGCGGGTGGAGATCAACGGACCGATCGCGTATGAATGGCTCACCGGTCCGGCGCTGGCCATCGACGACGTGGTGATCCACGAGGATCCGCGCTTGGGGCAGGAGCCGCTGGCCTATGTGACCACACTGGAGGCGACGCCGAAGTGGCTGGCGCTGGTCCGCGGCGATGTCGAGTTCTCCTCGCTGCTGCTGGTTGAGCCGAGCCTGAATGTGATGCGTGCCGAGTCCGGAGAGTTGAACGTGCAGCCCTTTTTGGAGGGGTTGTACCGGGCGCGCTCCGCCGGGGGAGACCTGCCGGAGATTAAGGTTCGCGGGGGGCGTCTGAATTTCAAGCAAGGCGCGCGCAAGGCGGTGGCCTACCTGGCGGAAACCGATCTGGACCTGCGCCCGAATGGGACGGGCGGATTCTACCTGCGGTTGGCGACGGCGGCGGCGCGGACGGATCGACCGCCCGGCGCCTATGGCAGCTTCAGTGCCAGCGGGCAGCTCCGGCTGCGGGAGCAAGCGGAGCCGGAAGTGGACATCACGCTCGATCTGGACCGCAGTTCGCTGTCCGATGTCCTGATCCTGCCGCTGGGCCGCCGTGTCGAGATCAGCGGGCGTGTCAGTGCGCGGACAAAGCTGGCCGGTCCGCTGTCGCAGGTCAAGGTGGACGGGCGGCTGGATCTGGAAGGATTTCAGCGCTGGAGCCTGCCGGGGCTGAAGCCCGGGGCATTGACAATCTACTATCGCGGGGACGCGGATCTGGTGCACCAGACCATCCGTCTGGCGACGGTGGCAGATCCGAAGACGGCATTTCCGGTGCGGGCGCGTTTTCGGGCGGAACAGGCATTTTCGCGGCCGCGCTGGGCGCTGATTGCGGGCGTGGAGGAGTTGCCGCTGGCGGCTGCGCAGGACGCGGCGCGGGTCCTGGGTCTGCAACTGCCGGAGGACTTGCCGGTGGAGGGTAGCGCGGCGGGGGCAGTGGGAGTGTCCGGGACGCGTCCGCAACTGGAAGGTGGATTTCTGATCGAGGCCGCGGCGGAGGAACAGGTGGAAGTGTTGGTTTCGGGCGGCAGCACGGAATTGCGTCCGCGGCGCCGCCCGTAGGGGG
>CAYNDS010000293.1:0-4715 GCA_964395885.1 uncultured Solibacteraceae bacterium | reverse complement strand
CTCGGTGACGGACGCGCTGCACCTGATCCGCCCGGAAGAGACTCGCGAAGAACTGGTGCGCCTTTGCGATCGGTACGAGGGGGCTCTCGATATTCGCTTCGATGTACTGCCGGCACTCATCCGCACTGCGCTTCATGAAACACGGGAAGTGTGGCGCCAAGGCACCGGCGGCGTGGACTTCACCCGCGTGGAGCGGCAACTGGAATTGGCTTGCGAGACGCCGACCGCGTCGGCAGCGCCCCCAGCAGAGAAGCCGGCAGAATCCGCACCGACGCGTTTCTCGCAGTTCGCTCTGCCCGGTCCACAAGTCCATACCTTCGGCTGAGGGCCGCGGCTGTGTTACGTTAGCCGCTTGTGAAAACTTGGCTGATGGACGCCTGGGGCGAGCCGGAACAACTCCGTCTCGGCGACGCGCCTGAACCGGCGGTGGAAGGCTCAATCCGCATTCGAGTGCGGGCGGCCGGTATCAATTTTTTCGACCTTTTGCAGCTGCGCGGCCAGTATCAGTACAAGCCGCCGTTTCCTTTCACGCCCGGCGCCGAAGTCTGCGGCATGCGGGAAGACACTGGGGAACGAGTCATCGCGTTCTGCCAGCAGGGCGGTTACGCGGAGGTGGCGGCAGCGCCTCCGGACCGCGTCTTCCCTGCCCCGGATCACTTCGACGATGCCGAGGCCGCCGCTTTCCTGATCGTTTACCAAACGTCTCTCTTCGTCCTCACACGGCGAGCAAAGCTGCAGCCTGGCGAAACCCTTCTGGTCCATGCCGGCGCCAGCGGTACCGGGATGTCCGCGATCCAGATCGGGCTTGCCCTCGGCGCACGCGTCTGGGCCACCGCGGGTAGCGATGACAAGCTCGCCTTCTGCCGGGAACTCGGCGCTGAGCGCGTCTTCTCCTACCGCGATGCCGATTGGGTGCAGCAGGCGAAGGGCGTCGATGTGGTCTATGACCCGGTGGGCGGCGACGCCTTCGATCTGTCGACGAAGGTGCTGAACCCGGAAGGCCGCCTCGCCGTCGTCGGCTTTGCCAGCGGACGCATCCCCACCATCGCCGCCAACCGCCTTCTGTTGAAGAACATTTCCGTCGTCGGCGCCGTCTGGGGCGGCTTCCTCGCCACGCGCCCGTCCTATGTCGCAGAAGCTCACCAGGGGTTGCTCGAACTGATGCAGCACCACGACCTGAAGCCCCGTGTACGTCAGCGCTACGCGTTTGCCGACGCACCTCGCGCCCTCCGCGATGTCGACAGTCGGCAGGTCATCGGGAAGGCGGTACTGGTTCTGTGACGCTTGCTTTGCTGGCTGTTCTCGCCGCCGCACCGGCTGCGCAAGGCCCAGCCAACGGATCACTGGTCGTCATCGGTGGCGGGCGCATCGGCCCGGAACTCGTTTCGAAGATGATCGAGTTGGCCGGCGGACCCGATCAGCCGTGGGTCATCATCCCCACCGCCGGCGATGCGGAAGAGTACGATGGCAAAACCGTCGAGAACAGCCTGTTCGCCAAGGCGGGTCTCAGGGATGTGACCCTGCTGCATACGCGCGACAGAAGAATCGCGGACACCGAGGAGTTTACTGCGCCACTGCGGCGCGCCCGCGGTGTCTTCTTTGCCGGCGGCCGGCAGTGGCGTCTGGTCGACTCCTATCTCGGCACGCGGACAGAGCGTGAGATCAGGGCCGTACTCGAGCGTGGCGGCGTCATCGCAGGCACCTCAGCCGGGGCTACCATCATGGGCTCCTACCTTGTCCGCGGCGCGCGCGACGGCAACACCATCATGATGGCGGCCGGCTATGAACAGGGTTTCGGGTTGCTGAAGCCCGTCGCGATCGACCAACATCTGCGGGCGCGCCAACGACAGAACGATCTCTTGGAGGTCGTCGGCAAGCACCCGGAGTTGCTCGGCATCGGAATCGACGAAAGCACTGCGATCGTGGTCGAACACGATGAGTTTGTGGTGATGGGACCAGGCAAAGTAGCCATCTATGAGAACGGCCGCAGCTACTACTATTTGACCGCCGGAGCGAAGTTCGATCTGGCCCGGCGCACCACGCGGGATGCTGCCGAGAACGTCTCCCGCGCACTGCCGGAGATTCCCGTTTACCGCGCACAGCGAGCGCGGCAGGCTCCGGTCATTGATGGCAATCTGGACGATGCCTCATGGCAGTCTGCCCCTCGCGCGGACTTCCTCTTTCCATGGGCATCCCAATCAGGAGACAAGCAGCCGACCACCGCGCGGCTGCTGTGGGACGAAAAGCACCTCTACGTCGGCTACGAATGCGTCGATCAGGACATCACCGCTCAGTACACCCGCCGGGATGACCCAACGTACAAAGACGACGCTGTTGAGATCTTCCTCAACCCGGGCCCGCGGCAAACCTACTACTACGGCCTCGAGATGAACTCGAATGCTGTTCTGTACGACTACTATTTCGTTTTCCCGCGATATCTGATGAAGCGATTCGATATGGCCGGGATCCAGTTGAAGACGTCGCGCACCGCCGCCGGCTGGCAATTGGAACTGGCCATCCCGTGGGAGAACTTCGAAGAACTGGCGCCCAAACTCCCGCCAGCGCTCGGCTCCGAGTGGCGCATCAGTCTCAACCGCTGGGACGGTCGGGAGCCGAAGCGCCGTCTGAGCCAATGGTCGGACTCTGGCCTGCCGGAGCCCAATCCCCACTGGCCCGCCCGTTTCGGGCGCCTTCAATTCCTGAATGAGTAGGCGAATGAAGATCACCAAAGTCGAAGCCATCTATCTGCGCCAGGCGCAAGTAAAGGAACAGTGCGACAGCGGTCAGGATGCACTGATCGTGAAGGTGGAAACCGATGCCGGCATCACCGGTATCGGCGAGGTGGATTCGAATCCACTTGCGGTCAAGGGCATGATCGACGGGCCGTTCTCGCACACCACGGCAGCTGGACTGGCACACATCGTTGTCGGCGAGGACCCGTTCGAGACAGAGTACCTGTGGCACAAGATGTATCGGGCCAACGTCTACGGCGGACGCCGCAGTACGGCGATTCATGCGATGTCCGGCATCGATATGGCCCTTTGGGACATTAAGGGTAAGGCTCTCGGAATGCCGGTTTGGAAGCTGCTGGGAGGCGGCTTTCATCAGAAGAACGAGTTGGGCTGGATGGAAGCGAACCGGCCGTGGAAAGATCGGGCGATCCGGTGCTATGCCAGCTCTCTGTGGGGACCCACGCCGGAAGCGACGTACGAGTTGGCGTCCCGCTATCGTGACCAGGGCTTCACTGCAGCCAAGTTCGGCTGGGACCCGATGGGCCGCGATGAGGCTACCGACGTCGCCATTGTCGCGGCCGCGCGAAAAGGTCTCGGCGACTCTCTGGACCTGATGATCGACGCCGGACTCTGCTACGACGCCAAGACCGCAATCCAGCGAGCGCGCGCCTTTGAGCCCTACCGCCCATTCTGGTTCGAGGAGCCGCTCCGTCCGGATGACTACGAAGGATATGCCAAGCTGGCAGCGGCCTCACCACTTCGCATCGCCGCCGGAGAGGAAGAGTCCAACCGCGCCAGCTTTGTTGAACTGATGGATCGCGGCAAAGTGGACCTCATTCAGGTGGACCTCACCCGCTGCGGCGGCTTCACGGAAGCCATGAAGATCGCCGCGCTGGCATGGGACCGTGGCCTTCCCGTGGCCAACCACGGCTTCACCACGTACATCAATGTCACCGCTGCACTGCACTTCCTTGCAGCCATCCCCAACGCGCTGATCCTGGAGTTTGTCGCCGAGGAGCAGACCAACCTTCGCGAATCGCTCACCCGGCAGAGACTCCGGGCGAAAGACGGCTACGTGGCGATTCCGGATGCGCCGGGCTTGGGAATCGAGCTCGACGACGACGCCATCGCCAAATACCGCGCCGCCTGATCCGGCGTTCTACAATTTCAGGCATGCGAAAAGCCTGGCTGCTGTGGGCGGCCACTCTCTGCGCGATGGCCCAACCGGCAGCCCCGGAGCCGAAGCACGGACAGCGTGCGGCGACATTGATCGTCCGCAACGTTCTCGTCGTCGAGGGAAATGGGACACCGGCAGCCGGTCCCAAGGACATCGTGATCGAGAACGGCGAGATTACGGCCGTCCTTCCGTTCGATCCTGTTGCCAGCAGTCAGGGAACGAAGCGTCCCTCGGGCCACGCGGTCATTGAAGGCAACGGGCGCTACGTGCTGCCGGGCTTCATCAATTTGCACGCGCATCTGCAGGAAGAGCGGGCTTTCGTGCCCATGTCGCGCGACTATGTCCTGAAGCTTTGGCTGCTCAACGGTATCACCACCGTGCGCGACGTCGGCAGCGTCATGCAGAAGACTCTCGCCTACCGTGAACAGTCGCGCAAGGGGGAGATCGTTGCCCCGCGGATCTTCGCCTACCCGATGTTCGGCCGCGTGAAAAACGCCGAATCGGCGCGCGCACGCATTCGCGAGTTGCACGCCGCCGGTGCCGATGGGGTGAAGTTCCTCGGCACGTATCGCGACGTCCTCAAGGCCGCTCTCGAAGAGTGTCGGCAGTTGGGCCTTCGCTCCGCCCACCACATCGGCGTCGAAGAGACCACCGCAGCCGACGACATCGCATTCGGTGTGACGTCCATCGAGCATTGGTACGGCATCCCCGACGCTGCGTTCCGCGACAAGGTCCAGGGCTTTCCGTCGTCTTACAACTACAACAATGAGGCGGACCGGTTCCGCTATGCCGGTCGCATCTGGCGT
>CAYNDS010000292.1:0-4719 GCA_964395885.1 uncultured Solibacteraceae bacterium | reverse complement strand
TTCACCCGGATCGGCGCCGTCCAGGACTCGCCCACATCGTTCGACGAGGCAAAGTACAGGTCCGCCCCGCGCTCTCCCGGCTGTGTCCAGATCGAGAGAATTCCTTGCGCGCGGCGCGCCAGAAACTTCGGGCTCTTCGACGGAACATTCGTCAGCGGCAGCGGCGCCGGTTCGAACACGGCCGTCGGCAGGGTCATGGCGGCCGCAGCCGCCAGCAGAATCGCTTTCATCATTCCCTCCTAGAAGCTAAACCGCAGGGCCAGTTGCGCCTGCCGCGGATCGAGTGCCGTCAGCGCCTGGCCGAAGTTCGGCGACGTCAGGACGCTGTCCGGCGGGTTGTAGTTGACCGTATTGAACAGTTGGAAGACTTCCCCCCGAAACTCCAGCCGCACGCGCTCGCCCAGCGCGAAGCTCTTCGCCACGCCCAGGTTCGCGCTGAGCAGGTTGTCCCCGACACCGGTGTTTCGCCCCAGCGTGCCAAATACGCCCCGCGCGGGAGTCAGCTGCCCCCGCAGCCCGGGATCGACCCGGATCGCGCGCTGACCCGTCGGGTCGAACGACAGCGCGCCCGGGACCGCCATGAGCCGGTTGTTGTTCGTCCCGATCGGCGAGTCCGTTCCCGCCCACAGCGTGTACGGGCGCCCGCTCTGCATCGTCACGATCCCGTTCAACCGCACGCCCCACGGCATGTCGTAGCTGAAGGTCTGCGTCGCCACGTGCCGCAGATCGAAATCCGAAAGGCCGCGGTTCAGCCGCCAGTTCTGCTCATCGAGCGCCAGGATCCCCCGATCGATCCCCGCGTTCGACGTCGGGAAGTCGCTCACCTCGTCAAGGAACTTCGACCAGGTGTAGCTCGTGCGGGCCGTCAGCTTCCGAAACCGCGCCTGAAAGCTCACCTGCAGGCTGTGGTAGCTGGAGTTCGCCGTCGTTTCCAGCACGTTGACGACGCCGACCGCGGGATTCGGCCGCAGCGCCTGCGCCAGCCCGTCTCCCCCATTCGGACGCGAAGCCCGCGGCATCTTGCGGGCCAGCGTGCCGACATAGGCGACGCTCAGCACCGCTTGCGGATGGAACAGCTGCCGCTCCACCGACAGGTTCAGATGCTGCGAATAGGGCTGCCGCGCGTTTGCCTGCGGCTGCGTGATGCCCGTCGGCAACCCGGCCTGCGCCGTCGCCAACAGATCGGGAAATCCCGGTGAGGCGGCATTGAAGTTGCGGATCTGCGGCGGGTTGAACCGCGTCAGCCCGACAAAGCTCAGCTCGATCACGTTGTAGTAGATCCCGTAGCCGCCCCGCATCACCGTCCGGCTCGTCCGATCCATCTGCCACGCAAAGCCCAACCGCGGCGCGAAATTGTTGTAGTCGGGCGCGAAGCGGTTCCGCTCTTGGATCAGCCCGTTCACCTCTCTCGGCACGGAGTTGAACTCGTACCGCACGCCGAGGCTCAGCGTCAGCCGCGGATGCACACGCCAGTCGTCCTGCGCGTAGAAGTTCGATTCGGTCGCACGCAGACCCACATACGGATTGCCGACGTTGCGCGAGTAAGCCGCCGCCCGTCCCGCCAGAAAGTCCCCCACGGAATTGAACCGCAGGACACCCGTGAAGCTGGGCGCGAACGTCCCGTTGTTCAGTTGCAGCCGGCGAACATTCGCCCCGAACTTCCATTGATGGCCGCCCGCCGTGTAGCTCAGATCGTTCGCGTACTGGAATGTATTCTGTGCCGTCCGCCGCTGCATGAACGCGAAATGTCCCAGCGACGACAGACCGTTCACCGTCACCGTGCCCACCAGCCCGTTCCGCGCCGGATCGCCCAACGCCACCGGATCCAGCAGATCGTCGTTCAGGTCGAAGCGCGTGTAGTTCAGCCGCGCCTCATTCAACAGTCGCGGCGAGATCGCCCAGATGTGCTGCAGGGAATGCCCGGTCGGCCCCACGTCGGAGGCGAATCGCGCAAACGACGCGCCCGCCACCCCTTGATTCCGCGCCGCCAGCCGCGTCAAGCGGTAGAAGATCCGCTGCGTCGCCGTCAGTTCATGATCGACGCGGATCAGCTGGCTGTTCTGATCCACGCTCGACCCCGGATTCGCCCGATGCAGATTCGCCCCCAGGTTCGGCCGCGGATAGAGCGCCACCAGCGGCTGAACTGCCGCCACCGCCTGCGCCCGCTGCGCCTCCGTCAGCGTCTGCACCGTCGCCGGACTCGTCGTCCGCCGCAGGTTCCACTCGTTGTTCACAAAGAAGAACGTCTTGTTCTTGCGAATCGGCCCGCCGAAATTGAAGCCGAAGTTGTTCCCGCGCAGCGGCGGACGCGTCAGGTCAAACGCGTTCCGCGCGTCCAGCTTCTCGTTGCGCAGGTACTCAAACAGCAGTCCCCGGAAATCGTTGTCGCCGCGCTTGGTCACAATCGAAATCACCGACCCGTTCTGCCGCCCGAACTCCGCCTTGAAGTTGTGCGTCAGCACCTGCATGCCGTCGATCGCCTCGGCCGAAATCAGTTGCTCGGACGCGCCGCGGCCCATCAGCAGGCCTCCCTCGGCCTCGTTGAAGTCGTTGGAGTCGACCAGGTAGTTGTTGTTCCGGTTTCGCGCCCCCGACACGCTGAACGGACGATGCGCCCCCGTGGACACGGCGACACCCGGCGTCAGATAGGCTTGCGTCCGGAAGTTGCGGCCCGTCCCGCCGCCCAGCATCGGCAATTCATTCATCATCGCGGCGTTGTAGCTGGCCCCACGATCCGGCGTGTCCGTCCGTACCGCGGATACCTCGCTTGTCACCGTCACCGCCGTCGTCGTCGCGGCGGGCGTCAACACCAGCCGCACCTCGGGCGCGTCGCCCACCGTCACCGGAACCGCCTCCGCCACCGCGTCGCGAAACCCCGGCCGCGATGCCGTCACCTGGTACCGCGCCTGCTCCAGGCTCGGCACGGCAAACCGGCCCGCTGTGTCGGTCACCTGCGTGATCCGCGCACCGGTTGCCGTGTTGAGCAGCTCGATTTTGGCGGATTCCACCGCCAAGCCCTGCGAATCCAGCACGATGCCGCGCAAAGATCCGCCAATATTCTGCGCTTGCGCAAGCCGGGCAAGCGCGCACAAAACCAGTAAGCACTGGCGCATGAGAAGTCTCCTCTAGCCGAAATGCGCTTGGGAGCGAGGGCCGTTAAATGGAGACGACTGGCGGAGGACGTTGAAATCGGATCAGCCGGTGCTGCGCCGCCACCGGCGCGCCCGTACCGGCAATAGTCAGCGGCGCAAACGACGCCACCAACTCCTGACTCTCGCGCCGCGGTGGGGCGGCCGACGTTACATTCAAGGGCAGCGCCGCCTTGCAGCAACTCTTGCCGCAATGGCTCTGCGCGCTGAACGCCGTCCCATCGGTCTTCGCCTTCCGATGGCAGCACGAATGCCGGCTCCCTTTGCGGCAGCAGGCCATCTGCTTCTGCGGCACAAGCGCCGCCAGCATCGGTCCGGCAAGAAAAGAAAGTGCCAAAGTCAGCGCGGCAAGAAGGCGTGCTGCCCCAGGCATGCGCTCACGATATCACGAGGAGCTGCTGTCCTCCAAACTCTCCAACTCCTCCGCCCGCTGCGTGTAGCGCTTCAGCACCCGAATCGCGACCCCTGAACCGAACCCCGCCGTCCGCAGCCGCCGGTACGCCTGCGCCGCGTGCCGCTCCTCGGCCAGGAACTCCGCCAGGTTCTTCCCCCGGTACTTGCGTTCCAGATACGCCGCCGCCTGCTCGGCTTCCTCCACCTGCGCAAACGCCTCGCGCGTTGCCGTCTCGGCCACCTGCCCGCTCACGCGCCGCTTGCGCAAGTCCTGCTGCACACGAAACGCGCCGAACCCTTGATTGTCCCGCCGCGCCGCCGCATAGCTTTCTGCAAATCGCGCGTCGTCCAGATAGCCATACTCGCGGCACCGCGCCAGAATGACATCGACATCCCCCGCCTCCGCCGCCCGTCCGCGCAGTTTGTCCCGCAACTCCGCCACCGTGTACGCCCGCGCGCCCAGCAGCCGGACGGCGTAGCTCCACAGCCCGGCTTCGTCCAGTACCTTCACAGCGCGCTTCATCGCCACGGTGGCTCCATTGTAGACGGACCCTTCGCTACCATCTCCCCTGTGAGTCGAAAGGCGAAGCCCACCCCAACGGACTCCTCCGTCCGCCACTGCTTCCATTGCAAGAAACTCCTCCAGCCCGGCGAGGCGCACGACTGCTGGACCACCACGCCCGCCGCACTCACCGCCGGTCTCTCAGAAGACCTGTTCGATGCCTGGCAGCGGCTCCACGAAACCGCGCTCGACCTCGGCGATGAGCAACGCGTCTACGCCTCCCACAACTCGATCATGTTCTCCCGGCAGACCTGCTACTTCTTTGTGCGTCCGCACCGCCGGTACCTGGAAGTCTGTTTCTTCGTTGGCCGGACCATCCAGGCTCCGCAGGTGCATCGCGTCGTCGCCACCTCCAAGACCAAGTGGGCCCACACGGTCCGCCTCACCCACCGTGACCAGGTGGAGGCCCCCCTCACCGATTGGCTCCGGGAGGCCTATGCGTTCTCCGCCGCCTCGCCCCGCCGCGCGCCCGCGTAAGCGCATCACCACCGTTGCGAAACTCAATCTCGTTGTTTCTGAGAAGCTTACGAACGCTGCCGGCGCGACAGAGGCCGGCCTCATGCCACTCTCCCCTCAAGAGCTGCCGCCGACTCCTCTGGACGGCAGTCGCCCACA
>CAYNDS010000291.1:1097-4760 GCA_964395885.1 uncultured Solibacteraceae bacterium | reverse complement strand
CATCAATCTGGTCCTGAAACACTCCGCAGTAGGCGCCGGCAAGGTCAAAGCGCCGTTGTGGATCATTCTGTAGATCGAAAAAGCTCCAAACCGGCTGTCGGCATCCGGATCGCAACCGCGCTCCATCGTTCAGCCGCGCTTCGAAGAAGCCCGGCATGACGACTGACGTCACTCCAGAGCCAAACTCATCCTGTCCGGTGAGAACCGCAGGCCGGTCCCACGGGACATTACTGGGCGCGGTCTGACACCAGCCCGTTAGTGCGGCCGCAACAATAACAAAGCAGCGCATGCCGCATCTTACATCTTTTTCCGGTTTCGCGCGAGGTCGGCCTCTGCGGCGATAAATCCAAATGCCGCCCACTGCTTACCCGCAATGACCTTTTCGAAGATTTCGTTCGCCTTTTCCCGGTCACCGTTATAGTAGTACCAGTTCCCCACCCCATAACCCTGTGTCGCGAGCGAAAGATCGTCGCGCCCCGACGGGTCGAGGACGCTCTCCGGCTTACGTAAACCCTTGTACATCAGGAGCCTGACGTGATAAGAGTCGTTTTCGATAATGTCCATCTTTTCTCGGATTGCTTCAAGCACTTTGGCCGCTTCCTTCGTCCGGCCAAGCCGGCGATACGTCATGTACAACCAATCCGACGTAGCTGCCAGCGAGTCATCGTTCGATCGGGACACCTTCATGCATTCCAGGTAGGCGCGCAACGCACTCGAGAAATCACCTTTCAAGTAATACGCAAGACCCAGGTGATACCAGATATTGAAGTGCAAGGTGGACCGTGGCTGATTCAACTTGTTCGGAAGCCCGTCCGGCTCAGTCTCGTCGCTCTTGCCCTTGATCAGGCGCACGGCCTTCTCGAAATCGGCAATCGCCGGATCGAACTCGCGAACCGTAATGTAACGATGGCCCCGATGCCGGTATAGCTTGGCGTTGTCCGGCTGCTGCGCAATCCCTTTGCTGAACGTTGCAATGGCGTCACGGTAGCGTCCGAGATACGCTTGCCGGCGACCGACCCAGATCAGGCGATCCATATCCCCGGGAGCCGCCGCCAGGTCCGCCTCCGCCTTCGCCAGATTTGCCTCCAGGCGCGCCTTCGCCTCTCCCGTCGGTGGTGCCGAAACGAGAGGCTTCCCCAACAGGGAGGTCGCTTCCGGTTGCTGAGCAACGAGCATGGGTGCGGCGAAAAGGAGAACGGTATACCGAAGCATCGGGACTCAAGCTACCACATCGCGCCTCTGCTTCTCGTCCCGCGCCGCCGCTCGCGTCCCGTTCATGTTACGCTCTCCACCGCGTGCACTTCGAATACTCTGATCGCGCCCGGGACCTGCAATCGCGGCTCACCGCCTTCATGGATGAGCACATTTACCCGAACGAGGCGCTCTATGAACAGCAAATTGCCGACGGAGACCGCTGGCAACCCGTCCCGATCATCGAAGACCTGAAGCCCCGCGCCCGCGCCGCCGGTCTGTGGAACCTGTTCGCGGAACTCTCGAACCTCGACTACGCACCGCTCTGCGAGATCATGGGCCGTTCGCCCTTCGCGCCAGAGGTGTTCAATTGCTCCGCCCCGGATACCGGCAACATGGAGGTCCTCCTCCGCTATGGCACCGACGAGCAAAAGGCACGGTGGCTGACCCCCTTGTGGAATGGCGAGATCCGATCCTGCTTCGGCATGACGGAGCCGGACGTCGCCTCCTCCGATGCCACTAACATTCAATCGTCCATCCGGCGTGATGGCGACACGTATGTCATCAATGGGCGCAAATGGTGGACGTCGGGCGCGGGCGATCCTCGCTGCCGCATCTGCATCTTCATGGGCAAGACTGACCCCACTGCGGAACGCCACAAGCAGCAATCCATGATTCTGGTTCCCATGGATACGCCCGGCGTCACCGTCCGGCGCATGCTCAACGTCTTCGGCTACGACCACGCTCCGCACGGACACGGAGAGGTCGACTTTCGCGACGTCCGCGTGCCCGCATCCAACATTCTTCTTGGAGAGGGGCGCGGCTTTGAGATCGCGCAGGGACGCCTCGGGCCGGGCCGGATCCACCACTGCATGCGCCTGATCGGTGTCGCGGAGCGCGCTCTCGAAACGATGTGCCGCCGCGTGAAGAGGCGTGTCGCCTTCGGCAAGCCTCTCGCCGAACAAGGCACGATCCTCGCCGACATCGCTACCTCGCGCATCGAGATCGACCAGGCCCGGCTCCTAGTGCTCAAAGCCGCCTATATGATGGACACCGTGGGCAACAAGCAGGCCCGGGCCGAAATCGCCATGATCAAGGTCATCGCCCCCAACGTCGCATTGCAGGTGCTCGACCGGGCTATCCAAGCTCATGGCGGCGCCGGCGTTTGCGACGATTTCCCCCTTGCCTGGAATTGGGCCAACGCCCGGACACTGCGTCTTGCCGACGGTCCCGACGAAGTCCACCGGGAAGCCGTCGCGAAACTGGAGTTGAAGAAATGGAACTGACCAAGCCGCTCGAATACCGCTTCGAGTTTGAGCCGTTCGAGGATGACTACGATGAAGCATCGGTCAACCTCCGCGCCTACCTCGACCGTGTTCCGGACGACAAGCTTGCCGCCTACCGTCCCGACATGACCGACGAGGAAGTGATCCTCTGGGACGGAAACTTCACCGACGAAGGCAACCTGTTTCTGGTCTGCTGTGACCGCGAGGTCGAAGTCGACGAGTTTCGCCGCGAGGTCGAGGCCGCGATCCGCTATCGTGCGAGGCTGCGCCAATGACACTCGCCGGCAAGCGTGCCGTTATCACCGGCGGCGGCAAGGGAATCGGTGCTGCCCTCGCCGCCCGCTTCCGCGCCGAAGGCGCGACCGTCATCACGGCGGACCTGAAAGGCGGCGACGTCTTCTGCGACGTCTCGCGCGAGGACTCCATCGCCCAACTGATCGCGCACGCGGGTGACATCGATGTGTTCGTCTCCAACGCCGGCATCGGCATGCCCGGTGGCGCTGAGGTGCCCGATGCCGATTGGGACCGCATCTGGCGCGTCAATACCATGGCCCACATCTGGGCGGCGCGCCTCCTGCTGCCCGCCTGGCTGGCTCGCCGCTCCGGCTATTTCCTCCAAACCGTCTCCGCCGCCGGAGTGCTGACGCAGATCGGCTCAGCCCCCTACGCCGTCACCAAGCACGCGGCGCTGGCCTTTGCCGAATGGCTCCACATCACGCACTATGACGACGGCATTCGCGTCTCCGCGCTCTGCCCGCAAGGCGTCAAGACCGACTTGCTTTCCGACGCCACCTTCCAGGGCGCCGGATTCCTGCACGAAGATGCCATCACGCCTGAACTCGTCGCCGATGCCGCCGTCAAGGGGATGGCGGAAGAGCAGTTCCTGATCCTGCCCCATCCTCAAGTCGCCGACTACCTGCAGTTTAAGGCCGGCAATTACGAAAAGTGGCTCCGCGGCATGCGCAAGCTCCAGGCCAAGTGGCTGCCCGGCCAGTCGCAACCCAACGCCACATCGTAAAATACGAGTGTGACGCCCACCGTGCTGCCCGTCCCGGGATTCGATGTTGAGGACGACCAGATTCATGCGCAGCTGTATCACGTCGTCCTGTTGGATGACGACGATCACACCTACGACTACGTCATCGAAATGCTGCAAAAGCTCTTCTTTATGAGCGCGGAACAGGCC
>CAYNDS010000291.1:0-1087 GCA_964395885.1 uncultured Solibacteraceae bacterium | reverse complement strand
AGGAAGTTGACGCTTCAAAGCGCACCATCGTCCTGACGTCCGAGTTGGAGCCGGCGGAGTTCGCCAAGCAGCAGATCCAGACCTACGGCGCAGACTGGCGCATGCCACAGTCGAAGGGATCGATGAGCGCGATCGTCGAACCTGCCGCGCAGTGAGCCGCGTCGCTCTGGTCACCGGTGCCTCCCGCGGAATCGGGCGCGCCATTGCAGAGCGTCTCATTGCCCGCGGTGACAAAGTCGCCGTCAGCTATCGCGTCAACCACGAGATGGCCCGCCAGTTGGGCGCCGCCCTCGCCGTGCAGGCCGACATGACCGATGCCGACCAGATTCGGGAACTCGCCAGCCGCGTCGAGCTCGAGCTCGGTCCCGTTGAAATCCTCGTCAACAACGCCGGCCTTCTGGTCCGCGGCGACATCGAGGATGGCACGCTCGATGATCTGGAGGCGATGCGCAAGGTGAACGTCGATGGGCTGATCCACATGACCCGCGCCGTCGTGCCTCACATGAAAGCGCGCGGATGGGGACGCATCGTGAACCTCACCTCCATCGCCGCGCACGGAACGGCAATGGCGGGGACGACCTTCTACGCCGCCACTAAATCGGCCGTGTCGTTGTTGACGCGCCGCTTCGCGCTCGACCTCGGACGTCACGGAATCACCGTGAATGCCGTGGCTCCCGGCTTCATCCTGACGGACATGGTGACGGTCAGCCGCTCGCCCGACGAAGTGGAAAAGCTCAGTGCCGCGATTGCGGCAAAGGCGATGGTGGGCCGCGTCGGCACGCCGGATGATATCGCCCACGCCGCCGCATTCCTCACCAGTGAAGAAGCAGGCTTCATCACCGCGCAGGTTCTCACCGTCGACGGCGGACGCACCGACTACATCGCCCATCCCTAAGCCCGTCTACGCCAGCCGCGCCATCAATTCCCGATGCCGCGTCAGGATCCGCTGCTCCGCTTCCTTGTCCGGTGCCAGGCCCCAATTTCCGCGGTCAAACGTACCGCCCAGCAGAATGCCGTCCTTGCGCGGAAACATGTACACGCCGCCCGCCATCAGGTTGTATTCGATCTCCGGCTGCGGCAGCAGGAC
>CAYNDS010000290.1:0-4798 GCA_964395885.1 uncultured Solibacteraceae bacterium | reverse complement strand
GCGCTGTACCGTCGCGTCACCAGGCGACCGTTCGATTGGGAGTCGATGATCAACGTGTCGATCGTCAACGCGGTGTTCATCGCGCTCGGCGGTCTGGCCGTGCTGCAGTTGCCGGTCGCCGACGCATTGCGCGCCTACGATGCGCTGCTCGCGCAGGTGCCGACCCTGATCGATCTGCACGGCGCGGTGGCGCTGGTGGCGGCCGCGCTGATCGGCGACTTCTGCTTCTACTGGTCGCACCGGCTGTGCCACGGCAACCGCTTCTTCTGGTATCTGGGCCATATCCATCACCATCGCAACCGCAGCCTGTCGCAGCTCACCACCGCGATCGAACCGCCGTTCCGGCTGCTGCAGGCGTCCGGCGCGCTGTCGCTGCTGCTCTTGCCGCTGCTGTCCAAGCTGTTCACCACCGACATCGCCTCGGCTGGCGTCGCGCTCGCCGTGCTGATGCTGATCGATACCTGGACCGATCCCTCGCATTCGCCGGTGATGTACCGGCTGGAGTCGAAGTCGAGGGCGCTCAGGGCGCTGCGCCTGGTGTTCGTGACCGTCGGCGTGCACTTCATGCATCACGCGCGCGAGGCCGAAGGCCCGCACGGCACCGGCTGCAACTTCGGCGCGCGGCTGACGATCTGGGACCGTCTGTTCGGGACCTATGTCGAACCGGTCGCGCACATTCCCGACACCGGCCTGTTCGATCCGCACGCCGACGCCTGCGTGAACCCGCTGCGCTATCTGCTGCTGCCGCCGCTGCGCATGCTCCTGGAGCTGCGCGCCAATCCGCTGCGCAGTTGGCCGAAGATCCTGTTCGCGCACACCGCCTACGAGCCACCCAACCGCATCGACATGAGCCACTGAGCGCGAATCCGCGCAGGAGACCCGTCCCATGTACGACCGCGCATTGATCGACCGCACCCTGCTGGCCATTGCCGTCGCGTCGAAGGCGCCGGCATCGCCGGCGACATCGCCCATCCTCCACTGGTTGCTGACGCGACTGCGTCGTCGCGGCCCGCCCTCCGGCGCCGTCGGGCGGGCCGGGCAGGGCGCCGCGGAGCGGGCGCACGGCTGACCAAAAAACAAAAACCGGGGTCAGCAAAAACCGGGGTCAGAGTCTGAGGTATCCCCACGTTTTCCCCTGTGAGATCAACCTGTTGGCGCTGTTTCGACTGGAAACGAGTGCGCGCATGGTGCAGCCTTCAAGGTGACTAAGCCAAGGAAGGACCGACAACCATGCGCGCCAGCCGAGTATTACAGAAGTGTCTGCCCGAATCACTCGGCCAGATGCATGCGCTTCGCGAAACGGTCCTGTTGCGTTCGGTCGAAGCATTGGTCTGTGGCCGGCGATTGACGCTGACCGATGTGGCACGCGCCTGGCCCGGCGCAGAGCGCATCAGGGCACCGCTCAAGGCCTTTGATCGATTGCTCAGCAACCGGCACCTGCATGCCGAGAGTGATGGGGTCTATGCCGACATGGCCCGCTGGCTGCTGCGCGCACAGCGCCCGGTGATCATGATCGACTGGTCGGATCTGAAGGAGGATCGCAGTTGGTGTCTGCTGCGCGCTGCGGTGCCTGTCGGTGGCCGCACGCTTCCGGTGCTGGACATGGTGTTCCCGGGCAAACAGCAGGGCGCACCTGCGGCGGAAAAGCACTTTCTGAAACACCTGGCAGAGCTGATGCCCGGGCATGCGCGGCCGATCCTGATCACCGACGCGGGCTTCCGGAGCCCTTGGTTCCGGGAGGTGTCTGCGCTGGGCTGGGATTGGCTTGGGCGGTTACGTGGCACGACGCTGGTCAAGCCCGTCGACGAGGAGGATCGGAATGACCAATGGGTGCCCTGTCGTGCGTTGCATGCGCTGGCCTGTGAACGTCCCAGGATGCTTCCACCGATGCATATCAATCGCAGCCACCCGGTTGCTTGTGTCCTTGCGGTTCATCGCAAGACCGCCAAAGGACGCAAGCACATCACGCGGCATGGCGTAGTGGCACGCAACAAGATCAGTCGGCAATGCGCCGCACGTGAGCGAGAACCGTGGTTGATCGTAGCCTCACCCGGATTGGCCTACATGAGCGCACGGCAACTGATCACACTGTATGGTCGCAGGATGCAGATCGAGGCCTCCTTCCGGGACCTGAAATCACATCGCTACGGCCATGGCTTCGAGGATAGCCTGACCCGCAAGCCGCGCCGACTGAGCATACTGTTACTGGTCAATGCCATGGCCAGCTTCGTCCTGTGGTTGGCAGGATTAGGATGTGAAGCTACCGGAATCGACCAATGGCTGTATCCGGCCAAACGACGACGCAAGATGTACTCGACGCTCCGCGTAGGTCACGAAGCACTGGCCCATCGTTGGCCGATGGCGCCACTGTGGAACTGGTTGCAACAGCTACGAGAACTTCCAGAGCATGTGCTTGATCAGATGCGAGCACCCTCATGAAAAACGTGGGGATACCTCAGGGTCAGAGTGGAGTTTTGCGATGCCCGCCATTGCCGTCCGGGCATGGCGGCAACCCTCGGCCATGCCGGCAAGGATCACGCCGCGCGCAGGGCCACCGTGACCGGCAGGCGTGCGGCGCGCAGGGCGGGGAACAGGCCGCCGACGAGGCCGATGCCGAGCGCCCATTTCAGGCCGCTCCACAGCAGTTCGGGCGAGACCTTGAACTGGAACACCACCTGGCTGAAGTTGGCGCTGAGGGTGGAGACGCTGTAGCCGTTGAACACCAGCCAGGCGAGGGCAGCGCCGAGCAGGCCGCCGAGCAGGGCGAGCAGCAGGGTCTCGAGCATCACCGCGACCACGACCGGCAGGCCGCGGAACCCGATCGCGCGCATGGTCGCGATCTCGCGGGCGCGGCCGGCGACCGCGGCGAACATGGTGTTGAGCGCGCCGAACACTGCGCCGATCGCCATGATGACGCCGATCACGGTGCCGAGCACGCGGATCAGCCGGGTCAGGCCCTCGGACTGCTTGCCGTAGTAGTTGCGGGTGGTGTCGACGTCGAGTTTCAGCCGCGGGTCGGCCGCCATCGCCGCCTTGAGCTGCTTGAGACCGTCCTTGCCGGCGAGTTTGACCGAGAAAGTCGGGGTCAGAGTAGGGTTTCGTGAGTCTACTGCTTTCGTCCGGCAAATTTCTTTAATTGCCCGACGCTCCGAAGTCTCGGGCCGCTCTCTCCAATAGCGATTGACAGCGGCAATTCAACGCCGCAACGCGCGGCAGCACGTTCCTCGTCGCGATGTCGTTCGTGCCTGCTTGGCGCGGTACGGAGCGAACGGCAACGTCGCCGCGATCGAGGATGCGAACGGGGTCGTCACGCGAGCGGCCTACAACGCGATCGGCCAGCGCACGAGCGTGAACGATCCGAACCAGGGCACGTGGAGCTTCGTGTACAACGCGCTGGGCGAAGTGACGGGCCAGGTCGATGCGCGCGGGATCGCGACCGGGATGAGCTACGACGTGCCGGGTCGCCCGAACGCGCGCAGCGCGAGCGTGGACGTGACCGGAGACGGCGTCGCGGACACCGTGGCGGACAGCTGGAGCTACGACCCGGTCAATGCGAAAGGCGCACCCGCGACGAGCCAGCGCACGATCAACGGCCAGCTCGAACGCAGTACGACCAGCACCTACGACCCTCTGGCACGGCCGGTGCAGCAGACGATCGTGCAGGCGCTGACGAGCGGCACGCAGACCTACACCACGCGCACGAAGTACGACAGCTACTACGGAAGACCGATCGGTCAGGAATACCCGAACGGCGAAGCGGTGCAGCAGGTGTACGGCTACTGGGGCCATGCGATCGCGGAGCGCGACCCGGGGACGGGCATCGAGTACCGGCGCAGCAACAGCGTGAACGCGCGAGGTCAGGCGACGAGCGAGAGCTTCGGCAACGGCATGACGCTGAGCTCGAGTTTCCAGTCGCAGACCGGACAACTGACCGGCCTGACCTATGCGACCGCAGCCGGACCGCTGCGCCAGTTGGGCTACGGTTACGACGTGTTCGGCAACGTCAAGCGGCAGAGCCTGAACGGCGGCGCGAGTCGCGAGGACTACAGCTACGACCAACTGCATCGCCTCGTGCAATCGATCCGCAGCGGCGCGGCCAGCGGCACGGTGAGCTACGGTTACGATGCGGTGGGCAACCTGAAGAAGAAGACCGACTTCAGCGCCAACACCGCGAACGCCTACCAATACACCGGCGGCACCTGCGGCGGCGGTCCGAACGCGGTGCAGTCGGTGTTGCTGGCGAACAACACGACCCGCACCTACTGCTACGACGCCAACGGCAACCTCACCAGCGACAGCGCAGGACTGGCGATCCAGTACGACCACCAGAACCTGCCGACGAAAGCGACCCGCGGCAGCCAGACCGACTGGTTCCGCTACGGCCCCGACGGCATGCGCACAAGAAGCTGAGGCGCAGACGGCGCCCGCGTCTACCTGCCCGGCTACGAACACCGCGCCGACACCGGCGAGACCAAGGTGTACGTGGGCGACTACGCAGTGATCAGCCGAACCGGCAGCACGAGAAAGGTCGAATACCTGCTCAAGGACCGCCTCGGCAGCGTGGATGCGGTGGCCAACGCCAGCGGCAGCGTGATCGAAACAAGAGGCTACGACGCCTTCGGCAAACCCAGAGACGGCGCTTGGAACGACCTGAACCCCGCGAGGATCGCGTCAACGACCGTCACCCCCAAGGGCTTCACCCAGCACGAGCACCTGAACCAGCTCGAGCTGATCCACATGAACGGGCGGGCGTACGATTACCACCTGGGCAGGTTCACCGGCGTGGACCCGTTCATCC
>CAYNDS010000289.1:0-4843 GCA_964395885.1 uncultured Solibacteraceae bacterium | reverse complement strand
GCTTTGCGCATCAGTTGGCGTGCCCGGCGCTGATATCGACGGCCTGTTCACCACGTACAACATTGCTGTTTTCTGGACTCTCGAAAATGACGTCGTACTGAAAGTGCACGTCTCCCTTCGATGAGTTCGAGCGACGGATGGGTGAAAGAATCGTCGCCTCGTACCCGTGGTTGCGCATCAGCTCGAACAGCTTGTCCTTCGATGAACCCGCCTTGGTCAAGCTGTATTCGGACACCTCGCAAATCACGGCGGGCTTGCGGGCGAGGGTGCGAGCAGCACCGCGGAGAGCATCGACCTCAAACCCTTCAATGTCGATCTTGATCAGATCAACTGAGCGGTTGGCAACGATTTGGTCCAGCGTGGTGAGCGAAACCTCGTACTGCTTTACAGACCCATCGGCGGGGCCGGTCAAAGTGCCTGCACCGACGTTGTCTTTCTGGTTCACAAAGAGTGTGGCGGTGCCGTCCGCAGCGCCTGCCGCAACGCCATGCAGCTCGACCTCCAGCCCGTTCCTTGCAAAGTTTGCCTTCAGCGCCTCTTGACACCGGGGGTTGGGCTCGATCGCGATGACCTTGGCGCCGCGACTCGCAGCGAGCAGGGAGAAGAAGCCGATATTGGCCCCGACATCCAGGAAAACGCCGTTGGAGTTCAGCCTGGCCCGGATGGCGCTTGCCACATCCTCATCCCATGTGCCTGTGATGTGGATGGTTCGTTGAAGAAAGTCTGCGTTGTCGACCTGGAGCTGGAAGCCGTCCTTGGCTCTTGTCAGAGTTGTTCCGGAGAGGTGCCGATGCAAGTACCGCTCGATCCTCCATCGGGCAAAGTGGAATGGCATCAACCTGCAATACCGGATGAGAAGCGAGTTCAGCACGTTCACGCTCCATGCAGCGGGTTGAATTACCGCAGGCGCCCAATCCTGGGTAGGCGAGACAGCAAGATGTAGGCCAAGGACTTTGCCACCTGGTACTTCAACTTCACAGCGATCAAAAAGTGTTTTCTCGCGATATCACGCTTTCCATGCCAGAAATGCGTGTAGCCATGATCGAAGGCCACTTGGGCCAACCGCTGGTTGAACTGCTGGGCGGTGAGATGGTCGCCATGCGGAGCGGTCAATCCCCATCGCATCGATGCCGAAACAAGCAACGTGGAGAGGTGGTTTTCGTCCGAGAGCCGGTGCATGGCACTCGCGCCGTGAATGCGGTAGAGAGCCACAGGCGCATCAAGCGCATGCATCTCGCAGATGCGGGATGCCTTGAGCCAGAAGTCGTAGTCCTCGCCTTGGCGCATCGCCTCGTTGAACCCGCCAATGGCTTCATAGACATCGCGACGGATCACGGCGGTGTTCATCCCAACGAGCAAGCCGCTGAGCAGGCGGCTGTACAGCCAGCCAGAACGCGCCACTTCGCATCGATCGACCGCGCTGCAGTCTTGCATCAGTTGATCGGCTGGCTGGAAACTGCCTTGCGCACCGGCCTGCCAACGGATGAAGCCACCGAAAACGACGCCTACCTCGGGGTGCTGCTCGAAGTAGCGGACCTGTGCAGTCAGCTTGCCCGGGAACCAGACGTCGTCGGCATCGAGGAAGGCCAGGAAGGTCCCGCGGGCCTCTTTCATGCCACGGTTGCGCGCGCGGGAAACGCCTTCTCCACCAATACGGATCACACGAACGCGCGGATCCAGCGTCTCAAGTTGCCGATAGTCCCAGTCGTCAGAACCGTCGTCGATGACCATCAGCTCCAAGTCGCTGAAGGACTGGGTGAGCACGCTGTTGACTGCTTCGTGAATGTACGAAGCACAGTTGTGCACCGGAATGATCACCGACACCCGGGGAGGCATGGAGTTGCCTGTCATCGAGATCTTCTTTCTGCCCAACGCGAGCGCAAGGTCTCTGAAATCCTGAACAACTCGTTCCGGATTGGAAGTGGGGACGCAATGTATCCGAGCAGCAACGTGGCGCCGAATACCACCGCTGAAAGTAGCAGTCGCACCAGATTCGGGCCCTCAAAAATGGTGCTCTTGGTGAGCGCGAGCAGCGCGAAGGCAGCCACGGTTGCGGGAAGCACCACCCTCAATACGTCCATCAACCATTGCTGTGTGTCAACCTTCAAGTAGTAGTGGTTCACCCACAAGAACACGGGCACTGCAGCCAGTTGTCCGATGAAGATTGCCCTGGAAAAGCTTGAAAGAGTTCCGTCATAAAACAGGTATATGGCCACTGCCTTGGCAACCAGTCCGATGAACAACGGTATGGTGGCTGCGTAGGGCTTTCCTATTCCTGTGACAGCTGGTGTTGTCAACACGAACAGCGAGGAGGCTGCGAATGCGGCACAAAGCCAAGGTACTGCCGGGACGCTGCCCACCCATTGCGGGCCAAACAGCACGTTGATGATCTCCGCGGACATGATCGCTATCCAGATCAATGCCGGCAGAAGAAAGCTCAGCACGATGGAGTTGGCGCGCCTGAACTCGCGGGCGACTGTTCCATCACTGTGGTGCACTTGTGCGAGGTAGGGCAGTGCAAAAAATTGCACAGTGGGGTTGATCCCCGTCGAGACCATGTTCACCACCGCGTTTGCACGGCTAAACAAACCCACTTGAGTGGCAGTGCCGAGTCGCCCGAGCGCCACGTCTGGCAGCGCACTGTCGCCTGCTTTGAGCAGGGCAGTCATCAGGTTGCCAGTACCGAATCCCAACATGTTCTTCCAACCCTTCGTGCTTGGGAGGTAGAACCGACGATCCTCAGCAACCCAATGGTATGCAACACCAGTGGTGATGATGTTCACCAGATTGGCCCAGGCCATCGTCATGTGACCAAAACCAAGGTGGGCCAAAGATATGCTGGTGGCAACAAAGACAATGGTGGTAACAACGCTGGCCTTGGCCATGCGTATGACCGCGAAGCTTCGGTTGAGTCGAGCTTCTGTTATGGAGCCGAACGGAATGAACACAAAGCCAAGCGCGAGTACATGAACCACTTCTACAACGCGCGGTTCACCGTAGAAGCGACCGATCGCTGGCGCCAGAAGCGCAATCAAGACTGCGGTTGCCCAGGATGTCGTCACCAGCAGGCCCATCGCGCTGCGAAGCATCTCGGGGTTCAGCTCCTTCGCGCGCTTGATGTACGCACTGATACCAAAGTCGCGAAACACGTGAGCGATGGCGACAAGTACAGCAGCCATGGAGAACACGCCGATGTCCTCTGGTGTGAGGAGTCGGGCCAGTACGATGGTGAGAACCAGGTTGGCCAACACCACAGAGTTGCTGGCAACGAACTGAATGGCGATCTGGCGGCGCATGTGTAGTGCTGTGATGTTTGGCGCATTATCCAGGGCCGTTCTCGACGTAGCCGTTGGCAGCGGTCAGTTTGGCGTTGAAGTGGACTCGTTGTAGTCGATAGAGGGGTGCTCGTGAGCAACTTGAATGACAGCATGGCCTTGGCGGCATCACCCGGGGGTGTTGGCTCCCGGCGCATCAAGGTGGTTTTGCTGCCGCCAGAGGCATGGCGTCCTGGCCACGATCAGTATCGGTCGGGCGAGGGGCCTGATCCAACCTTGATATTTCGCGTGCTGGCGGAGGAGCACGGCGTGGACGTCGAGATCATTGACCCACTGTTTCCCGGTTGGGTGCCCTTTGTTCACCGTCATCCCATCTACCGGGGGCTTGACCCATTTCGCGCACTCAAAGTGTTGCTCAGGCGCCGCCATGTCGACCTCGTGATCTCCGTGTTCGAGAGCTCTGCCTCGCTCATCGGACTTGCACGGCGCTGGTTCCGCTTTCAGCCCGGGCTGCTGATGTGGGACATCGCCCCTGACGAAAAATGGAGAGTTCGCCGCGGGATACAGGACATCACTGTTCCTCGTGTCGACGGCGTCTTGCTTTTGTCAAGTTGGCAAACTGACTACCTTGAACGGCATTGGTCAGCCGGATCAAAGTGTCGCGCAGTCTGGCAGCACGTGGATACCGGCTTCTATGTACCTGTTGATGCTTGCCCTGAAGGCCCGATTCTGGCTATTGGTGACGATCACGGCCGGGACTGGGCTACCTTCGTCAAGGCGATAGCTCCTCTGGACATTGACGTCGTTGTGAAGACCAAGGCATCAATCAACTTGCCACCTGACGCTCGTTGCCGCCTTCGGCAGATTTCTCAAAGACTAAGTTTTAAGGAGCTGCGTGAACTGTATGCGCGGTGCAGTTTGGTTGTCATTCCGCTATCGTCCACGCTCAATGTCAGTGGCGTCGGCAGCGTGCTTGAGTCGATGGCGATGGGGAAGGCATTGATCATCAGTGACAACCCTCCCATCAGGGACTATGTTGAGGCAGGCCGAACGGCTGAAGTGGTTCCAGTCGGCGAAGCAGAGCAGTTGCGCGAGGCAGTACTCGCTCTGAAGGAAGATCCGGAACGGATGCTTGAGATGGGTGCTAGGGCTCGAGAGCGGGCGCAGAATCTGTACAGCAAGCCGGCCTTCGCTCGGCGCCTCGCGGAGCTTGTCAAGGAATTCACTATTGAGCTTTCTCGGAAGTAGTTCTACTTGAGATCTACAGAACTAATGCGCTCGCTATTCAAGAAATTGAAATTCGATGGGAACGTGTAGCCGAGAGGGGGCAATTGTGGGGCCGCTTTATTTCAGAGGAGCCTCTTATCGCGTCGGTGGGGCATAGTTGTGCAGACTTGCCCTATTGCGCCGTATCTATGGCCCTGTATTTTCCAGGCAAACGTCAAAAGCTGCAGGTTGGAGAAATGACGCGCCTTGTATTTGCTGCAGTTGTTCCTTCTGCGAGCAGAGCGTGATCTTCATTTTTATATCTTCCCGTGCAACCTGAAATAACGGATCCAGCCTAAGGT
>CAYNDS010000288.1:0-4952 GCA_964395885.1 uncultured Solibacteraceae bacterium | reverse complement strand
CTGTCTTCGGGCTTTCCGGCGCTGTCGAGAGCCTGCATCGCGGCATCGTAGGCGCCCAGCTGCCGATACGCTTCCGCCCGCAGAAACGGCACGTCCGGCCCGTCAAGACCGGACAGAAGCTCAAGGGCTTTGCGCGCATCGCCAAGCGCCAGCTCGATCTTCGCAGAGGTCAGTCTTGTTTCCACGGATGACGCTGCATCGACAGGGCGAAGCCAGACCTTTGATGCTTCGGGAAACCCAAGGTCGAGGAGCCGGACGGCCACGGCCAGTGCAACGTCCGGTTCGACGGGCGGGGCCGGATCCGATGGCCGCAGGACGGCCTGCGTCAGAAACGGGCTGTCTTCGGCAAGTTTGGCCACGACCCGCCAAAGGTCCGCGATGACTGGGTCTGCCGGATCGGCAATCTTGAAGGCCGCTTCGACCTGGCCCGACAGCGCCAGGGCAAGCACTGTCGCGCGATCCCGACCGGCCTTGTTTTCCGTTCCCGCGTCGCGATAGGCCAGAAGCGATGCGGCGACCTCGGGGGAAAGCGGCTGGCCAGACTGGAAATGCGCCTCGACCAATGCGAGAAGCCCCGGCAGCCCGGTCCCGACGTCCTCCACCGCAGCCTCGGCATGGCCGAGCGCGTCTTCCGGGCGCGCGGCCTTGAGGTCAGCCTCCGCGTCGATGAGCGCGACGGTGCCGACGGGGACGTCCGGTGTCCGCTCGACGGCATCGCGGATCATCCGGGCCGCCTCGGGGTCGCGGTCAAGCAGCAGGTTGGAAAGCCCCGGTCCCAGATACCGGCGCAGGTGCGGAGGAAGCGCCTGAAAGCTGCGGACGATGGCGTCTGTGTTGACCTCGCCGTCCTTGGGCAGGCCGGTGTAGGCGAGGGCCGCCCAAAGCGCGGCCGGACCGTCGCAGCCAAGCATCGGTGCGAACAGGGAACCTGGGTCGGACTCGCCATCGATGAGGCGGGCGATGGCCAGAAGCGGCGCAAGTCCGGGATCAGTGTCCGAACCCGGCAACAGCCTGCCATATTGCAGCGCCTCGGCGCCGAAGCCGAGGTAAAGGTGCACTTCGATGGCGCGGCGCAGGGCCTCTGGCGAAAGCCTGTCAAATTCTCCGTAAAGCCCGGCCCGCGCCTCGGCCAGCAGATCGAGGGCGGGGCGGCCGTCACCCCAGCTTGCAAGATCAAGAGCATCCTCCGGCAGGCACCCCTCGCCTGCCGCCTTTGCGGCCCCAGCCGGAGCGCCCTGACCGACCTCAAGGCCCGGCAACTGGCCGATGCGGATCAGCGCGCCGGAAAGGTCACCCATGCCCTCGACCTCCGGACCGGCCGGCTTTGCAGGAAGGACCATCTCGACAACCCCGTCTGCAGCGCCCCGGCTGAGCTGCCGCAGCAGTTCTTCCCGAAGCGGATCCAGCAGCGCGATGGGCTGATCCAGCGGAAAGGACAGACGATCCGGCGCGGCGGCTGCGGGCGGAGCGCGGTCAAGGTCAAGCCAGTCATAAGTGAGCGCGACCTTGGCCGGAAACGGGAAGTCACGCGGCGAGGGGGCCGCTTGCGGCGAAAAAGGTGTCTCAAAGACTGATCCGACCGGCGCGGCGCCGTCGCGGATATCCAGCACGATCGTTCCCGGCTGATACTCGAACGGAAAGATGCTGCAGTCACAGGCAAGGGTCATCTGCAACGCCCCGGTTTCCGGATCGGTCCGCAACGCCTGCAGCCGGTCGCGCGAGATGCGGTCCCACACGGTGGACAGGTCATATCCGGGCTGGTCCGGCCCAAGGACGGCAAAGCCGTAACCGAGTGCCGTGCGCCCGACCGTCCAGGCGTCGGCATCGGGCAATTCGATCACCAGGCGGGTGAAGTCCCCGTGTTCGCCCGAGATCACGCGGGCGGTTTCTGCCGCCGCAGGGGCAGCCAGGGCGACAAGGATCGCAAACGGCCGGATCATGCTGCATCCTGCTTCAAGCCGCGCATCGCCTCTTCCAGGTCGAAAAAGCCGGGGCGGACGTGGTGGGGCGTGTTCTGCCGACCGACCTCGATGCAGATGTTGGCAGGGTGGCGATGCAGGTTCGCGATCAGGACCTCGCGGATCAGCTGGTAGAAGTGGATGTCCTCCTCCACCACCGTCTTCACGCGGGCGGCAAAGGGCCCCATCAGGCCATAGGCAAGGAAGACCCCCAGAAAGGTGCCGACAAGGGCGCCACCGATCATCTTGCCCAGGACTTCCGGCGGCTGGTCGATGGACCCCATCGTCTTGATCACGCCCAGCACCGCCGCGACGATGCCCAGCGCCGGCAGTCCGTCAGCCACCGTCTGCAGGGCATGGCTGGAGTGCATCGCGTGGTGCAGCGTCGCCTCCATCCGCTTGTCGAGAACCTCTTCGACCTGGTGCGGATCGTCGTAGTTCATCGAAGCCGCGCGCAGCGTGTCGCAGATCAGGTCGATCGCCTCATGGTCCTTCTGGATGCGCGGGTAGCGCGCGAAAATGCCCGAGGTGCCGGGCGATTCGACATGTTCTTCCAGCGCGACGGGGTTCGCGCGGGCCAGACGGATCAGCTCGAACAAGAGGCACAGCAGGTCGCGATAGTCGTCCGGCTTCCACCTTGGCCCCTTGAAGACCTTGCCGATGTCCTTGATCGTGTGTTTCACCGCCGCCATGTCGTTCGAGATCAGGAACGCGCCGATCGCCGCGCCGCCGATCATGATCATCTCGAACGGCAGGGCCTTGAGGATGATCCCCATCTTCCCGCCGGCCAGAACGTATCCGCCGAAGACCATCACGAGAATGACGGCTATGCCTACGAAGCCGAGCATCGGGACCCTTGAGTTGCTACCTTCAGGATTATGCGGACGCCCGGTTAAGGACTCGTCACCGCCGGTTCATTCGGTCGGGGCTCCGGCGTTGCGGCCGGCCACGATGACACTGACGCCGTAGGCCGCTTCCGCAGACATGCCGGACAGGATCGCCGCTGCCGACTCCGGTGCCATCCGCCCGAGGAAACCGGCGGCGAACTCAGGCGACATCGCCTCGAAAAGGGCTGCGGCATCCTTCGGTTTCATCGCCTGATAGACCGCCGTCAACCGCTCGATGTCGGCTTCGGCTGCGCCATCGGCAAGCGCAAGCGTCTCGCGCAGCTTGGCCTCCATCGCCTCAAGCTTCGCAAGCCGCTCGGTTATCGCCTGATCGGCAAGTGCCAGGGCAGCCTGACGATCGTTCAGCGCGGCCTCGCGCAGGGTCAGGCGGTCCTCCCGCAATGACAGCGCCTCGGCCAGCGCCGCCGGAGGCACGCAAGCCGCCGGTGCGACCGCCGCGGCCGTGTCCGGCGGTTCCTCGGCCCGGGCAAGGGCAACCCCCACCCCCGACCCCAGACGCAACGCGCCCGAGGTTGCAAAAAGCATCGCAACGATGAAAAGCGCCCCTCGGCCGGCCTTGCGGGTCATTCCGCCGCCTCCAGCGTGTCACGCGGTGCCCGGCGACGCACGAAGCGCATCCGACGGTCTTCCTCGGGTGGGTCTTCCTGCGGCGGGGAAGCCACCGGTGCTGCCTTCGGATCGGGCAGATCATGCAGCGAGGCGACCAGAAGCTCCAGGCGGCGGGCAACCGCCTCCCCCCGCGCCGTCAGCGCCTCAAGGCTCTCTGCCGATTCGTTTGCCGCCCCGCGCGCCTTTTCAAGCGCCACGGTCATGTCGTCGACCTGCGCCGAAAGCACCGCGATCGCCCCGCCCATGCCGCTTTCCAGCGTCGTGAAGCGTTTCAGTCGCGTTGCCAGCACATAGCAGTAGACCGCGGCCCCGAAGGACCCTGCGACCAGAAGGACATCTGCGATAAGCTCCATATCGGCCCCGTCAGTTCAGCACGAATTCGGTGATCAGAAGGTCGCGCACGCGCCCCTCTCCGGTAACGATCTGCACCCGGCGCAGCATCTGCGCGCGCAGCCGCGCCATGGCCTGCGGGTCCTCGATCGACGCGGTGTCGATCGCACGGAGGTAGCTGTTCAGCACGTCCAGGATGCGCGGCTTCAGCAGGGTCACGTCAGCCTCCGCCGCATCCACAACTTCCACCTGGGCGGTGAAGCGCAGATGCTCGCTCCCCGAATCAGCGCCAAGGGAAACGACCATCGTGTCCAACGGAACGAAAGCGATGCCCTTGAGCGGGCCGGGCGCCGTCCCGACTTCGGCGCTTTCGGCGTCGCCCAGGATCATTCCGGACCAGGTGGCGTAGAACCCCGCGCCACCCAGCAGGGCGGCAAGCAGGATGCCGAACAGAAACGGCTTCTTCGACCGCCGTTTCGGCTGGGCGGTCAGCGTCGCATCGGCAGTTGCCACGTCCATCTCCCGTATTCGGACAGAGGCAGGATAGGCCGAAGGTCACTAACCGATTGTTAAGCGGCACAGGTCAACCCTGCGCCACCGGCAGAATCGCCGGAAGCGGAGAATCGCCTTGCAGAACGTGATCGCCACCTGGTCCGCCCTCGACCTGCGCCGCAGGATCATCATCGTGGGCGCAACCGTCGCGATGTTCGCAGCGGTCCTTGCGCTTGGACGGATCGCCGGGCAGACGGACATGGCGCTTCTGTACGCCGGGCTTGAACCGGCTGCGGCGGGGGACGTGGTGGCTGCGCTCGACCAGCGCGGCGTGACCTACGAGGTGCGCGCGGACTCCATCTTCGTCGATGCCACCCAGCGCGCCAGCCTGCGCATGGCCCTCGCCTCGGAAGGGCTGCCCGCCGCGGGCGGCGGCGGGTATGAGCTTCTCGACAACCTCTCGGGCTTCGGCACCACCTCACAGATGTTTGACGCCGCCTACTGGCGTGCCAAGGAAGGCGAGCTTGCCCGGACCCTGCTTGCCATGCCGCAGATCAAGGCCGCGCGCGTCCACATCGCAAGCGCGCCCACCCGGTCCTTCCAGCATGCATCGGAAACCACCGCTTCCTTGACGCTGACCACCACCGGCTGCACC
>CAYNDS010000287.1:0-4986 GCA_964395885.1 uncultured Solibacteraceae bacterium | reverse complement strand
ATCTCCTCTTCCGTGACACGGAAGCCCATCTGGCCGGCATAGTATTCCAGCGCGCGCTGATTGACGAGATCGTCCAGCGCCGTCGTCGCCAGCACCAGCGACTGATTGCGGGGCAGATTGAACCGGCGCAGCTGCGCCTCAACGCTCGCCAGGGCTTCGCGCTGCGTGATGGCCTTACCGCCGACCTCGGCAAAGATGTTGTCCTGACGGGACCCGGTGTCCGTGCCGAAGCCGGGAATCAGCGTCACCACCATCGAGACGGCGACTAAACCCAACAGGAACATCAGCACGTAGCGCAGCGTGGTGTCGCGCCGCCGAAACAGATCCAACATCGTTCAAGCTCTCCTTCGGAAAAGAACCCTCGCGCGCGATGAGAGCGACGCGAGGGTTGAATGTTCCAGTATAGCCGACGGGATCAGACCAGGTTGCGTTCCGGGGTAATGCGCTCGGCGCCCAAGTAGGGACGCAGCGCCTCCGGAACGATGACGCTGCCGTCCGACTGCTGGTAGTTCTCCACGACAGCGACCCACGTGCGGCCGACGGCCAATCCGCTGCCGTTGAGGGTGTGCAGCGGCTCAGACTTCTTACCTGCCTTGAAGCGCATCCCGGCGCGGCGCGCCTGAAACGCCTCAAAGTTGGAACAGGAACTGATCTCCTTGAAGCCGTTCTGTCCGGGCAGCCAGACCTCAATGTCGTAGGTCTTCGCGGAGGCAAAGCCCATGTCGCCGGTGCACAACAGGACGGTGCGGAACGGCAGGCCCAGCTTTCGCAGGATGTTCTCGGCGTCGTGCGTCAAGGACTCCAGTTCCGCGTGGCTGTCCTCCGGGCGCGTGAACTTCACCAACTCCACCTTCTGAAACTGATGCTGGCGAATGATGCCGCGCACGTCGCGCCCGTGGCTTCCTGCCTCGGCACGGAAGCACGGCGTGTAGGCGCAGTACTTCAGCGGAAGCGCATCGGCCTCGAGCGTCTCGTCGCGATAGATGTTGGTGACGGGCACTTCCGCGGTCGGCGCCAGCCAGTAGTCCGTCGCGTCGATCTTGAACAGATCCTCGGCGAACTTTGGCAGTTGCCCGGTTCCGAACAAGCTGGCCGAATTCACCAGAAACGGCGGAAGCACCTCGGTATAGCCATGCTCCCGCGTGTGGGTGTCCAGCATGAAGTTGATCAGGGCGCGTTCCAGGCGCGCGCCGAGACCGGCGTACAAGGCAAACCGCGCACCCGTGATCTTGGTGGCGCGATCAAAGTCCAGGACGCCGAGTTCCGGCCCCAGGTCCCAGTGAGCCTTGGGCGAAAACGAGAGCGGCGCAATGGTCCCCTCGCGGCGAACCTCGACGTTCTCCTCAGCCGAGGCGCCGGTCGGGACCGATTCGTGCGGGATGTTCGGGATGCCCGCCAGAAGCTCGCGGAAGCGCTCGTCCAGTTGCCGAGCCCGTTCCTCCAGCGTCGCGATGCGGTCCCCCATCTCGCGGACCTGCTGCTGACGCTCCGCCGTATCCACGCCCTCGCGGCGCAGTTTCCCGATTTCGGCGGTAGCGGCGTTGCGCTGCGATTTCAGTGTTTCCGACTCAGTAAGCGCCGCGCGGCGTTCCTGGTCGAGCGCCCGGAAGGCTTCGCGGTCCAGCGTGAAGCCGCGTGTCGCCAGCCGGTCGGCGGTTGCCTCCAGCTGGCCGCGGAAGAGATTCAGATCGTGCATGGACGCGTGGTCAGGCGCGGTCGCCGATCGCAACCCAAGCCTGGCCCACCGGCAGACCCTTGTAGTCCGCGCGCGGGCGGATCAATCGGTTGTTTGTGTACTGTTCCAGCACGTGCGCCGTCCAGCCCGACATGCGGCTCACCGCGAAGATGGGCGTGAACAGGTCAACCGGAATGCCGAGCGAGTAGTAGGCCGAAGCCGAGTAGAAGTCGACGTTCGGGGCCAGCGGCTTGCCCTTGGCCGTCCGCATCGCTTCTTCGACGGCCTCGGAGGCCTCATACAGATCGATGTGGCCGGTTGAGGACGCCAGGTCCTTCGCCATGCGCTTCAGGTGGATGGCGCGGGGATCGATCACCTTGTAGACACGGTGGCCGAAGCCGGCGATCTTCTCCTTGTTGTCCAGCTTCTGGCGCATCATCTCGAGGGCCTTTTCCTTGTTGCCCGCGGCCAGCAACATCTTGATCACGTCCTCATTGGCGCCGCCGTGCAGCGGACCCTTCAGCGCGCCGATGCCGGACGTCACGGCCGAATAGATGTCGGACAGCGTGGCCGCCGTCACGCGCGAGGCAAAGGTGGATGCGTTCAGTTCGTGGTCGGCATGCAGCGTGAGGGCAATGTCGAGCACCCGCTCCATCACGGCGTCCGGCTTGGCACCGTTCAGGGCGTAAAGAAAGTTCCCCGCGAAGCTGAGGGAGGGGTCGCCGGCCACCACGTCGAGACCGCGCCGGAGCCGGTCAAAGCTGGTGACGATGGTCGAGGTGCGCGCCATCAGCTTGACCGCCTTGCGCCGGTTGGCCTCGATCGACATGTCGTTGGCTTCCTCGTCATAGAGCGCCAGCATCGACACGGCCGTGCGCAGCACGGACATCGGCAACCCTTTCGGATTCGCCTTCAGAAAGGCCGTTACCTCCGCCGGGATCTCGCGATAGGAGACCAGTTCCGACTTCAGCGCGTCCAGTTCCGCCTGCTTCGGCAGCCGCCCGTTCCAGAGCAGGAACACGACTTCTTCGAAGGTGGCATTCTCGGCCAGCGTATTGATGTCGAATCCCTGATAGCTGAGGATTCCCGCTTCGCCGTCGATGTAGCAAATGGAAGATTCCGCGGCAATGATGCCTTCCAAACCCGCGCCCGCTTGCGCCATGAGGTGGTGATTCTCCTGTGTAGTTCGCGCCAACCGGCCTCGTGAAAGACGAACTCGGACGTGCGCTCGTTTAAAGGGATGCGCGACGAAGCCGTGGCAATTCGATTTTATGACGGATTTCGCGCCGCTGGCGGACGCAGATCGAACGCGCCGTCGGGCGGAAGTCCTTTCGACGGCCTCCCAATCCGTCATTCATTTGTCATTGCCTGCTCAATCGAATGTAAATCCGCTGGCCCAACCTAGCAGTCATGCTTCGTCTCGCCCTCTCGCTTTGCCTGCTGGTGTTCGCGCTTCCTGCCTTCGCGCAGTTCGAATACGGCGAACTTCTGGGAACGGTTCGGGACCGGTCCGGCGCGGTGGTGGCCGGGGCGAAGGTCACCCTGAGAAGTCTGGGAACGAACGTCGAACGGGCGGGCGCTACGAACGATTCCGGCAACTTTTCGTTTCCCGGTCTCCGCGCGGGAGCCTACAAGGTTCGCGCGGAACAGGCGGGCTTCAAGGTGGCCGAGACGGAAGAACTCGTCCTGCGCGTGGGCGACCGTCTTCGCGCGGACCTCGCCTTGGAACCGGGGCAGGTCTCGGAGTCGATCACGGTGGAGGGGGCGGCGGCGCCACTTCTGGAGACGGAGACCAGTGTCCGCGGACAGGTCATCCAAGGGCAGTTGATTCGCGAACTGCCGCTGAACAAGCGCGACTACACGCAACTGGTCCTGCTGGTGCCGGGCACCACGGTGCAGCCGTCACAGCGCCTGGGCGGTGCGATTTCGATCAACGGCAACCGCACGCTACAGAACAACTACCTGCTGGACGGCGCGGACAACAACTCCAACGCGAGCTCGTTTCGCGGGGAGCGCGTCGATGTGATCCGGCCGTCGGTGGATGCCGTGGAGGAGTTTCGCGTGCTGACCAACAGCTATTCGGCCGAATACGGGCGCTCTGCCGGTGGGGTCGTCAACGTCTCGATCAAGAGTGGCAGCAACCGCTTCCGGGGCACGCTCTGGGAGTTCTTCCGCAACGACGGCATGGACGCGCGGGGCTGGACTCCGACGCTGGGGGGTGTCAAGCCACGGCTGCGCTTCAATCAGTACGGCGCGAATCTCGGCGGTCCGATTCGGAAGGACAAGACCTTCTTCTTCCTCAACTGGGAGGGTGAGCGCGAGCGGCAGGGATTGAACTATCAGGGCGTCGTGCCGACGCTCGATCTGCAGCGGGGCAACTTCGGGACGACGCCGAACGGACTCTCCGCCGATCTCCGCATCCCTCCGGTCGACCCCACCTCGGGTCAGCCGTTTCCGAACGCCGTGATTCCGCCGTCCCGCTTCAGCCGCGTGGCGCAGCGCATCCTTGCCGACCCCAACTTTCCGCAACCGACGCCGACGCCGCTGATCCCGATTCCGGGGACGTTCATCTCGACACGCGTGCAGGCCACCCAAGTGGACAAGGGTGACGCGCGCGTCGATCACTACATCACGCCGAACTGGCGGCTGTTTGGCCGCTACAGCTACTCGGACCTGACGCTGTTCCGTCCGCCGCGCTTTGCCGGGCTGGTGGAAGGCTCCACCAACGACGGCTTCGGAACCACGGCCACCAAGGCGCACAACGGCGTCATCGGCAGCAACCTGACGCTCAACCCCACTACGATTCTCGAACTGCGCGGCGGTCTCACGCGGCTGAACGCCCAAGTGTTCCCGCCGAACTTCGGCTCGGCGAGTGCGACCGAGCTGCTCGGAATCCCGAATCTGCCGTCCTCGCCGCAGATCAACGGCGGCTGGCCCAAGCTGACGTTTGACGGAATGGACGCGCTGGGCCGCCACACCTCCACACCGCAGTTCCAGATTCCGACCGTCATCCTGGCCAACGGCAACGTCTCGATGGTCCGGGGCAACCACAACATCCGCGCCGGCTACGACTACCAGAACATCTTTACGCCGATTCTCGATGTCTCGGCCCCGATCGGACGCTTCGAGTTCCGCCGGAATGCGTTCTCAAACAACCCGTGGGGAGACTTCCTGCTCGGGCTGCCGTTCGCGTATGCCCAAACGACGCCGACAGTGATCTACAACAAGAAGGTCATCAGCAGCTTCTTCGTGCAGGATGACTGGAAGGTGGCGCGAAACCTGACGCTGAACCTCGGCGCGCGCTATGAGTA
>CAYNDS010000286.1:0-4987 GCA_964395885.1 uncultured Solibacteraceae bacterium | reverse complement strand
CTTGCAAGTTACCCACTTTGCGGTCGATCTCCGCCACCTTTGCCTCGGACTCCGTGCGCAGCCGCTGCGCCTCGGCCAGGTCTCCGGCAATCTGCCGCTTTTGTCCGCGAAGCGCGGGAGCGGCAAACTTCAGGATGAGGAACCCCAGACCAGCCGCCAGAATCGCGAAGTTGATCCACTTCCAGCGGGTTACATCATCCATGCCGCCGGCATGGGCATCGGCGCCGTGCTCCTGGGCGAGCAGGCTGAAGGCAAGGAAAACGGACAGGAGAAGTCTCAATTGCGGCTCCCGAGAACGGCCGTCGTGATCGCCCCCGCCAACTGGTCGGCTTGGGCGCGCAACCCGCCGCGAGCCTGCTCGGCGTCCGCCGCCAGCTTCCGGCGTGTTTCGTCCAGTTTCGCCGCGATCGCCTGACGCACCCCAGCGATACCTTCCACCTGCTCCTGACGGAGTTTCCGGCGCTCGGCTTCCTGCATCTGCAACACTTCGCCGCGGGCGCGGCGGAGAGCCGTTTCGTAGTCGCTGGCGCGCTGCTCCGCCTTCCTGACGGCTTCATGGGCAGCCGCAACGGCGCCACGCGTGGCAGCTTCGCGCTCCGCCAGCATCTTCGCCATGGGTTGGAATAGGACGGCCCGCAGGTAAACGGCCAGGACCACAACCAGCATTGTGGTCGGAATCGCCGAGACCACAAGGTCGGCGACCTGATTCAGCATCTCTTGCATGTGGATGTCGAAAGGAGGTGTCGGCGGAGCAAAGCCGTGCCAGCACACCACTACGCCCCGGAACCAAACGCTTTACGCCTTAGCCTAGCAGATCCCGCTGTTCCGAGGCAATCGGGCCGAGGATGCCCCGAAATTCCCGGGAAAGCCGAAGCGGCGTTCCGTGGATGGCCGCTTCGACAGGAATCGATTCAGTCAAGGTCCGTGACGGCCCCCGGCAGGCGTGACAGGCCGATCGAGCAGATGATGACGGCCCGTCACTTCCTTACCGCACTCACCACAAAGGACGTTGGCTCGCAAGCGCCTTTCGCAGACCCTCGATTCCCCGGCTATTCAGCGCATGCAGTAAGTCCGCGACTGCGTCCGAGCAGTGAGGCTGAGGCGCGGCTGAACGCAATGCCGCTTCGGCCGCCTGCACTTGTTTGTCAGCCGGAGCGTTCGCCAATGCCTGCGTCACTTGCTGGTAGACGCCGAGCTGCTTCCGATAGGATGCTTCCAGATCCGATGCAATTGCCGCGGCATTGCGCCCTACCGCTTCTCCGCCCTCCAGTAGCGCGAACGTCACAACGAGGGCGGCGGACTTCAGGGGTGCCTTCATTTCCTGGCGAAAGGCAGGATGAAAGACTTGGGCCTGGCCCGGCGCGAGGTCTCCACGCCCGAAAAACCCATCCACACGGAACAGGATGGTGATGTCCCGGTCCTCCCTGTCGCGAAGCCGAAGCTGAACCATGTAGGCAACAGCTGCCTTCGCGCCCGCGTTGGTGACGGTATATCGAACCCCGACGATATCGCGTCCGGTTGCCTCAAGTTGAGCCGACGTAACGCGCAGCGGTGAGGAGGGGTCTTCCGCGCCCACCGCTGGGATATCGACAACCCCAGAGAGACCCTCACTTTGCGCAAAGGCAACCGTTGCGATCCGTGCGCGTCGGATCTCGGCCACATCGACTCTCGGCTGACTCACCCCTGCACAGCTCCTGACATTGGCGCCTGGGACGTTGCTGGGACAAGAACACGGAAAGTCCCCGCTGTTTGCGCAGGCACTACAGTTCATGTTGAGCGAACAGGTTTGGGCTGGCAGAGGGCTTTCCACGAGCACTCCCAAACCCAACAGGACAAAGCAGCCGACTTTGAATCGGGACATACTTCCTCCTCAAATCAATGCGGACGCGTGCATTATAGGGCGCAATTTTTTGTGTGTCAAGAAACAGTGAAGCGCGGGCGAAACGCTCAACCCGCCTGTCGCCGCCGCGTATGCGGCTGATACCCCGGCGGCTTCGTTCGAATCCAGTCCACAAACTTCGCGATCTCCGGATGCGCCCGCAGCGCGGCGATGGAGCCATAGCCCGACGCCATCTCCCGCTCCGTCAGCGTCACATGCGCGAACCGGTGACACGCCCGGCACAGCATCGCGATTCGTTCCAGCGCCGCTTGCTTTTGCTCTTTCCGCAGGCGGCCGTGCACGCGGCTGCGCGGAATCAGATGATGTCGGGTCAGCGGAGCGCCTTCCCGCCCGCACAATTCACAATGCCCCACTCTAATGAGATGCCGCGCCGCCCAGCCACGGCTTCAGATCCGGAAACAGAAACTCCTTCACCGCCGCGTCCGCCAACTGCTCCCGCGTGATCAGGCGGCTGCCGGAATCGATCGTCTTTGCCGCCGTTTCGCCCCGGCGTGTCTGCCCCACCGCCCGCGTCGCCTCGTAGCCCATGCGAAACGGATCCTGCACCACCAGCGAATCGATCCAGCCGTCGCGAAGATCGTTCACCAACTGCTCGGAGGCGTCGAAGGCCACCATCTTCACCTGCCGCGCCTGCCGCGACTTCAACGCCTGGACCGCACCAGCCGAACTGGACTCATTGTCGGCAAAGACGCCGGCCAGGTCCGGATGCGCCGCCAGCACGTTCTCGGTGAGAGCCATCGCTTTGGCGCGGTCGGCGGAGCCATATTGCATCGCGACGATCTGCATGGCCGGGAACTTCGCTTTCAGTTCCTCTTCGAAGCCGCGCTCGCGCTCCATGGTGGAGGCGCTGCCGGGCATGAAGCCGATCACCGCCACCTTGCCCTTCCCCCCGCAGACTTCGCCCATCCGCCGCGCCGCCATGCGCCCGCCCTCCGCGTTGTCGGTGGCCACATAGCTGACCGGTGTCGCGGAATCGAGCGCCGAATCGAAAATGGCCACCGGAATGCCCGCCTTCGCCGCGCGTTCCACCACCGCCACCAGCGCCTTGCGATCAATCGGCGCCAGCACGATTCCGGCCAGCCGCCGGTTCACCATGCTGTCCACGATCTCAATCTGGCGCGCCGAATCGACTTCCAGCGTCGGCGCGTTCCACTCAATGTCGAACCCGAACTCCCGCCCCGCCTTGATCGCCCCGGCGTGCACCGTCTGCCAGAAGATGTGGCTGGCGCCCTTCGGCACCACGCCGACAACCGGCTTCTGACTTCGGTTGCAGCTCACGGCCAGAAGGCAAACGAGCAGGGTGATCCGTCGCATGATGGATTAGTGTATGCCGCTGAAGCGCGCCGCCCGCCTCTCTGATCTCTCCGCCAACAATCTCACCGAGTTCATCGACGGCGATGACCGCTACGCCATCTGCCGCGTCGAAGGGCAGATTGTCGCCGTCGAAGGTACCTGTCCCCACCTTGGCGGACCTCTGGCGCAAGGCGCGCTGCACGGACGGATGCTCGTCTGCCCGTGGCATGCCTGGGAGTTCGACTGCCTCACCGGCGCCTATGACCGCAATCCGGACTGCCGCCTGCGCGCCTTCCCGGTCGTCGTCACCGGCGAAGAGATCTTCCTCCAGCTCGACTGAATCGAGCGGAACTTTCCGCCCGGCCTCTCCGTAGAACCGGGAGATGAACGCCACGGCTGCGATGCGATGGTCCGGCGGCAGTTGGTTCACTGTGGCGGTCACCGGCCAGTGGATCTTCGCTGCCTACATTGCGCTCTTGTACGGACGCGCCACGTTGTCCGGCGATCTGCGCGGCTGGAATCGGGTGATGCCGCACGGCTTCATCCCGGGTGATCCGGCCGGCAATGCCGCGGTCGGGATCCATCTGCTGTGGGCTTTCGTTCTCCTCGTCACCGGCGCCGTGCAACTGATTCCACAGGTCCGCCGAGCCTGGCCGGCGCTGCACCGGTGGTCCGGCAGGATCTACGTCTCCGCCGCCGCGCTCACCAGTCTCGCCGGCCTTTACATGGTCGCCACTCGCGGGTCGGCAGGCGGCCCCCTCATGAGCCTTAGCGTCAGTCTTAACGGAGTGCTGATTCTGGCCTTTGCCGCGATGGCGTGGCGGCAGGCGCGGGCACGCCGATTCACGGAGCACCGTCGTTGGGCCTTGCGCCTCTTCCTGGCCGCCAGCGGCGTCTGGTTCTTCCGGATCGGCCTGATGCTCTGGCTGGTGATCCACCGCGCGCCGGTGGGCTTCGACCCCGACACCTTCCGCGGCCCGCTGCTCGATTTCCTCGGCTTTGCGCAGTATCTCGTCCCGCTGGCGGTGCTGGAACTCTACTTCGCCGTCGAGCGCAACGGGACGCGCTTTGCCCGCCTGGCGCTCACGGCGGCGCTGGCGATTCTGACGCTGGCCACCGCCGGCGGAGTCGTCAGCGCGACCCTCATCATGTGGCTGCCGCGCGTGTGAGCGCCACGCCGCGCCGCCGCGCGTGCTAGTCTACCGGTTTGCATCGGGTCATTGTTCGCTAACCGGCGCTTCTGGCGCGCCGGCCCAAAGACGCCTCCCACCTGTCCGCCCTTGGTGTGTCTCTGGAGCGATCACAATGGATTTCCTCTCCTCCGTTCTCCGGCGCGCCCGCGTGTGCGAAGCCGCCCAGGAACGATACTGCCTGCGATTTGACGACGGCGTGGAATCGGACGCCGTCCCGTCCGGAGCCCTGCGCTGGAGCGCGGAGTTGCCCACCGTCGGCGATTGGGTCCGCGCCCGCCGCGTCGACCCGTCACTTGCCCTGATTGAAGAAGTGGAGCCCCGCACCACCTGCATCTCCCGCCAGCGTCCCGGAGGCGGCCAGCAGATTCTGGCCGCAAACGTCGACCGCATCCTGATCGTGATGGGGCTCGACGGCGACTACAACCGGAACCGGCTGGACCGCTACCTGGTCCAAGCCTCCGCCAGCGGCGCCGCCGCAACCGTCGTCCTCAACAAGGCGGATCTCGATCCGGAATGGCCGGCACGCCTGCGCGAGGTCGAAAGCATTTCCGCCAGCGCCGTCGCGCTCTCGGCACGGCAGTCCGTCGCCCCGTTATTCGAC
>CAYNDS010000285.1:3404-5055 GCA_964395885.1 uncultured Solibacteraceae bacterium | reverse complement strand
GGAGCGGCGAATCGCGCGGGCCAGGGCGCCGATGGCCTTGTCCTGGCTGATGACGCGCTTGTGCAGCTCTTCCTCGATGCGAAGCAGCTTTTGAACTTCTTCTTCCTTGATCGAGGTCATCGGCACGCCGGTCCAGCGCGCGACGACGTCTTCAATATCGTCCTTGGTAACGACGCCGGTCGAGGTGTCGTCGAGGTTGTACTTTTCGCGGAGCTGACGGAGCGTCTCGCGCTCCTTGCGCTCTTCGTCGGAGTAGAAGCGGGCCTTCTCGAACTCGTGGTTCGCGATGGCGTTCTCCATCCGGTGGACGATGAACTTGATCCGCTTCTGAATCTCAGCCACGTCCGGCGGCAGCGTGGTCTGCTTCAGCTTCACGCGGGCACCGGCTTCGTCGATCAGATCGATGGCCTTGTCGGGCAGGAAGCGGTCCGGAATGAAGCGCGACGAGGTCAGCACCGAGGATTCGATCGCTTCGTCGGTGTAGGCGACGGCGTGGAACTTCTCGTAGCGTTCCTTGATGCCGAACATGATCTTGATCGCGTCCGATTCATTCGGCGGCGGCACCTTCACGGCCTGGAAGCGCCGTTCGAGCGAGCGATCCTTCTCAATCGACTTGCGGTACTCGGCGGGCGTGGTGGCGCCGATGCACTGGATTTCGCCGCGCGAGAGAGCGGGCTTGAGGATGTTGGCGGCGTCCAGTGAGCCTTCGGCCGAGCCGGCGCCGACCAACGTGTGCAACTCATCGATGAAGATGATGGCGTTCTGGTTCTCCATCAACTCCTTCATGATCGTCTTCAGGCGCTCTTCAAACTGGCCGCGGTACTTGGTTCCCGCGACAATCAGCGACAGATCGAGCGCGAGGATGCGCTTGTCGGCCAGAAAGCTGGGCACGTCGCCATCGGCAATCTTCTGGGCCAGGCCCTCGACGATGGCCGTCTTGCCGACGCCGGGCTCGCCGATCAGCACCGGGTTGTTCTTCGTCCGGCGGCAGAGAATCTGGATGACGCGTTCGACTTCAAAGTCACGGCCGATGAGCGGGTCGAGCGTGCCGTCGACAGCAGTCTGCGTCAGGTCCCGGCTGAACTCGGTCAGCAGCGACGATTCCTTGGAGCGGTTGGAGGACTGCTTTTCCGACGTCGAGCGGGCGATCTCCTCGCGAACCTGATTCAGGCGCAGGCTGCGCTCGTGCAGGATCTCGGCAGCGAAGCTCTTCTCCTCGCGCAGCAGGCCGAGCAGCAGGTGCTCCGTGCCGATGTGCTTGTGGTTCAGGCGCTCGGCTTCTTCGGCGGCATAGGCCAGGACGCGCTTGCACTCGTGCGAGAGCGGCAGGTCGACCGAGGTCGAAACTTTCTCCCGGACGGTCGTCTGCGCCTCGATCTGTTTCCGGATCGATTCAATGGCGGCATGCGAACGCAGGAAGCGGTTCGCCAGGGCTTTATCCTCTCGCAGCAAGCCGAGCAGCAGGTGCTCAGTCTCGATGTATGGGCTGCCGAACTGGCTGGCCTCATACCGGGCGAAGAAAATCACCCGTCTGGCCTTCTCCGTGTAGCGTTCAAACATAGTGCCTACCTCTCATTGTAACTGCGCTGCTGAAATTGGGGCTCGCCCGACGATGCGGCGGCGAGCGTAACCACACGGTCACAGCGCACGG
>CAYNDS010000285.1:0-3394 GCA_964395885.1 uncultured Solibacteraceae bacterium | reverse complement strand
CGGGATTGTGCGTCACGATCACACTGGTGAACTTGCGGCGCGACTGCAGGTCGCGCAGTAATTCGATGATCCGTTCGCCGGTGGCGGCGTCCAGATTTCCGGTGGGCTCATCGGCCAAAAGCAAGGCGGGTTCGGCGGCCAAGGCACGGGCGAGTGCAACGCGCTGCTGCTCTCCGCCCGACAATTCGCCTGCCCGGTGATGGCCTCTTCCGCTCAGTCCCACCTCTTCTAGAGATTGATCGGCGCGCCGAGCGGTTTCCGATAGTGTCAGCCCGCGAATCCGGAGCGGCATTTCTACGTTTTCGCGGGCCGTAAACTCCGGCAAAAGCGAGTTTTGTTGCCACACGTAGCCGATTTCCCGGTTCCGCAGCCGGGCCAAGGCATCCGCGTCCAAGGCCGTCATCTCGGTCGATCCCAGAAAGACCTTCCCCTGTGTGGGACGATCCAAGCCACCCAAAAGATACAAAAGCGTGGTCTTGCCCGCGCCGGAGGGGCCGGTAATCGCGACCGACTCGCCTCGTGCCACCCGCAAGGCGAACCGGTCCAGAACCGTGATCTCCGACTGCCCGGAAGGGTAGCGCTTGGTCAGATCCACGGCCGCGACCGCAACGTCTGTCTCTAGGCCCACTGGTACCCAACCTAGCACGCGTTCTCTGCAGGCTCCATCCCTCCAATTGGCTAGGGGAACGCTCCGCCGAACGGCGAGCTTGCCGGTTTTGACGGCCGCCCCCGCTTCGAGGGGGAACGGCTACACTCAACAGAAATGACCCTGACTGTCTGCCTGCTGGCGGCCGCGCAAGTCGTTGTGGAGACCGTGCCGGAGGGCGCCCGTGTCCGCGTCGGAAAAGAGCCGTTTACGACGTTTTACATCCGCGAGGGCGCCAAGCCGTATCTGCACCCGTTGCGTGCCGCTTCCGGCAAAGTGGTCACCCGCGCCTGGCCCATGGCCGACGCGCAGCCTGCCGACAAGCGGGACCACCCGCACCACAAAGGGCTTTGGTTCTCGCATGGGGATGTCAACGGATGGGACTTCTGGGCGAATGAGGTGGGGCAGAAGGGCGTCGGCAAAGGCTCGGGACGGATCGGAACGAAGTCCGTGCAGGCGCGCGGACCCGCTATTCGGGCGGAACTGGAGTGGCGGGACGGCGAGGGCCGGAAGCTGCTGGACGAGAATCGCACGATGGAGTTTGGGGCCGCCGCGGCCACCCGCAGCATCGATTTCGACATCACCCTGACCGCAGCCGAAGCGGTCGTCTTCGGCGATACGAAGGAGGGCACCTTCGCGCTCCGCCTGCGCGATGAGTTTACGGAAAAGGGCGGTGGGACGATGCGCAACGCCGAAGGGCGAGCCGGCGAAAGGGAGATCTGGGGGAAACCGGCGCGTTGGGTCCAGTATGAGGCGATGGTGGACGGCGCTCCGGTAGCGGTGACGATTCTCGACAGCCCGGAGAACCCGCGTCATCCGACCACGTGGCACGCCCGCGCCTACGGTCTGTTTGCCGCTAACATCTTTGGGCTTCACGACTTCTACAACGACCCGAAGCGGGATGGCGCGTTCCGCCTGAAGGCGGGTGAACGGCTGCGGTTCCGCTACCGGGTGTTGATCCAGGAAGCGAATTTCAGCCCGGCTGCAATTGAGCGGGAGGCAGAGCGCTTCCGGACCGGTTCCGGCTCAGCCCCTAAGTGAAGAATTTTCTGATCCGGGCGAAAACTCTTGCTTCGCCCACCGAATTCTAGCGGTATTCTGGAGCGGAAGTGACGTCCCGTCCGCTTGCGGGAACCTGTTACAAAAGAAAGACATTTTCGGGGATGATGATGCGCCAAAAAGGATATGCCGCTTTCGGGTCCGGCGCGCTGTTGGCGGGGGTGCTGCTCTTTGCGGCGCAGGCGCCGGCTCAGCAGGACGAGCCGGAACAGTTGCCTGTCGATCACGCCAATTGCTCGTTTTTCGCGGAAGACCGGGACGAGTTCGCCAGTGAGCAGGTGTCCGCCGCGCGTCGCGACCGGTATTGGCGCAGCCGTCTGACCGGGGATGTCACCCGCGCCTTGTCGCTGGAGACTGTCGGGGACGAACTTCGTGTTGGTCCGACGAGCTTGATCGACCAGGCAATCTTCGGGGAGTTGGAGCGGCAGGGGATCTCGCCCGCCCCGACGACGACCGATGCCGAGTTTCTCCGGCGGGTGACGCTCGACCTGACGGGGCGGATTCCGTCGCGCGATCGGCTGGTGACGTTCCTGGCCGACCAGGCGCCGGACAAGCGCGGGCGCTACATCGAAGAGTTGCTGGTCAGCCCAAGCTACATCGAGAAGTGGACGATGTACTTCGGCGATCTGTTCAAGAACGCCAGCCGCAACCAGCAGGTGAACCGGTTTGAGCAGGGCCGGAACGTCTTCTACGAGTGGATTCGGGAGTCGGTGGCGGCCAACAAGCCGTACGATCAGATGGCCCGGGAGTTGATCTCGGCCAACGCCGATCACAGCTGGCGCAATGGACCGGTGAACTTTCTGCTGGGCTCGCGGGTGACGGGCGGTCCCATCCAGGACGTCTATGACCAGATGGCGGTCTCGATTTCGGAGACCTTCCTCGGCATCGGCCACATGAACTGTGTCCTGTGTCACGACGGTGCCGGGCACCTGGACCAGTTGAGCCTGTGGGGAGCGCAAGCCAAGCGGATGCAGGGCTGGCAGATGGCGAGCTTCATCTCGCGCACGAATCTGCGCAACATTCCGTTCCCGCAGCAGCCGGGGACCAACGCCTTCATCGTTGCCGAGGATGGCCGCACGGACTACACGCTGAACACGACCACCGGAAACCGCCCCGCACGCCAGCCGGCGCCGGGCCAGCCGCGTACGGTGGCGCCGCGGTATCCGTTCGGGAATCAGGGCATGGTGGCGAATGAACTGCCCCGGACGACGCTGGCGCGCGCGGTGACGGCGGACCCGCAATTTGCCCGCGCCGCGGTGAACTACGTCTGGGCGCAGATGTTCGGGCGCGGATTGGTGGAGCCGCTGAATCAGTTCGATCCGATGCGCCTGGATCCGGACAATCCGCCGCCGCAGCCGTGGACGCTGCAGACACCGCACGCGCGGCTTCTGAACGCACTCGCCAAGGGCTTCGCCGACAACCGGTACGACCTGAAGTGGTTGCTGCGCCAGATTGCCAATTCGCAGGCCTACCAATTGTCGTCGCGGTATCCGGGCGATTGGAATCCGGCGTGGGAGCCGCTGTTTGCGCGCAAGCTGGTGCGGCGCCTGTGGGGTGAGGAGATCGCGGACGCCGTCACGCAGACGACGAACGTGCCGATGAACTACACCTACAACATCTACACGAACCCGGACGATATGCTGGCCCGTTCGACGCGCACCGTGACAAGCGCGATGCAGCTGCCGGAAC
>CAYNDS010000284.1:0-5131 GCA_964395885.1 uncultured Solibacteraceae bacterium | reverse complement strand
CCTGCGCACCATGCAGAAGAACCTGGCGCACGCCTCCCTCGTGGCCGACTCGCTGGACTGCGGGATTGCTTCAGGCGACTACCTGCTGCTGTTCCGCAAGGTCGGCAAGAACCCCATCCCGGTGCAGCATCCGGTGGGCCTCCTGGAATACGCGGGCGAGCGCCAGCCGCCGTCCGACGTGCTGTCCTACCGCGGGTGGTCTGGCAAGCAGACAGAGAACCGCTTTTCGCACTGGATCTGGCGCCAGTATGCCGACTGCATGTGGGATGACATCCGGTTCAACCGCGTGCTGCCCTACCGCGAGGCCAAGGACAGCGAAGACGAGAAGCACGTCCACCCGCTGCAGCTCGACGTGATCGAGCGTTGCGTGGTGCTGCGCAGCAACCCCGGGGAAGTGGTCCTGACGCCTTTCATGGGCGTTGGCTCTGAGGTCTACATCCCTGTGCTCCTGGGCCGCCGTGGCATCGGCATCGAGCTGAAGCCGAGCTACTACCGCCAGGCCGTGAAGAACGTCCAGCTTGCCGCCGCCGGGCGCCGAGACGTGGCTGAGAACCACGAACTCGACCTCGGGGAGGTGGAGGCAGCCTGATGGCCGGTGACGTGTCACAAGCCCGTCCCGCGCCTGTCCCACGGGACACCCGCGCCAAGGGGTGGCGGTTTGAGCTCGACCATGAGCGCATCCGCCAGTCTGACACCTGGGCGCTTGCTCCTGCAGAGGTTCGTCCCTGGCTGCTGATGCTGTGGATGACTGCCTGGGAGCAGACGCCGTGCGGGTCCATGCCTGCCGAGGACGAGCTGATCGCGGCTCGCATCGGCATGCCCATCAAGGCGTTCCAGAAACATCGCGCCTGCCTGATGCGGGGCTGGTGGATGGCCGACGACGGCAGGCTTTACCACGACACCCTGGTCGAGCGCGTGCAGGAGATGCTGGCCCGCAAGGACAAGGAGAAGGCTCGAAAGGCCGAATACCGCCGCCGCATGTCCGAAGGAAGGGACGCAATGTCCCACGGGACAGACGCGGGACTACCACGGGACTCCCATGGGAGTGACCCTGGTAGAGACGACACCGGAACCGGAACCGGAACCAGTAGTACTACCTCACTTCGTTCGGTAGTAGGTGGCGGATCGGCGCAAACGCCGACACCGCCCGACGGCGACATCCGAACCTCTCCGAAGCCCAAGGCCAAGAGCGCCGAACCGCCGCCCGACTTCCTGGGGGACGCCAACGCGGAGGTGCTCAACGGCCACCGCGTGGCGAAGCTGGCCGAGGGCTGGGAGCTTCCCGAGCAATGGGGCCTCGACGCCGAGGCGCTGGGCTGGAAGGCCGCCGACATCCTGCGGGAGGCCGAGAAGTTCCGCCAGTACTGGGTCCACGGCAAGGGCAAGGGCACACGTCGAAGCGTGAAGGGATGGCGGCAGAGCTGGAGCAACTGGCTCGCCAAGGCTGAGAGGTTCAAGGCATGAGCTACGCGAGCAAGAAGCGCACGGACGGCGAGGAAGCCGGGCCGGTGCTGGTCCGCACGAACTACCACTGCGCGGCCCATGGCTGCCCGAACGCGGCGGCCATCAACGACGGCGGTGAGCAGCGACGTGGGCTGTGCTTTCACCACTTCTCGGCTTCCCCGGAAAGCTGGTACAAGGTCACGCGGCAGATTCGCGCCAATCCGGCCATGCGCAACCACGGCAACGTGCCGTGCGAGCCGAGCGCAACGGTGAAGGACATGAAGTCGCGGCTCAAGCCCGGCTTCGGCGGCATCCGCTCGATGACGACCGATCGGGAGGTGCTGTGAGCGCCTGGAAGATCGCCATCCGCCGCCTGTACGAGCTGGACGGCCTGGCCACGTCCTCGCAGATCACCGAGCACATCAAGGGCCGGGCGAACGTCTACTGGCCTGTCGAGCGGCTGCGTGAGCTGGGCTTGATCGAGCCGGCTACGGGGCACGGCCGCAACCAGGTGTGCCGCATCACACCGCTGGGCCGCGCCTTCGTGGAGGGCCGAGCCGAGGTGGTGAAGCAGCCGCTGCAATTCCGCACCGGGCGCCGGCCGGAGGTGGTGCGGATGGTGGAGGGGGTGAAGTGAGCGAAAGCAAGTCGATCACGCTTCGCAACCCGCAGCAGGCCCACCGTGAGCTGCTGGTGCTGTGGGAGTGGATCAAGGCCATGATCCTGGCCGGTCACACCATGTGCATCGAGGTCTTCACCGCAAAGAGCCGCGAGCAGGAGAAGCTGTACCACTCGTGCTTCAACGACCTCTCAAAGCAGGCGCCATTCCACGGCCAGATGGTCGAGCCCGAAGTGTGGAAGAGGGCGCTGTTGCAGGCCTTCTACGAGGTCACGAAGAACGACGACGACTTCAAGGCCGACTGGCGCTCACGGGCCCCGCAGATGATCCCCACGCTCGACGGTGACGGGTTTCTGATGATCGGCGTGGAGTCCAAGCGCTTCACCAAGAACCTCGCCAGGGCCTTCATCACGTTCGTGCACTCAAAGGGCGACAAAAGGGGCGTGAGGTGGTCCAAGACGAGCCTGGGCCGGGAGTGGGCTGGGTTGATGGAGGAGGTGGCCTGATGAGATTCCTCAGCGTCTGCTCTGGCATCGAGGCCGCATCGGTGGCTTGGCATCCACTCGGTTGGGAGCCGGTGGCCTTCAGCGAGATCGAGCCCTTCCCGTGCGCCGTGCTCACCCACCACTACCCCAACACGCCCAACTGTGGCGACATGACCAAGTTCAAGGACTGGCCCGATGCAACTGTCGATCTTCTGTGCGGAGGAACACCCTGCCAATCTTTCAGTGTCGCCGGACTCCGAAAGGGGTTAGATGACCCACGTGGCAACCTCATGCTTACCTTTGGTGCCATTGCTTCAAAGTATCGGCCCCGCTGGCTGGTTTGGGAGAACGTCCCCGGTGTCCTGTCGAGCAACGGAGGAAGGGATTTTGGAACCTTCCTCGGGATGCTGGGCCAACTCGGGTATGGGTTCGCCTACAGGGTTCTGGACGCTCAGTACTTTGGAGTGGCCCAGCGCCGCCGCCGCGTGTTCGTTGTCGGATGTCTTGGAGACTGGCGACGTGCCGCAGCGGTACTTTTTGAGCGCCAGAGCCTGTCGGGGCATCCTGCGCCGAGCCGAGAAGCGTGGAAAGGCGCTCCCGCCGACGCTCTTCGAAGCACTGACGGCGGCAGCGATGTCAACCACGCCCGAGCTGGCCACCTGCTGGCCTTCGGAGGGAACCGCACCAGCGGACCCAGGGACGTAGCCTCGGCGCTCTCGGCGCACGGCGGCACGGGGCGGCACGACTTCGAGACGGAGACGTTCATCACGCACAGCCTGCGCGGAGAAGGTTTCGACGCTAGCGAAGACGGCACGGGGCGCGGCACTCCGCTGGTACCTGTCGCGTTCCACGGCAGCCAAGACCCAGACGTGTCTGGAGACGTGACGCACCCGGTCGGCCGAAATCAGGGTCTGGAGACGTGCGTCCACCACGCCATGCAAGTGCGCCGCCTCACCCCGCGCGAGTGCGAGCGCCTGATGGGATTCCCGGACGACTACACGCTAGTCCCTCTGCCTCTCAAGGGTAGACAGACGCGCGTGCGGTGGGCATCCGACAGCGCCCGATACAAGGCCCTGGGCAACTCCTGGGCTGTGCCGGTAGTGCGCTGGATCGGCGAGCGGATCGCTGATGTGGACGCCATCCAGGCAAAGCGGGAGGCCTCCTGATGCGCTGCACCCGCTGCCACAAGCCCCTGACCCGACCAGCCCTGTCGATCCTGACGCGCCGGGGCTACTAGCACTGGGGCCCCAAGTGCGCCCGCCTAGCCGACCTGATCCAGCCCATGCGCAAGGCCGTGCGCATACGCAGCGCGCAACCCGAAACCGACCCGCGCCAACTGGCGCTGGAGCTTACAGCATGATCGAGAAGCTGCTTGTGAACCACATTCCCATCGACCGGGTGGCGATGAGGGTGGTCAAGAAGGCCAAGCCCGAGGCCTTGTGGGCGCCAAACATCCGCAAGGACAACCGTGTGTTCTCCTCTGAGGCCCTGGCAACACGGAAGATTCCCCAGGAAGCGCTGAGGAACAAGCCGGAGCTGGCCGAACTTCCCGGGCGTCGGCGAGGCCGAATGACGATCATCGGCTACGCAGCGAACCAGGGGGGCGGCAAGCAGGGTGCAAAGTGGGTGGTGCGCTGCGATTGTGGCAACTACGAGCACAGACGGTCCATTTTCAGGTGGCTCGGCACCGACGACGATGACATGTGCTGGGTGTGTCTGAGCAAGCGACGGAAGATCAAGAAGCCTCATCCCCCCAAGTCGCCCGCGAAACGATCAACAGTAGGTGCAGCATGACCGCCGCCCACATCTTCAAACGCAGGACGATCGTGCGCCTGCTGGTGGTGATCTACGGGCGAGGGGGATGGACGCGATGACCCCCGACCGCGAGATCCGAGCCCTGGCCCGCGCCCTCGGCTGCGAGCGCCGGGAAGTGGTGCAGGCCCTGGAGGCCGCCGAACTGCTGAAGTCCGAGCGCCGGCCGGCTCCGAAGCTGCAGCGCCAGGCCGCGCCGTTCCGGCTGGGCCAGTCACCCAGGATCGAGAAGCGCGCCTACGTGCGCAGCGCAGACCTCATGAAGGCCTACCGCCTGATCCCCTGCCAGAACTGCGGGAAGGACGACGGCACGGTCTGCGGTGCGCACTCCAACTGGGCCGTGCACGGCAAAGGCAAGAGCATCAAGGCCGACGACAACCGCTGCGCGAGCCTGTGCTCGGCGTGCCACGTCGACCTGGACCAAGGCTCCCGGCTGACCGAGGACGAGCGCAAGGCGATGTGGTGGAAAGCCCACCAGGACACCGTGCAGGAACTGCTGGAGCGCCGGCTGTGGCCCAAGGGCGTGCCGGTGCCCGACTACGTGAACAACCCTTTCCACGGCGAGGAACCATGCCCAGCGTGACCCTCATCGACGGCCGCCAGGTGGACAGCGCCAGCCCTGAGTGGCGGGCCGAGTGCTTGCAGCGCCAGCGGCACATCGACACCCTCATGAGCCTGGCCCTGCGCCACGACCGCGCTCAGTACCTCGCCGACGTCGAGAAAGCCGAAGGCCCCGAAGCCGCCCGCCGGCTGCGCGAGAGGTTCGCCGAGG
>CAYNDS010000283.1:0-5134 GCA_964395885.1 uncultured Solibacteraceae bacterium | reverse complement strand
CGCCTGCGGGACCATGCCAGTCCGGTGGGCGCCGGTCCGTCGGCGGCAACAACTTCCTTCACGATCACCGGCAAGAGCGTCCGAGAGTATGACCGCGTGACGCTCTGGTATCTGAACTATGCGTTCGACTACATCGTGCCGGCTGTGGAATGCTCCGTTGTCTTTGTGGCGACGGGCATAGAAGGCACGGCGCACTGGCTCGAAATCGGTGGCGTGCGCTACACCGTGACGGAGGCGGAGGGCGAAACCAACACTTCGCTGACCGGGAAACTGGCTTCCGCGGCAAGCGCATCGCCACTCGTGTCGGTGTCGCAGGTTGCCGGCAACCAATTGGACCTCAGCAACCGCGTCGATGGCGGGCAGCAGTACGCCGTGTCCTCCTCGAGTGGCGGTGGCGGAACTCTGACCGCTGCCGGACCGCTTGCCGCGGCGCAGTCTCTGATGGCGCAGATCAACGGCGCCAACTATTCCGGCGCCAGCCTACCCTTGGTGGCGACGCGGTCGGGCGCCACTATCCACATTTCGACGCTGCCGGGTGCGGACGGCAACTTCCTGACGATGTATGCGACCCAGAACGGGTCCCGGTTGAGCGTGTCCGGCGGCGGCCCCTTCGCGGGCGGTAGTTCCGACGTGACCTGGCGCGTGTCGCTGAACTTTGCCGCAATCGGCGTGCCGAGAGTCCGCCAGATGTGGCTGACGTTCGCGCCGCCCATTGCCAACGGCGCGGCAGTGGGCACGACGGAATGGCAGGCTGTCTTCACCAACTGGACGGTGAGCGGTCCGGAAGGCAAGCGTGCGCTGCCGGTGGCGGGTCCGGACTCCGTGCGGGTGCAGGACAACGATGCCTGGTGCAAGTACACGGGCACTTGGGTGTTGGAGGAAGGCTTCTACGGACAGGGCTTCGCGCGCCGCGCCTCGCAAGTGGGCGACACGGTGACGATCTTCTACGCCTGTCCGGTGGTGCACGATCTCTACATCGGAACGTCGCTTTACCCGGACCGCGCCGTTGCCGGTGTGCGTCTGGACGGGGACGCGGAGACGGACCTGGATTGCCGGTTGGCGAACGAGCCTCCGGTAAACACACGCCGGCGCGTGCGCGTCCAGGTGCCGCGCGGGGAGCATCGGGTGACCATCCGGGTGAAGACCCCCGGGAAGTTCGACTTCGACTTCCTGGAGGCGGCTGTGCCGGGCGACGTTCCGGACCCGCTGCCGCTGCAGGCGTCGATGTCGCCGGCGCTGGACTATTCGACTGACCACACCTACAAACTCTCGCCCGCGCGCGTGCTGTGGGGCTTCGATCAGATGGGCTTTGGGGCGCCGTTGAACGAGTATCTCGGCGTCTTCTGGTGGAACCAGCGCAAGCGCACCGGTGCCGTGATTCCTTCGGCAACGGTGACCTTTGAGGGCACGTGGAAGGCCGGGGATGCCGCCTTCGTTTCGATTGGTGGACAGACGTCGGGGAAGTCCGTGCTGGGGGTGGAATCTCCGGAGTTGATTGCCAGTCACTTTGCATGGCTGATCAACGCAACGTATGTCGGCGTCTATGCGGCGGCTGCCGGCAATGTCCTGACCGTGACGTCGCGTTCGCCGATGCCGGCCTATTCGTTCTCTTTCTCCGCATCGGCAACGACGGTGACCGGTTCAACGGGTGCGGTAAGTGTTGCCGGTTCTCTCAGCGGCGGGACGCCCGGACGCTGGGTAATTGACGAGACTGCCGTCCCGGCATTGAATCGCGCCGCTCGCGACTGGCATGCGGACTTCTATCGCGAGGCGAAGTTGCGCAACCGGGAAGTGACCACGGCGACGTCGATGGAGTTGGTCAACCCGCCGGACAGCTTTGCAGCCCGGTTCCCGGATGGGGAGCCGGTCGAAACATCGGTCGGCTTTGGAAGCCTGAAGTCCACGCATTGCGCCTTTTCTGAACCGATGCTGGCGTATCACCGGCAGGTCTACGCGCATCTGGCACAACTGATGACGTCGGCGGGGGTGACGCCAAATCTGCAGTTCGGCGAGTTTGTCTGGTGGTTCTTCACCAACTGGAGTGCCGCCAATCCGACGGGCGGGATGGCGTTCTACGACCCGCCGACGAAGGATGCTGCACAGGCGGCTCTCGGCCGTCCGCTGGTGCGGTTCCAGCGTCCCACGGACAATCCGAACGCCGCTCTCGCCGATGCGACCTTTCTGCGCAACCGGCTGCGGGACTATACGGCGGCATTGGTGTCGCACGTGCGGGCGAGCTTTCCCGCCGCGATCTTTGAGGTGCTGTACCCGTACGACGTGAATCACCCGACGCCGGCGGGCGTGCATCAGTTGGGCGGTGCGCTCAACCGGTTTGTGAACTTCCCGGCAGAATGGGAATCGCGGACGACGGCCGGGTTTGAACGCCTGAAGATGGAGGCGCTCGATTTCGGCGCCTGGTCGCGTGATCTCAACCTGGTGGAGAAGACGATTCGGTTCCCGTTGACGCTGGGATGGCCGGCGCAGCATGTGCGGTACCTGGCGCCCGTGTTTCGCGCGGCGTCGGCATGGGACCGGGAGTACCTGCTGGCCCGGGGCAATCGAATCGACACGGTGAATTTCTGGGCCTGGGACCACTTCTGCCTGCATGGTCTGGACCCGCGGGCGCCGCGGCTGAAGTCCTCCGCCAGCTTCATCTAGCCTTCACTTGGGGCGGCTACACTGAAGATTCTCTCGAATGATGAGCGGCATGTACCGGCGCTGGATTGAGCGTTGGGAGAATCACCTTTGTTTCCGGTCGACGGACCGTGTGGTGCGCCCGTTTGAATGGGGTCTGGACTGGGCGGATGGCTGGCCGGTTACGCCTGGCCAGCGGAACGGACACAGCGATGAGGAGTGGGTGCTGGAATACAACCGCCGCATCCTCGCCGACAGCGATGCCTTCTACGGGCACCGGGTTCCGAAGGACTTCCGGCTGGAGCATGGGCGGCTCTCCTTCACCTCACCGGCTCTGACGCCATTTGAGGAGAACAATCGTGTGCACGCACGTTGGTTTCCGGTCGAGAAGCGTCCCGGGAAACGGAATGATCGCGCCGTCATTGTGCTGCCGCACTGGAACGCGAAGGCGGAACAACATCTCGGGCTGTGTCAGGGGCTGGCAAAGTTTGGTTTACCGGCGCTGCGGCTGAGCTTGCCCTATCACGATCACCGCATGCCGAACGGGTTGACCCGGGCCGACTATGCGGTGTCCTCGAACATTGTTCGAACGATCGATGCGACACGGCAAGCGGTGGTCGACATCCGCTGCTGCGTGGACTGGCTGAAGCAACAGGGCTATGAGCGCATCGGCATTGTCGGTACGAGTCTCGGGTCATGCTACGCGTTTCTTGCGAGCGCACATGATCCTCGGATTGACGTGAACGTGTTCAACCACTGCTCGTCGTACTTCGGCGATGTCGTCTGGACGGGGTTGTCCACGAAACACATCCGGCAGAGCGTGGAAGAGCATTTGGACCAGGACCGCCTGCGTGCAGTCTGGCAGGCGATTTCACCGGTGAACTACATGGAGCGGTTTTCGCGGCACGCCCAGAAGCGGTCGCTGTTCATCTACGCACGGTATGACACCACGTTCCTGCCGGAGCTGTCGGAAGAGATTCTGGCCTTTGTGAAGCGCTTCCCGAGCATCCAGCACAAGACCGTTGTCCTTCCGTGCGGGCATTACACGGTCGGCGAGACGCCGTTCAAGTTCATGGACGGTTATTGGATCGTGTCAACATTCTTGCGATGGCTCTGAGACTGCTTTGTTTACTGGTGGCGGCAGCCGCCGGGGCACAGGATTTTTCCACGCGCTTTTCTGCAATCGCGGCCGAGGCGTCGGACGGGGAACTCTATCGCCTGCTTTGGGATTTACCGAAGGGCGGCGATATTCACGTCCACTATGGACTTTCCTTCTGGGCTTCCGACTGGTACGAAGCGGCGAAGGATCGCTTCTATACGCGGACGCGCGTCGCTCACTGTAAGGACGAGGCGGCGCCGCTGCTCTGGATGAATATCGCGAAGGCGAAGTGGGAATCGCTGCCCGAATGTGAGCGTGGCGAGTATGTTCTGTTGCGCGATGCACCTCGTGAGAAGTGGATCTCGGCGCTGGTGTTGGATCAGAACGGTGAAGGCCGGGACGAGTTCTTTGAGCGCATCGTACCTCGGGTGCAGGAGATGAGCCGGGACCCGGAAGTGGCAGGGGCGGCGTTCCGGGCGACGTTGCGGCGCTGGGCAGCGGAAGGCATACGGTATGCCGAGATCATGGCGATGCCGGCCGGGCCATCTCCGGCAGAGACACTCCGGATGTTGAAGGCCGTGGCTGCGGAGGCTCCGTTGAAGATCCGGTACCAGGGGATTTTCATTCGCTTCGCAGCGGACGCACCGCAGCGTCTGCAGGCGGTGGCGGACTTCGTATCGGCGAATCCGGATTACTGGGTGGGCATGAACATGGCCGGGCGCGAAGATAACGACAAGGGGAACGCCCCGCGATTCCTTGAGCCGTTTCGCGAGATGCGCCGGCGGCATGGCAACCTGGCGCTCTCGTTGCATGGGGGCGAGGTGGACAATCCGGGTCACGAGGTGCGCGACACGTTGAAGCTGGGCGCGGTCCGGATTGGTCATGGCGTCAACCTGATTTCCGATCCCGAAACGATGCTGCTGATGCGTGCCGGAAAGTATCTGGTGGAAAGCAACTTAGTGTCCAACCAATTACTGGAGTACACGCCCGAGATCAGCAAGCATCCTTTTGCCGAGTATCTCCGATTCGGAATTCCCGTTTGCTTGAATACGGACGATCAAGGGTCCTGGGACTCCAGCCTGACCGATGAATATTTCACGGCGGTTCGGGCTTTTCGCTTAAGTTGGGACGAGGTTGTGAACGTGGGGCGTAACTCTCTGGCTTACTCGTTTGCACCGGCGGCACTGAAGCGGGAGTTACTGAATAACTACGACATTGCTGTGGCGAACTTCGAACGGAAATATGCGGCCGGGGACTGGCGGAAAACGCTGGCTGGGGTGAGTCCGGTGATTTCCGGGTATGCACGGCGGAAGCTCCGCGTCGATTGAGAAGGCGTTCTCATTAGAAACCTTGTGCCGGTTTGTGTGACTGCGATATGCTTGCGCGCGCAAACCAGTAGTC